>DYNJ01000097.1 GCA_020721085.1 Sulfurovum sp. | reverse complement strand
AAGCTATTGAAGAGTGGATCGAGCTATATCAAAATGACAATCATCCCAAATCTGATGATATGCCTTGGTTGACATGGAAGCAGAGCGCAAAGATGCTTTTAAAACTGCTCAATAGAGACAATAGACGCGATTAACCAACTATAATCGTGTCTATTTTGCCCCCGATGCGTGTTCCACTGTAGAGGTTTTCAAAAAATTTCTCCTCAAAGCCGAGACTTCTCATTTTATTTGCAACTTTATCAATATCATAGACAACCCTTCGAAGAGTTATCTCTCCGCTTTCGGGATCAAATAGAGCATAAGCCGCGCTATTTAGCCCATCTCTAGGCTGCCCGACAGAGCCCGGATTGATGAAGTGTTTTCCATTGGAAAAAGTAAAATGTTTCTGCACATGGGTATGTCCGCAAAAAAAATATTTTGCACTGTGTCCATCAAAATATTTTTCACTGACAAAATAGAGATACTCATCTTCATTGTCATTCCATCCGCCATGCACAAAACTCGCATCACCGACTTGCAAATTTTGCCTGCTGCTTGCCAGCCATTGCCTATTTTCATCCCCAATCACACTCTTTTGATATGCCAAACACAGGTTGGCACTTGTCGATCTGGGGCAGTCAGTATTATCTATAATATATCTGTCGTGATTGCCTATGAGATTGACGGTATTTTTGGATTTAAGTATCTCAATGACCTCATTTATAAATGGGTAATACCCCGACACATCCCCTAGAGATATCACCTTATTGACACCAAACGCTTCCATGTCTCGCATGACACTCTCTAGAGCCGGCAGGTTACCGTGGATATCAGAGAGTACTGCAATCAAAAAATGCATCCTCTATATATCTCATCACTGTGCCATATTTTTGGGTTTTATGCTCAGGTGTCTTATGCAACAAAAAGTACTCTATGCACATCTCAGCTTCATTGACACCGAACAACTCTCTGATGGAGGTCGAGGATGAAATTCTAGCATTGATCTCCAAAAGCAAATATTTGTTATCATATTTGATAAACTGCAAATTGGTAGGTCCTTCAAATTTGCATTTTTGAGATATTTTTGTCATGGTCTCCAAGAGTTCGGCATCCAAATCTACATTAACAGCTTTTTTGGTCGCACCCTCTTGGCTGAGTTCTCTTCTTAGACAGATAGGATTTACAAAACTGCCATCGCTCAACCCAAAAATTGAGCAGGTGTATTCATTGTCCTTAATATCTAGCTTTTTTTGCGCCATACACTTTGCGCCAAACTTGGCAATATAGTAGTCATAATCTTCTCGGTTATTGATAACGGCGACACCCTTAGAGGCATAGGAGATATCTTGTTTGAGTATGAAGGGGAGTCCAAAGGTATCTTCGGCAAGCCCAAAGAGAGTATCACAATAATTGATATGCGGAATGAGATCAATCGACTCATTTAGAAAGCCATAGGTAAGTTTTTTGTCATCAAAAGTTTTGTAGAGATCTTTATTGTTGAGCGAATATTTTGAAGCATGATTTAAATGTTCATAATTTTCTATCATAGCCTTCAAATCCTGCTCTATCCCTGGGATAACAAGATCTATCCCCTCTTCCAAAACGATGGTGTTAATGAAATCTACAAAATGATCTGAGTCAGCCCTGACACCTTGTATAAACTTATCGCACCATTTCTGACCGACAGCATCATGAAATATATCAATTCCGATTATTCGGCAATTGTATTTGGATTTTCTCAAACTTTTGATCAATCCATAACCGATGATGGCGCCTACACCGGTCACCAAAATAGTAAAAGTTTTATTTTCCATGATTGAGTATCCTTTGGATGCCATCCCTTAGCGCGATAGATTGAATATCGCCGATATATCGATCATCTGTAGGTATATATACGGATGGGATATCGGGCTTATCTTGAAGCAGAGTAATATTTGGCTGCAATCTTAAAAGATCAAAAATCATATAGGCAATCTCTGCGATCGTATGATTTTTATTCTCCACTATATTAAAAGTTCCATATCTGGATTTTTCTATAACATCCTTGATAATTGCCGTCAAATAATCAATGTGGATATAGTTTCTCAGTGGATTTTTTGTTCCAAAAAGTGAAATACTCTTTTTGTCTCGTATGGTCTCTATAAAGTAGTAGAGCATTGCCTGAGCGCTCTTCGCAACCCCTCTGTCGTCATACACTTGTGCACATCGCAAGATAGTGAGCTTGATACCGTTTTCTTCGCAAAACGCTTTAGCCATATCTTCAGAGATTTTTTTTGTTTTACCGTAGGCATTAAAATACCCATTCTCTTCTCTGTCAATTCCAAAAATAGAAGAGATAAGAATGAGATGCTTCACTTTTTTTGCCTTGGCATATTTGCAGATATTTAGAGTTCCTATGACATTATTTTGAAAATTCTCTTCAAAGTTTCCATTTGCAGTAGCTGCGGCATGTATAATAATCTCCGGATCAAAATCCAACCCTTCAAGCTCTTCGTAATTGCCAATATCAATCCCCATTGACCTAGAAATCCCTTGACACCTATACTTCTCTTTGAAATCATCAAAAAGATAGCTTCCAATAAAACCGCTATGACCCGTAATTGCTATTTTTTGCAAACAGTCTCCTCGTGCAACTATTTTTTCGACTGACCAAAATAGTCTTTGATCGCCTCGATCACACTCTTTATCTCTATCGATGTAAGTCCATAGTACATTGGCAGCCGGATCAACTTCTCGCTTTGGCTTGTTGTATATTTATCTTCTCCGCAAAACAGTCCAAATCTTACTCCTGCGGGCGCACTATGGAGCGGTACATAGTGGAAAACTGCCTGCACACCGTGTGCCAGCAAAAACTCGATCAGCTCTGTTCTCTCTTGTATATCTTTGACCTTGATGTAGAACATATGACCATTATGGACACACCCTTCGGGTATCTTTGGAAGTTCCAAAATACCCTTTTTCTCCAGCTCCTTGAGCCCTTCAAAATACTTTTTCCAATGTTTCAGCCGTTCGTCATTGATCTGTTCCGCCACCTCAAGCTCACCCCAGAGATACGCGGCGCTCATATCGTTCATCAGATAGCTGCTGCCGATATCTACCCAAGAGTATTTGTCGACCATTCCCCTAAAGAACTGGCTTCTGTTGGTCCCTTTTTCGCGAATAATCTCTGCTTTGAGGCTATATTCAGCGTCATTTATGATCAATAGTCCGCCTTCGCCGCCGCTTGTATAATTTTTGGTCTCATGGAAACTATAGGCGCCAAAATGTCCGATCGTTCCAAGCGCTCTGCCTTTGTAGCTGCCCATCATCCCTTGCGCGGCATCCTCGACCACAAACAACTTATGTCGATCGGCAATATCCATGATAGTATCCATCTCGCACGCGACTCCGGCATAATGCACCGGCACGATCGCCTTGGTCTTTTCGGTTATCGCCGCCTCTATGAGCGTCTCGTCAATATTCATCGTATCGGGTCGTATATCTACAAAAATGATCTTTGCGCCTCTGAGCACGAACGCATTGGCCGTGGAGACAAAAGTGTAGCTCGGCATGATCACCTCATCGCCTGGCTGGATATCGATCAAAATCGCCGCCATCTCAAGCGCATGTGTACACGAAGTGGTCAGGAGCACCTTGGGGACTCCCAGCTTTGCTTCAAACCAACGGTGGCATCTTTTGGTAAACTCGCCATCACCGGAGATCTTCAGACTCTTAATCGACTGGATAACATACTTCTCTTCATTGCCCGTTTGGGGCGGTCTATTGAAAACGATCATTACGCACTCCTGCTTGTTACGATGATACCTGCTACTATCAGTGTCAATCCTATGATTTTCTGCCAAGTAACTGTCTCTTGAAATAAAAATACAGAGATCAGAAAAACAAGAACAAAAGCGCTGCTCATAAAGGGATAGGCATAGGAGATATCAAATTTCGTCATCGCAGCCATCCAAAAAAATGAGGCGACAAAGGCAGCAAAAAACCCGCTAAAGACCCATGGATCCAAGAGCACTTTAAACAAAAAAAGTATCTTTTCGCCCATCCCATCAGGGAGTGAACCAAAATTGCTAATACGCCATTTGAGCACTATCTGCCCATATACCGTGAAAAAAATAGTCGCAAATATATAAAAATAGCCCAAATCCTACCTACCTCAAATTTATTTGGCGAGCACAATGCCGGTCTCGGCATGACTCCGGATCATCCTAGCCGGAGCGCCGGCATACATCGCGCACTCCCCAGTATCCTCGAGCAACACACTGCCGGCGGCGAGCAGCGTCTCTTTCCCAACCCTTCTCAACTCGGCGACGCTCGCCTGAAAACCGATAAGAGAACTTTCGCCCACTACGCTATAGCCGCCTATCAGTGACCCTGCCGCTACGATAGAGTGAGCCTCCACCGTAGCGTGATGGCAGACGATAGCGCCCGAATTGACAAAACAGTTATCCTCCACCCTCACATGGGGTTCGAGGATCGCACCCGGCAACACCAGACAGTTTACGCCAATTTGACAACTGGCATCCACGATCGCTTTACTGCTAATATAGCTGGCTATAGGATAGTGCAAATGCAACATTTTTTCAAACAACGCTTTATGCACCCTTACACTCTTGTAGCCTATAGCTGCAAAAATATGGTGCTCTTCAGGAGAGTATCGACTCAGGGCATCTTCGAGCGCAACCACTCGGAGCCCGCAGAGCTCATCTTTGGTTTTATAGGCTCGATCGACACAAAATGCCACTACACGGTAGTTGCTGTCTGTTTCAAAATAGTGCTTCACCAGCTCGGCAAATGTACTATCTCCGTAGATTATCAGCTTCACCGTTGTGCCCACTTAGATGATCTCATCGATGACATAGATCGGGCGTTTTTTTGTCTCATCAAATATTTTACCGATATAAAGTCCTATAAAACCAAGATTTGCGAAGAGAAGTCCGCCGATGAAATAGATCGAAACCATCACACTTGTCCACCCCGGAGCAACCTCATCGGTGAGAAAATATCTTGCGACTAGATAAAATGCATAGAGAGCCGAGAGAAACGACATCGCAAAACCGAATTTGATAGACATCCGCAGCGGTTTATTCGACTGTGAGACGATATTGTCAACAGCAAGAGTGACAAGACGCTTCCAATTATAGGAGCTTTTACCCGTCTCTCTCTTGGCATGCTCTATCTCGACATATGCTCTCTTAAATCCAAGCCAAATCACAAAAAATGTATAGGGATGGTGCTGCTCGGTGAGCTGATGAAAATTTTTGACTACTTTGCGTGAAATGATACTGAAGTTTCCGATATTTGGATCTGTTTTTGAGTCGGCTAAATAGTCATAAAGCATGATAAATAGCCTTGATGCCCATCGCTTTTTTTTGCTGTCTTGACGCTCCATCCGTTTACCGAATACGGCATCATATCCCTCTTGTGCCTTATTGTAGAGCTTGATGATCTCTTC
>DYNJ01000096.1 GCA_020721085.1 Sulfurovum sp. | reverse complement strand
GGTGAAACTCTTGAAGAAAAATACAAAGACCATTTTTTATCAGGAAATTACAAGGAATAAAGAGGTAATGCCCATGCTATCATCTGACCTCTTGCTTTGTGGGTGATACAGAAGCATGGGATAGAGACGATGAGAGTAGCATCAGCATTACCAGACCCCTTGTTACCACTCTTTCAGACAAGGTTTATTAACAGAGATGGGTTCGAAGTCCATCAATCCTAAAATCATCCAATCTTTCATAGGTCATTCTGATGTCAAGACGACTCTGAGATATATCAAACCAACTGCGGATGATGTGAAGATGGCTCTGGTGAGGTAATACTACTTTCCATTTTGGTGATAGCACAACCTGTGATTTTATCTATGATATTTTTCAATATCGTGCTTAATTTTAAAAAACTTATTTTAAAGAAATTAGGTGAATTGCAATAAAGATTCCAGATGAGCTCCTTTTTTTGCTCACCACAAAAGCACAAAAAAACATCAATTCAAAGAGTGTTTTCTTTCCATCAGCCATGATGGCAGATTTTCCATCGCAGTTGGGGCGATTGAGATAAAAGAGATGGTACAATAGCATAAGGAGAAGTCTTTATGCGTATCGTTTTTTTACTATTAATCTTCTGGCATTTCTCCTTGTATGCGGACTCAGCGTATCAATTACAACTCACCCCCGATGAACACAAATGGATCAAAGAACACCCTGTTATCAACTTCACGGGTGATCCCAACTGGCTACCTTTTGAAGCCTTTAACAAAAAGGGCGAATATATCGGCATCGTAGCTGATCTGCTTAAACTCACCCAAAAGCGCAGCGGGCTTACTTTTAATATCATACCCACAAAAACATGGGAAGAGTCAGTTAACTTACTTAAAAACGGCAAGGTAGACATGTTGACCGAAACAACAGATTCGCAATTGCGTTCCAAATTTCTTTTTACCCAATCATTCCTTCCCAATCCTATCGTTGTCATCATGCAAAATGGCGCATCCTATATTGACTCTTTAGCCCAACTAAAAAATAAAAAAATTGCTTTAATAAAAGAGTATGGGTATGTTGAGAAGATCAAAGAGAAATACCCCAATCATACATTTTATGATGTTGAAAACATTCAAGAGGGACTGGCAGGTGTCTCGGAGAATAAATATGATGCGATTCTGACAACCATGGCATTAGGCTCCTATACCATCAGGGATATGCAGCTCAGTACTGTCCGTGTAGTTGGAAGAACAGAATTCACTACACAATTAGGTTTTGCAATCAATCCCCAATACGCGCCACTTGTGAATATTCTAAACAGTGTATTTAAAAGTATTGACGAAGAGACCAAGCAAAACATTCTCAAAAAATGGGTCAATCAGGAGTATGTGGAAAAAACTGACTACACTCTCATCTACCAAATAGCCGGCATTGCCTTTCTCATCATAGCCGGGACACTTTTCTGGAATAGGAGACTAAAACACGAGATAGAACAGCGTATCATTCTTGAAAACAAGCTGGCTCAGACAAACAAACAAATCACCGACTCCATCGAATTTGCTGCGATTATCCAACATATTTTCATCCCCGAAGACAAAGACCTATCCGACTTTTTCGAAGATAGTTTTGCGATCTGGCAGCCACGAGATATTGTAGGCGGTGATATCTATTTCTTTGATACACTAGAGGATAAAAACAAAGCTATTTTGATGGTGATCGACTGTACTGGACATGGAGTAGCCGGTGCCTTTGTATCGATGCTTGTCGAGGCGCTTACACGCAATCTTATTGCCCATATCAATCAAGTCAATGAGCAGGTAAGCCCGGCAAAATTACTAGGTGCACTCAATCGATCCTTGAAGCATATGCTCAAGCAAAAGGACAAAAATTCGATTTCCAATGCCGGTTTTGACGCAGCTATAGTCTATATTGACAAAACAAAAAGCAGCCTTACCTATGCCGGAGCCAATATTCCCCTCTTCTATGCAAAAGAGGGGAATATCAATGTCGTCAAAGCAGATCATCACTCCATAGGATACAAAACATCTGATCCAAATTATCTATTCTACGACCATCATTATACTTTTGATGAGACACTACAATTCTATCTGAGCACTGATGGGTATATCGACCAAAATGGTGGCGAAAAAGGATTTCCGATGGGCAAAAAGCGATTGAAACGACTCCTGGAAACCCACACAGACAAACCTATGCAGGAACTACAAACCATTCTGGAAGAAGAACTTGTCACTTATCAAGGTGGCGAGGAGCGCAATGATGATATCACATTTATCGGATTTAGATGCAAAGGCATGACACATGGATAATGACACCCAACTATTCTTGGAGCAATTAGATGATGCCATCAATGCCGCGACCATTGATAAAACCGAGATCAAAAAAATTCTACAGCAATGCAAGAGGCGCATAAAGCGTTTCGATACGATTCTCAAGCAATCAGACAAGCAGCTCTCCATGCAGGTGCACCAACTTGAACAAGAGTTTGAACTAAGAGTAAACAATGAGCGCATACTAGCCCAACAGGCAAAACATGCTGCTATGGGTGAAATGATGGACGCAGTAGCCCATCAGTGGAAGCAGCCGCTCAATGCCATTACGATGCTCACCGATCTACTCTTGATGGAATATAAGGAAGACAAGGTAGATGAAGCCTATCTTGAGACCTATAAAAAAATTCTCTGGGAACAGATCAATCACCTCCTCAATACATTGGCTGAATTTCGCTCCTTTTTTCGACCCGACAAAGAGAAAAAACACTTTAATCTCTATCGGGCGATCAATTCCGTTTTGCTTCTCGTCAAAGATGAGTTTATGAAAGAGATGATCACCATTAAGGTAACCGGAGACGAAACTGCGGCTATCTATGGCGTTGAAAATGAATTCAAACACATCATTCTCAATATCCTCAATAATGCCAAAGATGCCTTCAATGAGAAAGATATCCATTCTAGAGAAATGACCTGCACTATTGAACAAAATAGCGAGAATGTCATGCTTAAAATTTGTGATAATGCCGGAGGTATTCCTCTTTCTGTGATAAAAGATATCTTCAAACCCAATATCACCACAAAGGCTGAGGGAAAAGGTACAGGGATCGGACTCTATATGAGTGCACAAATCGCTGAAAAAATGGATGCGACCCTCACTGCCTGCAACACAGACAGAGGGGCTTGCTTTACTTTTTTGGCACCCATACACACAAAAAACACTATACGAGAGGAAATACTATGAATATGCTTCTCTTCAAAGAAAATTTGGAGAGGGAAGGTATCATCTTCAGTTTTAGCGGTACTATTTCACAAAATATTCTCAGTAGCATCGCCGAGACGCTTGAGAAGGAGTTGCGATCTACCGGTGTTTCTTTCGTTTTGATCCAAAATATTTTTGCTGTTTTTACCGAACAGATGCAAAATATTATGAGCTACTCCTACGAGCATATCCATCTTGGGGACAATGCTTTAAAAAGTCCCGGTATCTGTGTTGTGGGCTACGACCGGGCAAAAAAACACTTTTTTGTCAGTTCAGCGAATGTGATGCATCCGGATGGTGAACTCCCGCTTCGTGAAAAACTGGATAAGATGATAGCTATGGACAAGATCGAACTTAGGGAGTACTACAAAATATTACGCCGTAGCGGCAAAGAGAAACACGGCAGAGGTGCAGGTCTCGGATTTTTGGAGATGGCAAAAAAAAGTTCACTTCCGATTGAGTATGCCATTAGCCATCTTGATGACAAAAGGTCATTTTTTGAAATCAAAGTTTATTTATAAGGATCAGAAATGGAAAATTTACACATAGAAGCAACAAAATATACACCGGAAATAGATTTGAATGCAGAGAAAAACATGTTGCATTTTTCAGGAAAAAGCTACCCTGAGAATACCTTTGACTTCTATCAGCCTATCATAGCCTGGATTTCTGCCTATTTTCAAGAAGAAACAAAGAGAGAAACTGTTGTGGAAATGGATATCATCTATTTCAATTCCAGCAGCTCCAAACTCTTTTTTGATCTTTTTGACATTCTTGAAGAGGCACGTCAAAACGGGCAAAAGATTACTGTGCACTGGCTCTATGATGCTGAGAATGAAAATGCACTTGAAGCAGGTGAGGACTTCAAGGAAGATTTTGAATCACTCGATTTTGAGCTGATTGAAAAATAAGAGGCAGGAAAAGAGATGAAATCATCACAGGATCACCTTATTGATGAGTTGCAAAACTTTATGGATGGGGACTTGGAGCGCTTTCAGGCTTTGGGCAAAAAGATTATCAAAGACTTCAAGCGTCAACAGCGCATCATGGAACAAAGCGATCGCCGTCAACGTCAGGAATATGATCAGCTCCAGGAGAAACTTCTCGAAGTCAAAGCCCTCAATCTTGAGATAGAAGAGACGCAAAAAGAGGTCGTCTTTACCATGGGTGCCATCGGCGAAAGCCGCTCGAAAGAGACAGGAAACCATGTCAAAAGAGTCGCAGGATACTCAAAAATCCTCGCTCTCGCCTCTGGAATGGACGAAACAGAGGCCGAGATGCTCAAGCAGGCATCACCCATGCATGATATCGGAAAAGTGACCATCCCCGATGCCATACTCAACAAGCCCGGAAAACTCGATGCACAGGAATTCGAAAAGATGAAAGAGCATGCCGTGCTGGGGTACGAAATGCTCAAACATTCAAACCGAGCACTCCTTCAAATGGCCGCCACCGTAGCCCATGAGCACCATGAAAAATATGATGGCAGCGGATATCCGCGAGGTCTAAAGGGCGAAGCGATCCATATCTATGGTCGAATTACAGCCATCGCAGATGTTTTTGATGCCTTGGGAAGTAACAGAATCTACAAAAAAGCGTGGGAAGACGAGAGAATCTTTGCATTGTTTCGATCCGAACGGGGTAAACATTTTGATCCTGTACTTGTTGATCTCTTTTTCAATCACATCAATGAAATACTACTCGTTAGGGATGCCTATAGAGATATTTTCAACCAATCAAATCAATCAGGCACCGCATTATAGCGCATCACTCAAGTTTATAAATGATGAAATATCTTTTCTACCTCTTCTGGCAATCAAAGCAAGCATAAATTATAATGACCTGAATTTTTCAGACAACTGAATGCAAGTGACAATCTGTCTAAAATGAAAAAAAGAAAAGCAAAACTAGATAAAGTGTCTCTCCCGATATGGAATGCATTCATCAAACCCATAAACAAATAAGCCCAAAATAGCTACAATAACCACAAATCCACAGACACAATGGATCCCAGGGTCGAGCCCGATGACGGATAATGGTTAAGTAATTTTTCTCTCGTTTCATCGCTCTACGATGGGAAGAAAAGAATCTGACGACGAATATTTCGCCCAGCAAGGTCTTCGGCGCAATATACAACTATCAATTAACAATGAGAAAAACAATGAGATTAGAAGAAATTGAAGAAAAAACGATTTACGGTATTTCCACAAGAACAAAAAATGT
>DYNJ01000095.1:3722-5519 GCA_020721085.1 Sulfurovum sp. | reverse complement strand
ATGTAGTAGTCGTAGTAGGCATTGACAAGATCACTCAGGGAGTTGATGTATCCTTGCTGTGCCTCTTGGAGTTGCAGGTAGTCGGCAAGGTCGTTTTCGTACTGTTTTTGCGCTTGATAAAATTTCTCGGCACTTGCTTTGGCGATACTCTCTGAGAGGAATATAGTATCTCTTGTGCGCTTGAGATCAAGATAGGATTCGGTGACTTGCTGTCTGATTTGGAGGCGCACCTCTTCGAGGCGGGAGGCTGCTTTCATGGCATTTATCTTTGCCTCTTGGACGCTTGCATCGGTTTGATGTCCTGAAAAGAGATTCCATTCCAACCCTACGCCGGCTTGCCATTCTCGTTCAGGCGCGAGGGCGGCAAATTTCTGATCTACCCGCTGAGCTTGATAATCCCCTTTGAGACCAATGGTCGGAAGGTAGTTTCCTTTCTCGCTCACTACTTTCGCTTGTGAGCTTGCCATCTTGTATTTGGAGCTTTGAAGTTCATAACGGTGCTCATAAGCAAAGCCCTCAAGTTCTCTCAAGGTCGTAGTGATTTTCGGGAGAATTTTACTGACATTTGGAAGATCAAGCTTGTTTTGGCGAAGATCATACGCCCCGTTATCAGGTATATATCCCATAGCTTGCTCCAAAGTAGCTCGGCGCATTTTGAGCTCATACTCTGAATCATTGAGTTGTAATTTGGCTTGAGTGAGCCGTACTTGTGCATCCGTGACATCTACGATCGTCTTGACTCCAGACTCATAATAACGGGTCGCCGATCTGAGTTGCTCTTCTTGAAGAGCAATATTTTTTTTATTTACCTCAATAATGCTTTGCATCTTGAGCACACCATAATAGCGCGCTTTGATCTCAAAAATTTTCTTGGAGAGATGTTGATTCATGCTCGCTTCCTGAGCTTTTGCCTCCTCGTCGGCTGCGGTTACTCTTCCGCTTGTTTTGCCAAAATCATAGAGCAGCTGCGATGCGCTGAGGGTACCGGTGAGCGTATTTCCGCTCAAATTCTCTTGTGATTCGTACTTGAATCCCGTCTTGCCTGCTGCAGCATTGAGATTGATAGAGGGAAGATAGTAGCCTTTTTGAAATCTGCTGCGCTCCTTGGCGCCCTGAAAATCAAGCCTGCTAATATCTATATCCGGGCTGTGTATGAGCGCTAGTTCAATAGCCTTGTTTATAGTGAGCACTTGGTTTGCAGCCGAAAGTGTCAGGGTGAGCGCTATCGTGCCTATGGTTATATTTCGAATGATCCGCTTCACTTTAGAGCATCCCCCGTTTCGCTATTTCCTCTTCTACACTTACGAATCTTTCACGCATACTCTCTAACAGCACATACAAGACCGGCACAAGCAGCGTGCTTACGACGGTCGCAGTTATCATACCTCCAAGGAGCCCTATACCGATAGACTTTTGGGTCACAGCTCCGGCGCCGGTGGCGAGGGCTAGCGGGATAGTCCCAAATACAAACGCCAAAGAGGTCATAACGATAGCCCGAAAGCGGAGCCTGCCTGCCTGGATGGCTGATTCGATGATATTTTTGCCGCTTTCTCGTTGCTCCTTGGCGAACTCTACTACAAGGATCGCGTTTTTGGATGCAAGCGCCATTAGGAGGATGAGTCCGACCTGCGCATAGGTATTGAGCGGGATACCGACCATACGCAGTGACACTATCGCGCCGATCATTACGACTGGGATCGAAAGAAGGATCATCAGCGGCAAGATCCAAGACTCATAGAGCGCTGAGAGCACAAGAAAAACAACCAGCACAACAAGGAAAAATATCATTACCTGCCC
>DYNJ01000095.1:1268-3622 GCA_020721085.1 Sulfurovum sp. | reverse complement strand
CCCATTTTGTTTTTGACGAAAAGTTTGTTGATATCTTTTTTGTCGCTTCGAAACTGCGTATCCGCTTGAGCATAGACACGGAAAACTTTACCGTATTTGGTAAAGTCGTTGATATAGTAGGAGCCAAAATAGGTCTGCATCGTACCAAAAAGCGTCGCCATGTCAACACCAAGGGCGTTGGCTTTTTTACGGTTGATATCGATCGTATAGAGCGGATACGCCGGATTGTAGGTGGTAAATGCACGACCGATTCGGGGGTCTTTGTTGGCCTCCTCTATGATATTTTTCGCGTAGGAGACGAAGGTATCCAAGTCGCCGGCTAGATAATCCACAAGCCTAAAGTCAAATCCTCCTACACTGCCAAGCCCTGTGATTCCGGGCATATTGAAGGCCGCGACATTGGCATCGCCGATGCTTGCCGTGCGGACAAAGACCTGTTTGATGATATTTTGTATATTTTGGCTTCTCTCTTTTCTCTCCTCCCACGGTTTGAGTGTGACGAATATGGTTCCCGCACTGCCGTCCAGTGTCGATGTGACGATATTGTAGCCGTCTATAGAGATCACATCGCTTACACCGGGAATCTGCGCTATGATCTTCTCTACCTCTTGGCGCACATCGACGGTACGCTCAAGTGAACTTCCGGGTTTGAGATTGATCGAAACCATAAAAGCGCCTTTGTCTTCCGCGGGGACGAAGCCTGTGGGGGTATTCACAAAGAGATAGTAGAGCGTTCCGAACAAAATAAGAAATGCTCCCATCACAAAGTACCGCAAATCAATAAGCTTGGTAATGAGACGGGTGTAGCGATCCGTTATCCAAAGAAAGCCTTTTTCGAAGAGTACAAATCCCTTGAAGGGTTTTTCGTTTTCTCCTCTGCGTTTGATGAGTATGGAGGCAATGGCCGGAGAGAGGGTGAGGGCGTTGAGTGCCGAGACGATAACCGCAAAAGAGATGGTGAGAGCAAACTGCTGGTAGAGTGAACCGGTGATGCCGGGCATCATAGAGACGGGGACGAACACGGCTACCATCACGAGAGTAGTGGAGATGATGGGGGCGATGAGCTGGATCATGGACTCTTTGACTACTTGCGGGATAGGCAAATCGGGCTTTTTGTGCATGATCACTTCGACATTCTCGACAACCAAAATAGCGTCATCCACCACAATACCGATCGCGAGAATCAAACCAAAGAGTGTGAGAAAATTGATAGAAAAACCAGGAACGATGAACATAGCGATAAATGCGCCGACCAAGGAGACGGGGATGGCGACCATGGCGATGAGGTTTGGTCTCCAGGACTGCAAAAAGAGATAGATGACGAGAATAACGAGAAATATCGCCTCAAAAAGGGTGTGAATGACATTGTCAATCGATACTTGCACATATTTTGTCGTATCATACGGGATAGTGTAATAGATGCCTTCAGGGAGGCGGGATTTGACACGCTCCATTACTTTGCCGACCTCTTTTCTAATCTCAAGAGCATTACTGCCGGGTGATTGATAGATGGCGATAAAAGCGGTCGGCTGCTGATTGAGGATGGCATTGAGGTCATAATTTTCTGCACCCAGCTCCACTCTGGCTACATCTCTTAGATAGACAAGCGAGCCGTCATCCTTGTATTTGACAACAATCTCCTCAAACTCCTTGACATGGCTGAGTCGTCCCTCAGCGTTGAGGATATATTCAAACTGCTGATCCCTGTTTGTGGGTGTTCCGCCGATTTTTCCTAGAGAAGCCTGCTTGTTTTGGGACTCGACCGCATTGATGATATCGTTGGGGGTGAGATCAAGCGCTTTGACTTTGTCCGGGTTGAGCCAAATACGCATAGCATATTTTTTTTCGCCCATATTATCGGCTTTTCCGACACCCGGAATTCGTCGTATTTCATCGAGGATATTGATATTGACATAATTGCTCAAAAATGCTTCGTCATAGCGCTTATCACCGGTGATAGCGACACCGCAGACCATATTGGGGCTCTTTTTATCGACGACAACACCCTGCTGTCTCACCTCTGAAGGGAGCGAGGGTGTAGCAAGCGAGACTTTGTTTTGGACATCTACGGCCGCAATATCGAGATCGTAGCCCGGTTCAAAATATACCGTTATTGTTGATGTACCCGCAGATGTGCTGGAGGATTCTATATACAAAGAGCCCTTGAGACCGTTGAGTTTGTCTTCGATAGGACGGGTGACCGACTCCTCGACCGCGAAGGCATTGGCACCCGTGTAGGTGGCAGAGACGGAGACGGTCGGCGGCACGACATCGGGAAACTCTTGGATGGGGAGGACCAGCATCGAGATGAGACCGCCAAGCGTAATGATAAGCGATATGACAATAGCGAAGAT
>DYNJ01000095.1:0-1168 GCA_020721085.1 Sulfurovum sp. | reverse complement strand
GGTTCTTTTGGCTGTTTTGTTGCTATCTACTATATAGACGAATTTGCCAAGTTGATCTTCTTGGATAGCTGCTGGAGGGATCATTATCGTATCAAACTTATCTGTCACCAGCAGTGAGACATAGACGAAAGTTCCAGGATAGATAGATTGGTTCTCATTTTCGAGTATGGCTCGCATGGATATTGTTGAAGTCGATGGATCAACCGTATTGTTTGAAAAATCCACAAAGCCGTCCAATCGTTTGCGCGCTAAAAGATCTCTGCCTTGTCCGCTGACCTCTATAAATGCGGGAAGCTTATCATGAGAGCGAAACTGATAGATATTTTTTACATCCTCTTCAGGCGGACTGAAATAGGCATAGATTTTATCTGTTTGTACGATTGTTGTCAAAAGTGTGGATTCGCCATAGCCTACCAAATTGCCGACATCTACCTGCCTGGCGCCCAGTTTTCCAGAGACGGGTGCTGTGATGAGCGTATAGCTGAGTTCGAGTTTTGCGTTCGCAACCGTAGCGTTATCCGCCGCTATTGCCGCGATCAATTCATCTCGTCTTGCCTCATACTGATCAAGTGTCGCACGAGGAGCAAGCCCCTCCTTGACAAGAGGTTGATAGCGTTTGACATTTGCGTTTGCCAGAGCAAGAGCGGCTTCATTTTTCTGTTTTTTTGCTTTGGCAGAATCAAGATTGCTTTGGTATAGAGATTGCTCGATCAAGAAGAGCTTGTCACCCTCATTGACATCCGCTCCATCTTCAAAAAAAATCTTTTCTAGTTGCCCGGAAACGCGAGCGCGTATCTCTTGATCACTGGTTGCCTTAGTGGTACCGGTATATTGCACCCAAAGCGGAAAAATCTTTTTTTCAACTTTGACCGTTTCTACATTCAGAGGCGGCGGGGTTTTGGGCGCTATTTGTTGATCTTCGCTGTTACAGCCGATCAGAAAGAGAATCACAATGGCGATCGAGAAATATTTTGGTGCAGAGACGATCATCTTAATACCTCACACTCAGTAAACTTAAAAGGCAAAATTGAATCCACCTCTTCTTCTAGGATTGGAATAAAAAGCTACAAGCTTATACAATGTGTAGTATAAATAAATATAGCTTGATTCTATCTGTGGGCATAGAGATAATTCTTGCAGTCTAGTTTTGCCCCCTTGGCTCAAAAAA
>DYNJ01000019.1 GCA_020721085.1 Sulfurovum sp. | reverse complement strand
ACGGCATCAACCGCGTGGTGTATGATATATCATCAAAACCGCCGGCAACGATCGAATGGGAGTAATAATGACAAAATGAATGAAGTGTAGTTGAATCTGAAAATCATCAATAACCAATCATTAATCTGTGATATAATATCCTAAAAAGGAACAAGCATGAAAAAATATGTGGGTGGAATGGTATCTTTATTATTGTTGAGCGGTTGCGGTATGCCGTTTACCGATAGCGCATCTACGCCGCAGCGATGCCAGGATGTCGCCAATGACCTTGTCAAGGTGGACAGCTATATCAAATCAGTTGAGCAAAACAGTGCCTTTCATCTAGAAGAGGCCGCGCTTGCCATGGGTGATCCGACTATCAGTACAAGCAACGAGAAAGATCAGATGCTCAAAGATGCCAACAAACGAAAAGCATCCCTGCTTCAGAAAAAGCAACAGATGGGGTGCAAATAAAACCTATCACATGGATCATGGAGTTTATGCCTTATCCTACCTTTAGTCTTATACACTAAACTTTTCTTCATAAACTCTTGAAATGATTCTTTTTTTTGTGTATAATTCCCAAAATTTTATCTATCAAATAAAGGATTGTAAACAATGGCAAAACATCAATTTCAAACTGAAATAGGTCAGTTGCTGCAGCTGATGACTCACTCACTCTATTCTAACAAAGAGATATTTATCCGAGAGCTGATCTCAAATGCGAGCGATGCGCTTGATAAGTTCAACTATATTAGATTGACCGACGAAGCGTTCAAAGAGGAGGAGTGGACAGGAAAGATCTCTATAGTGATCGACAAAGATGACGGCTCTATCACGATCGGTGACAACGGTATCGGCATGAGTGAAGAGGATCTCATGAGCCACCTTGGCACCATCGCCAAATCCGGTACGAAATCATTTGTTGAAAACCTCACGGGCGATGCGAAAAAAGACAGTCATCTCATCGGTCAGTTCGGAGTAGGGTTCTATTCTGTTTTTATGGTCGCCCAGCGAGTGGATGTGATCACAAAAAAAGCCGGAGATACCCAAGCTTATAAATTTGTCTCAGACGGGACAGGCGAGTTTGATATCACGCCCGTGACCAAAGAGTCACATGGTACTGTGGTCTATATCAAGCTCAAAGATGACGAGAAAGAGTACCTCAGCAGATGGCGCATCCAAGAGGTCGTCAAGAAGTATTCAAACCATATCGCCTATCCGATCATGCTCACATATACAGAGGAGGAGACGACAGGCGAGGGCGATGCCAAAGAGACTAAATCTGTCGAAAAGATCGATCAGATCAATGCCGCTACAGCGCTTTGGACACTATCTAAGAGCGATATCAAAAATGAGGAGTATGTCGAGTTCTACAAGACGATCAGCCATGACAGTGACGAACCGCTGGATTATCTGCATCATAAAGTTGAAGGCGCCAATGAGTTTACCACGCTTTTCTATATCCCTCGCAATGCGCCGATGGATCTGTATCGTGTAGATTATCAGTCCGGCGTAAAGCTCTATGTCAAGCGGGTTTTCATCACCGATGAAGACAAAGAGCTGCTTCCGTCTTATCTGCGGTTTGTCAGAGGGATCATCGATAGCGAAGATCTGCCTCTCAATATATCACGCGAGATTTTGCAAGAGAATAGGATCCTTGCCAATATCAAACAAAACTCTGTCAAAAAGATCCTCTCATCGATCAAAAAACTCGATGATGAGAAGTTCGAGATCTTTACGGCACAGTACAACAAGGTGATCAAAGAGGGTATCTTCCAAGACCATACCAACAAAGAGACACTTTTGGAGATCGTCCGCTACAAAACTACCAAAGCCGAAGGGATGACCTCGCTGGAAGAATACCTCAAAAGAGCCGGTGAACGCGCCGGTGAAACACAAAAAGAGATATACTACATCATCGGAGAAGATGCTGCGCTGCTCGGTCGTTCGCCGTTGCTTGAGGCTTACAGAAAAGCTGACATCGAAGTATTGATCATGGATGACAAAGAGATCGATGAGATCGTCACCCCAAGTATCGGAAACTACAAAGAGTGGCAGTTTAAGGATGTGACGATGACGGATGCTCCGGACACAATCACCGAAGAGGAGAAAAAGGAGATCAGTAAGGCGCATGAGACGCTTACAGGAAAGATCAAAGAGATACTCGGCGATGAGGTCAAAGAGGTCAAAACTACCACACGGCTGACTGACAGCCCAAGCTGTGTAGTGAAAGACAGCTCTGATCCGATGGCAAGTATGGCGTATATGTTTCGTCAGATGGGTCAAAAGGTGCCGGAGACTCCGTTGATACTAGAGATCAATCCGGAACACGAAATGATCAAAAAATTGGAGGTATTGGGTGATGATGCGCTTTTTGACGACATGGCGTGGATATTGCTCGACAGTGCCAAACTCGCTGAAGGTCTAGAGCCAAAAGACAGAGTTTTGTTTGTCAGCAGAGTGACCAAGGTCGCCGGAAAAGCACTATAATCTATATCTAACACTATGATCAAAGGAGAGTAATGGGGCAGAATGTGATATCAGCACAAAAACGAGCCACAATCGTTTCCAGCAGTGTTGCAGTGATGTTGGTAGTGGTCAAATTGGCGATCGGGATCGCCAGCGGATCGGTTGCGGTATTGGCTTCGGCAATCGACTCACTGCTCGATAGCATGGTCTCTGTGTTCAACTTTTTTGCGATAAAGAAGTCAGAAGAGGAGTTCAATGATACATTTCAGTACGGCAAAGGCAAAGTTCAGGCACTTGCAGGAGTGATTGAGGGGACAGTTGTCACAATCTCAGGTTTGTACATCCTGTACGAATCGGTCAAAAAGATGATCACTGGATCATCTACGCAACTGCTTGATTCATCTATTATGGTGATGCTCTTTTCTATCATTGTCACCTATTTTCTAGTGCAATATCTCTCTGCCGTGGCAAAAAAAACTGGAAATATCGTGATCAAAGCTGACGCGCTTCACTACAAAACAGATCTCTTGAGCAACGGAGCCGTTATATTGTCGCTGGTGCTGGTTTACTGGAGCGGAATCGACAGCATCGATGCGATCGCGGGATTTGCTATCGGGATTTATATCATCTATTCAGCATATGAGATCATAGAAAATGGTGTGCTGATACTGCTTGACCGTGCGCTTGACAAAGAGGTCGTGGAGGGCATCGAAAAGATTATCGCCAAATATCCCGAAGCGACTGGATACCATTGGCTTAAAACCCGTACGGACGGAACGACCAATTTCGTTGAATTTCATCTGGTGCTTCATCCCGATATGATGCTTCTCGAAGCCCATCGGATCGCCAATGATATCGAAGATGAGATCATGGCATTGGAAAAGGAGAAGAGATGGGTTATCACACCACATTTTGATCCCTATGATGACGAGATGGTCAATGACGCATTGTTCAACGGTATCGATATAAGCGATATTAAGAGATGACATCACAGTCGCGGTCCATCTATCTGCTTTCTCCGGAGTCTCATGAGGAGACTATCTCTTTGTCTATGATCGAGTTTCAAGTGACAGCCGATCATATAGATTATGCCGGTTGTGATCTGCTAATGTTCACCTCTAAACAGGCAGTGGTCACTGCTGAAGCGATCGACCCCGCATGGAAAAAGTTCCCGTCGATCGCCATCGGATCTGCAACGCGAGCGCAGATCGAGGCGCTGGGTGGTGAAGTGATCTTCTCTCCGTCAAACTTTTATGCCTTGCAGCTGAGTGAGGATATAATCCTTTTTTTTGCAGACCGAAGTATCCTCTATCTTCGCCCTGAAGAGGTCTCTTACGATAGCAAAGGAGCTTTGGCGGATGCCGGGATAACACTTCATGAGCAGATCATTTACAAGACGAACTGCGTCAGCTATCCGACAGACCATCAGCCGCCAGACTCTTCGGTTATCATCTTCACTTCTCCTTCAACGATCCGCTGTTTTTTGCAAAACTTCTCTTGGTTGCCAAGCTATACTGCTGTGGTGATCGGCAATGCGACTAAGATTCATCTCCCCGATGGCGCGCAATACGCAGTAGCAGAGCAGCCGCTGATCTCGGAGTGTATCAAAACAGCCAAAGAGATTGCAAAGCAGTCCCGTTTTTAAATGATCACCGCTTTTTTTAATCCATTCTAACCACTATTTGGCTATAATAATCTTACCTGGATAGTTCGACAACTGTAACATGTGGTCCAACATTTAGTTTTAGTGGGATATGTAGTCAGTCGGTGTGTGGGTATTTCTGCTTGAGCCATCTGATGGTTAGGATTTGCCCCCTAAAGATCTGCTCTCTCCTGCGTCGTTGGCTTTTTCGGGCCGACTCAAAACAGAACGGCTATCTGGGCTTAAAATACAATCATTATAACAATAGACCACTTTGATTTAATATCTTTTAGACTGCCGCGGTTTTTGCCTTCACGGCTCCGCTTTGTTGCGACCGTTTCGGTTCCGAGCCTAAAAGAGTGAAGCAGTTCACTCTTTCTATACGGTTCTCACCTCGCAGTGGCATTGGTTTGTCATCGCATGCGGAGCGTAGCAAGCTATTTATTTTGAGGTATTCATTGAGAGTTAAATACAATCTTAAAGGGCGCCTCTAAAAATCCCTTGAGGGATATAGAAGCCAAAATGTCAAACTATTTTACTGCAATAATGCTATACCAATCAATGGGTTTTTAGAGGCGCCCTAAAATTATAACGGAGAAGAAGATGGACATTTTGATAGTGGGGAGCGGAGGCCGGGAGTATTCGATAGGACTTGCACTCAAAAAAGACACGCAAGTAGGACAACTCTATTTCGCTCCGGGGAATGGAGCATCGGACAGGCTGGGTGAAAATGTAGCTATAAGTGATTTTGGAGAATTGGCAGATTTCGTCGAGGCAAAAGGGATCAGTTTGACGATCGTAGGACCGGAAACCCCGCTAGTGGATGGGATCGTTGATCTGTTCCGGGGGAGAGGATTGGTCATATTTGGTCCAACGGCCGCAGCGGCTCAACTCGAAGGATCCAAAAGCTTCATGAAAAATTTTCTCTCACGCCACCATATCCCCACGGCCCGATATATCGAAACAGACTCACTTGAAACTTCTTATAAATTTATAGATACACTAGAAGCTCCGATAGTGGTCAAGGCGGACGGCCTGTGTGCGGGCAAAGGTGTCATCATCGCGCATTCCCGCGAAGAAGCCAAAAGAGAAGCCGGCGAAATGCTCTCCGGCAACGCTTTTGGCGAAGCGGGACGAAAGATCGTCATCGAGGAGTTTCTTGACGGGTATGAGCTCTCTGTATTTGCTGTGTGTGACGGGAAGGATTATGTGGTGCTTCCCGCAGCGCAGGATCACAAGCGGTTGCTCAACGACGACCAGGGTCCAAATACCGGAGGCATGGGTGCGTATGCGCCGACTCCATTGGTCAATGATGATATTTATGCAAAGCTGAGAGTGCGGGTGATAGAGCCGACGCTTAAGGGGATGCTCGAAGAGGGAGCGCCTTTTACCGGTGTTTTGTTCATCGGCGTGATGGTCGTCAGGGGTGAGCCTATCATTCTGGAGTACAATGTCCGTTTCGGTGATCCGGAATGCGAAGAGCTGATGCCGCTGCTGCGATCGCCGGCAAGCGAACTCTTCTATAAAGCGGCGATCGGTGATCTGAAAAGTGCCAAGATAGAATTTTATGACAAGTATGCGGTCGGGGTGGTGATGGCGAGCAAGAATTACCCCTATAAAGATTCTAAGCCGGCAGAGATTATTATAGATGAGATCGTCCACGATGATATCAGAGCCAACGCTCATATCTCGTTCGCAGGTGTTCAGAGGGGTGAAGATGGTAAACTCTATGCGACAGGCGGGCGTGTGCTAGTCTGTGTGGGTATCGGCGAAACGATCAAAGAGGCGCAGCAAAGAGCCTATATGCTGTGCGGGCAGGTGCATTTCCTGGGCAAACAGTGCCGTACGGATATCGCTTATCAAGCGCTTGGGTTGAATACATGAACAGTTCCGGTCTTGTCTCTAAAGAGCATATATCACCATTCAAAAAGAGAGTCGGCGCTTTTGTGATTGATGATCTTGCGGTGAGTTTGCTGGTTTTGACCATTTTCTGGTCGCAGATCGCGCAACTTGAGACAGTTGAGCAGGTAAATCTTTTTTTGCAAACCAATTTTCTTGTAATAGCGGCGATCAAGGTGCTATATCATACTATGCTTGTCTGGCAAAGTGGTATGACACTCGGTAAATATCTCATGAAGATCAAGGTAGTCTTTTTGGATTCAGGTTTGCGCCCGTCTTTTAGTATCGCTTTGGTGCGCGCCTCTTTGAGGATCGTCAGCGAAATGATTTTTTATATAGGATTTATAATGGCTTTGTGGAACCCGATGGTTCAGACGCTTCATGATAAATTTTCGAGGTGCATAGTGGTCGATGCGTAAGTTCGCTCTTGTTTTGTTCTTATGGTTGTCGATGCAAGAACTTCTCTTCGCGGAAGAAAACGAAAAAATAGAGATATTGGCTGAAGTTCTCACATCCACAGAAACTACCGTGACAGCCAAGGGTAATGTAGTAGTGCATTACGGCGATTCGGTAGTCCACGCCTCGTCGGCATTTTATGATAAGAACAAAAGCCTTTTGACGATCAAGGGCAAAGATATCGAATTGCTCGGATATCAAGGAAGCAAGATCCATACCGGTGAACTCACGATACATACTGAGTCCAATAAAGTGACATTCGATCGTATGTTTCTTTCCGATCGCAATGATATATGGATCTACTCCAGCAAAGCAGTCAAGCAAGACGACAACTTGACTTTTGGTGCTTCTATGATGTCAAGTTGTGATGTGAACAGCTCGGACTGGTCTTTGTTTTTTGAGGATTCTCATTATGACGGGCAAGAGCACTATATGAAGATGCACGATGTCAAAGTCTATCTTTGGGATATCCCTGTGCTCTATACTCCTTATCTGGCATTTTCTACAGACAGAAAGAGAAGCTCAGGTTTTCTTTTCCCCTCTTTTGGGTATTCAAACAGCGATGGGTTTGTCTATGAGCAGCCGTACTATTGGGCGCCATCTTTGAGCTGGGATGCGGAGATCAATCCTCAGATCCGCACAGCAAGAGGAGAGGGTGTATATGGTACGCTTCGGTTTGCCGACTCCCCATATTCACGCGGAGCGATCCGCGCAGGGTATTTTAGAGACAAAGATGACTATGTGCAAGAGCACAATATGCTCAATGAGACTCACTACGGGCTTGAGGCGCTTTATGATTCGACCAAATTGATCGGTCGGATTAAGGCATTGGATTTAAGTGTGGAAGACGGGCTCTATGTCAATGCGACACTGCTCAATGATATTGACTATATAAATCTGCAAAAGAGTCAGCTTACCCATTTTGGCGTTGTGCCTCTCCAAGAATCCAGGGTGAACTATTATCTGCGCAATGACGACTATTATGGCGGGATTTACGGTAAATATTTTATCGATACCCGTAAAGAAAATAGTGACGACACGATGCAGATACTCCCTACGGTAAATTTCCATCGCTACCTTAAGCCGATTTTCATTGATCGTTTGACCTATAGCGCGGATATGACGATCAATAATTTCCATAGAAAAACTGGAAGTACTGCCAGACAGGCGGAGTTTGCCATCCCTATTGAATATTCAACGCCTTTTTTGGATGATTATCTCAATCTTTCCCTCAAAGAGGAGCTATACTATACCAAGCTTCTTTTTGACAACCAGCTATTTGTCGAAGATGAGTATGAGTATTACAATCACAAGCCGAGCATATCGCTGTTTAGTGATCTGACCAAAAAATACGACCGTTTTGTCCATACTCTGCAGCCGTCTTTAACCTATTCTAGACCAGGAAGCACCCAAGAGTCTCCTTTGAGCTATGAGATGCTTGAGCCTTCGCAAAAAGAGATTTTTACACTCGGAACAGAAAAAGAGCAGGCGGCATTGGGCTTTAGCCAGTATTTCTATGATGAGGCTATGGGACTCAAGTTTTTCCAAAGATTTTCACAATCCTACCTTCCCGATGAGGAGCAAAATAATCTAGGCAATCTGGAAAATGAGATGCAGTACATTATGGGTCAATGGCGATTTTACAACGATCTGATATATTCTCACGCATTTGACAACATAGAGCTTTCGTCAAGCAGGATTACTCTTTATAGGCCGGAGTACCATATCTCTTTGGGTCACACATATAAACGCGGATATTCTTTTGGCGATCAAGAACTTATAGAAGAGCGGGAGATTTCCAATGATGCAAGTCTATATTTCGGATACAAGGCGACACAGAGGATAAGCCTCCAAGGCGGAGTGATCTACAATTTAGACAATGCATACAGTACGCAGTGGCAGCTCGGCGGGAGATATGATAAGGATTGCTGGAATCTTGCTATTGCGCTCAAAGAAGAGATCAGACCGACAATTACTGCAGCCGGCACAGAGTCTATCAGTGAAAACTCTCTTATCTTTCAGTTTAATTTTGTCCCTTTTGGGGGAATAGGGAAGTCAAAGTTTGACCAATGATAGCATCACAGTGGAGATAGAAAAGTCTCTTGAGATACTTGGGCTTCCTAAGCTGATCACCAAAGACGATATCAAGAAACGCTACCGCTATCTTGCAAAACGACATCATCCGGACAGAGGAGGAAGCACAGACAAGATGGAAGAGATCAGCAGCGCTTATCGGCTTTTGATGCATTATATTGACCATTTCAGGTATGGTTTTGATGAGGCGGAGATCAGCAGACAGTATCCTGAATCTAGTCATTCGATACGATTTAAGTTTTAAGTCTTATCGGAGTTGGAATAGGATTAGATATTTATAGATTCCGAAACAAGTTCGGAATGATCCCCAAGAACCGTCACCCCGGATTTATTTCAGGGTCTGATAATTGAATTGTTCAGAGGGTTCAAAATTATATTTTGGTAAAATATATTGATAGTGTCCTCAAATTTGAAAGGAATATTTTATGAATGAAAACATAGTCCGATTGGACATCAATGGGCTGAATGAGAGATATGAGTTTGACAAAGTCGCCAGACAAGCAAGCGGTGCTGTAATGTATAGATCAAAAAAGGCAGTCTTGATCGCTACGGTAGCCATCGATGAAGAGCCTGTGAAGGAGGATTTTCTCCCTCTGACAGTTCAGTATATCGAGAAGGCGTATGCAGCCGCCAAGATTCCTGGCGGCTTCATCAAACGAGAGACAAAACCGGGAGATTTCGAATCACTCACTTCGCGTCTGATAGATCGTTCGCTTAGACCGCTTTTCCCTAAAGGGTTTTATTATTCTACGGTGATCACGGTTTTGGTCGTCAGCAGTGACAGTGAAGTTGATATGCAAGTCGCTGCGCTGCATGCTGCCAATGCGGCACTGTTCGTCTCCGGTATTCCTGTATCTCAAAATGTCGCCGCTGTCCGCGTGGCAAAAGTTGACGGTAGTGTCGTACTCAATCCCAAACTCTCCGATCTGGCATCCGGCACGCTTGATCTTTTTGTGGCCGGAAGCGGTGAAAGTATCATGGCGATCGAGATGCGCGCGCTCGCCTCTGAGCAGATCGACAGTATCCAGATCGATATGATCGACCCGATGATGCCTGAAGTACCGATGATCTTGGAGCATCAAGAGTGCAATGAGCTTAAAGAGCCGGAACTAGTCGAGATGGTAGGTTTGGCGGCAAGGGCGATAAAGTCAGCAACCGAGCGTTGCGATGAGGCGTTTGCCCCTTATGTCAAAGAGTTATTAGAGCTGGAGATCGAAGATGAATATGCGCAGAGCGATTTGTACGGTTTCATTGATGAGCATTTCAAAGCAGATGTGGAGTCCTCCATCGCCACCATAGCCAAAAGCGAACGGGGTACAAAACTTGCCGTTGTGGCAGAGCGCATCATGACTGCTTGGGGCAAAAGCGGTCATGATGCCGATGAGAAACTGATCGAGAAGGTGCTTGGTGAGTACAAAAGAAATATGGTACGCACCATGATCCTTGACAAGGGCATCAGAGCTGACGGAAGGGGATTTGACGAGGTGCGCCCGATCTCCATCGAGACCAATCTTCTGCCAAGCGTACACGGTTCGTGTCTCTTTACGCGCGGAGAGACACAGGTTTTGGTGACGGCGACACTGGGCGATACCAAAGATGCCCAATCATATGAGCTGATCACTAGCAAGCAAAGCCAGTCAGAACGCTTCATGGTACACTATAATTTCCCGGGATTTAGCGTAGGTGAGACCAAGATCATCGGAGTGCCGGGACGAAGGGAGATAGGGCATGGCAATCTGGCAAAAAGAGCATTGGAACCAGCGCTTGATCTAACTTATAAAGGTACGATTCGTCTGGTGTCCGAAGTGTTGGAGAGCAACGGCTCATCTTCTATGGCGACGGTTTGTGGCGGAGCGTTGGCGCTAAGATCGGCGGATATAAATCTGGTCAAACTTGTAGCCGGCGTGGCTATGGGGATGGTAGGTGAAAATGGGCGTCATATCATATTGACAGATATCATTGGACTGGAAGATTTCGACGGAGATATGGACTTCAAAGTTACAGGCACCAAAGACGGGATTACAGCGCTTCAGATGGATATCAAAGCACCGATAGATATTGACAGGTTCGGTGAAGTGCTTAATAAAGCCAGAAAAGCGCTAGATCATATACTTGGGCTAATGGAAGAGGCAGATAAGCATACCAAGCCGAGCGAGGCGCTTCCGAGCACCGAGATTTTTTCTATTAATCCCGGCAAGATCGTAGATATCATAGGCAAAGCAGGTGCGACGATCAGGGAGATCATCGAGAGATTTGAGGTAAGTATCGATCTCGATCGCGATAAAGGCGGCGTCAAGCTCACAGGAGAGGACAAAAACAAGGTTAAAGCGGCAAAAGAGCATATCAAAAGTATCGCCGATACTCCTGTCAAAAAACAGATGAATTATGAGATTGGCAAAGTCTATCAAGGCAAAGTCAAAAAGATAGTTGAATTTGGTGTATTTGTCGAGATGCCGGATGGTTATGATGCGCTGTTGCACCTTTCTAAGATCTCAAAGGATCGGGTGGGCGTACTGGCAGATCTGTATCATGATGGAGATGTGATAGATGTAGTGGTGATGGAACAAAAAGGCAAAAAGGTCGAATTGGCAACACCGGAATTTATAGCATAGATCAAAAACATTTACATTAAACTATATTTTAAAATCAAAATGCTACAATAATTTATCGTTCTAAAATGATAAGTAGGGATACGCAAGCCGAACGGATTTTGGAAGGTAGTCGAAAGGGGACTTAAAACCCAAAAATTATCTAAAGGATATGATATGAAAAAGTTCTTTTTGCTTTTCTTGGCGCTTGGTGCTTTTGCCTTTGCTGCTGAAGACGGTGTTTCTATGATCAAAGCATACTCTGTAGTTGCTGCCGGTGTCGGTCTTGGTCTTGCTGCTTTGGGCGGTGCGATCGGTATGGGCAATACTGCTGCTGCGACAATAGCAGGTACGGCTCGTAACCCGGGTCTTGGCGGAAAATTGATGACGACTATGTTCATCGCTCTTGCTATGATCGAAGCACAGGTTATCTATACATTGGTTATCGCGTTGATTGCTCTTTATGCTAACCCATTTCTCGGATAATTAGCAATTTTTAAGTTAAGGACGGATATAATTTCCATCCTTAACAAAATATATAGTCTATGCGGCAGTGGTGGAACGGTAGACACGCTATCTTGAGGGGGTAGTGCCCTACGGGTGTGGAGGTTCAAGTCCTCTCTGCCGCACCAGTTATAAACTTAGTAAAATCCTATCATGTTTTTCAAATTTTTGAAATATCAAATCTTTCATTTTCCCGCAGCTTTTAGTATAAACTTTTTCAATTAATTTGAAATATAAAATAAATTTAATTAATTTTTTTTATTATAACCCAAAAAAATATTTTATTAAACTCAAAAATGCCCACAAAATGCACTCCTGATAGTGCTATATAATGATTTTATGTTATACTAACGGCGTAAATATATTAAAAGGATGCGAGTATGACAAAAGCTGAGTTTGTAAAATTGGTACAAAAAACGGGTGGATATGAGACAAAGGTAGCTGCTGAAAAAGCAGTCAAGGCATTTACTGATGCAGTAACAGCTGCACTTGTCGAGAAAGAGAGTGTTTCTCTGGTTGGTTTCGGTACATTCTCTACGGCAATAGTGGCAGGCAAGAGCGGAACAGTACCTGGTACAGACAAAACTTATACAAAACCGGCACATACCGCTCCTAAATTTAAAATCGGGAAAACACTTAAAGACGCAGTAGCTAACGCTTAGTAGTTTTTCCATCTTCCGGCGGGTCTTGTCCGCTGGCAGTATTTTGAGTTTCAATCTCGCAAGATGAAATCCAAAGGTTTGGTATGCTTTTGTATTTAAATATCCCTTATTTCCCCTCCAAATTATATTATCATTAGGAATAGTCTATGCATAAAAAAGAGTTTATAGGCTTGGGCGTGGCGGGTAATTTCGCCCATCATCTGGAGCAGGCAGGTGAAATATCTGATTTCAAAGAGGTGCAGACGGCCGAACCGGATGCGCCCAAAGGTATTTTCCCTTTTTATCTCCCCGGATCAGAGACATTTTTGGGGGTTTATCCCATAGACAGTGAACTGCTGAATCTCCCCGACTATGAGGCAAATGCCCAGGTGGAACCGGAAATAGCAGTGCTTTTTGATATCATCTATGATGATACAATGCAAGTAAAGATGCTTAAAGCATTGCGGTTTACAGTATTCAATGACTGTACGATACGCAAAGAGGGCGCCCGCAAAATATCTGAGAAAAAAAGCTGGGGACCGACATCCAAGGGGATCGGCAAAAAATGGATCGAGATCGATCGTTTCGGGCATGGCGGTATCATGGATCGTTATCATCTCTGCTCTTATGTGAAAAGAGACGGCATCCTGCATTCATACGGCGTGGATGCACCACTTTTGGGCTATAGCTATTTTTATGGCAAGCTCACGGATTGGCTGATAGATAAGCTCAATAACCAGCAGGATTTCGGACCGCTGGAGCCTATTTCTGAATACCTCAAAGCGTGCGGTTATCCCAAGCAGGCACTTATCTCGATAGGGGCGACAGCGTATACTGAGTTTGGCGAGAAAAACTATCTCAAAAGCGGTGATGAGATCTATGTCATCGCATACAATCATCGTATTGCCGATTCCGGTATCGGAGAGTCAGAAGGCAAGATTGTGCTGCACCAAACGGTATATTAGCGATTTTAGCGGTTGCGCAGTTTTTATCTATTGGACATCTTCGTCATTCTGAATTTAGACCCTGAATCAAGTTCAGTGTGACGCCATTCAGTCATTCCGGATCCGTTCCGAAATCTAGCTCTTTTTCTCTTTTCATACCTCTTTTTTTAGACTGAAAGGTAACCCAAAGAAAAGCGTTATCCTCTCGAACTGCGACGCATAATTTTTTGCGAAGTATCTCGAAACTATACTGCTTTTCATCGTTCGGATGACAGTAGTGGCACCCTATTGTCATACTGAATTTATTTGGGCATCTTTTATGTGTAAATCTTACTAATATCATTATTTTATAATTATTTAAGTTTAATACAAAGTGTCGGGGGTAAAATTATCCGCAAAAAAATACAATGAGGGTTACAGAATGACAATATCAACCGTGAAAACAAAAGTTCTGATTTCTTTTCCTTGTTCTCACTCGTTCAGTCCTCTCCTGAGGCGGAATGTAGACTGTAGGTCAATACCAACGAGATGCTCGTTTATCAAAAAGAAAGAGCTGGGTTCCGTATAGGGTACGGAGTGATGAAAAGATTTGACTCCAAAAACTTACTCTCCCGTGAACCATCCCTTGACGCGGTCAAAGGCGCTCTCCAAGCTGCTTTTGTGCGGATGGCTCTCCATGCCGAAGCTTTTTTGGAGCTGTGTCAGCAGGTCGCGCTGTTCATCGTTGAGTTTGGTGGGGAGGATAAGTTTGACCTGGGCGATAAGGCGACCTATTCGGCCGCTGTGCACATCTGCAACACCTTCTCCTTGAAAGACGAACTGCTCTTTGTCTTTGGTGCCAGGCTTGAGCTGCAGCTGCAGCTCTCCGCCTAGTGACGGAATCGTGATCTCTTCTCCCAAGATAGCCTGCGTAAAGAATACAGGTACTTCGATATAAATATCGCTGCCGTTTCGTGTAAAATTCTCATCTTCTTGTACATGAAATGTGATGTAGAGATCTCCTCTGCGCCCATGACGGTCTTCGTTGCCGTGTCCCTGTACTCTGAGTCTGTTGCCGCTATCGACGCCTGCCGGGATCTTGATCGTGACAGTCTGATCTTTGGTATTGTATCCTTTGCCGTGGCAGGATGAGCATTTTTCGGCTGCGATCTTGCCTTTGCCCTGACATTTAGGGCAGGTTTGCGCATATGTCATAAACCCTTGCTTCATGACGACTTGACCTTGCCCGCGACAATACTCGCACTCAGTCAGCTTGCTGTCTTTGGCTCCCGTGCCTTTGCACTCCGTACAGGGTATTTTGTAGGAGATCTCGATCTCTTTGTCGCAGCCAAATACCGCCTCTTGAAATTCCAAAGAGAGTTCAACCTCAAAATCAAGCGGATATGGCTGGCCGGGATCACTGCGCGATTTGCCAAATCCTCCGCCGCCGCCAAACATAGAGTTGAATATATTCATGATATCATCCATGCTTGAAGCTCTGAAGCCTCCGCCTTGACGGTTGAGCCCCTCTTTTCCGTATCGGTCATAGATAGACCGCTTTTCATCATCGCTGAGTATTTGATAGGCTTCATTGATGAGTTTGAATTTCTCTTCAGCCTCTTTGTCGTCAGGGTTGCGATCGGGGTGAAACTGCATCGCCAGTTTGCGGTATGATTTTTTGAGTTCCGCCCCGTTGCAGTCGCGGCTTACCTCTAAAATCTCATAATAATCTACTTCGGTCATTGTGTTCCTTGTATTTTGTGGAAATTTTTTGCAATTTTACCATAAGGGTACTCTAATAACCCTATTTAAATAATTTTTGGTTTTTTTTCTGATTGCCACAAAGCCAAATCTTCTTTTGGACAGTTTCGCACACATTCTCCGCAGTATATACAAAGATTTGGGTTGTACTCATAAAGTCTATTTTTCTCTTTTGTAGGCTTGAAAACTATAGCATCAGGCGGGCAAACTTTTTCGCATTTGTAACAAAATATGCATTCATCGGCGCTGTACTCTATTAGTCCTCTGTAGTTTTTGAATTTTGCTATCTGTTCATATGGATAGTTTATCGTTTCGCTTTTGGCGAATAGATTTGAAAATGATTCAATTATAGATTTTATCATTTGGCTGTACAGCTCATACAGGGATCGAATGAAGCCAATATGGCCGGCGCATCCGCATAATCCGAGCCTTTAAAAATCTCTACCATCCCAGGAATCTGTGAAAATGTCGGTGTTTTTATGCGAACTCTTTGGAGCATATTTGTCCCGTTTGCATTGAGATAATAAAAAATCTCACCTCTTGGGGCTTCAAGTCTTGTGAAGCTTTCACCGTTTGGTTTGCCTTTGAATTTTACCAAAATTTCTCCTTCTGTAAGACCAGATAAGATATTTTGACACATCAAAATTGAGTTTTTTATCTCTTTCAGTCTCACTAAGTTTCTATCATATATATCGCCGTTTTGTCCTAAAATCATCTTATAGCCAACTTCTTTGTATGGCAAAATAGATGATTCTGCTCTCACATCGATAGCCGCCCCAGCTGCTCTAGCCAGTGGACCGAGCGCATTGAAATTAAACGCATCGTCATAAGATAAAGCACCGATATTTTTGTATTTTAGTGCAGTTGACCAGTTTGATGTAAATTTTCCTATCAAATCATCAACTTTTTTATCTAATAAAGCAAGATTTGTAAACGCTAGTTTTTCGCATTCTGTTGAAATATCACGGTTCACGCCGCCGATACAAACAAAATCAAACTGAACTCTGTTGCCGCTAATAGCCTCTTGAATATCCATGACAAGCTCACGATCGCCCATAATCTTCATAAACATCCCTTCAAAACCGCTATTTTCAGCAGTATGCGCAAGGCATAAAAGATGTGAATGTATTCTGTCAAGCTCAAGCATCAAAATCCTAAGATAATCTATTTTTTTGTTTGTTTTGATATTTAAAATATGTTCAATCCCTAAAGTGTATGCCATGGTATGTGTGATAGCACAAAGTCCGCAAACCCTAGCCACAACATATCCGACTTGTTTGTATTCAAACTTTTCGGTACAAGCCTTTTCTATGCCGCGATGGACAAAACCAACATTATAATCAACATCTGTAATCTTTTCATTTTCGCAAGAAAAATTAAACCTGACGGGCTCAAGAAGTGAAATATGCTGTGAACCGAGCGGTATTGTAATAGTTTTTTTCATATCGAACATCTTAACGGTGAAATAGGGCTTGTTTCATCAAGATAAAGTCCGCCCTGGATATCTTTTATCTGTACTCCAAACAGATCAACTATTTCCGCTTCACTCATGATAGCCGATGGGATAATCTTGGTAATTGTCGGCAAAACTTCATCAAAAGAGCAGATAGTCCAGAAGATCTGGTAGTTGTCCTCTTGATTATAAAAAGTAAAAATCCATTGAAGTTTGAGTCTATTTTCTCCTAAATCATTTGCATTTAGACAAACAAAATGGTGTAGTTTTGGATCATAAAACGATGTTATCTCTTCTATTAAGTTTTCTATTTTTATCTCTTGCATTATTTGCCTTCCAATATTTCTAAAGCTTTTACGATTCCATCCATGATGAGTTCGGGCGAGCTGGCACATCCGGGAACATAGACATCTACCGGAATGAGTGAATCTATACCGTTGTTTACATTGTACATATCTTTAAAAACGCCACCCGTACAAGTACAGCTTCCAACGGCAACCACAACTTTTGGGTCTGGTATCTGGCTGTAAAGTTGCAGCAGTCTGTCATGGCATCTATGAGTCAGCGGTCCTGTGACCAAGAAAATATCAGCTTGTTTCGGGTTTCCTGTGTTCAAAACACCAAGCCGTTCAAGATCATATCTAGGCGACAAGCAAGCCAAAATTTCTATATCGCAACCGTTACAACTGCCTGTATTATAGTGAAGCACCCAAGGTGATTTTTTTAAAAATCTCTTTATATGCAACATAGCAAAATCCAAAAAATAGAAACTATCCCAAGTCCAAAACCATACATATAAAGTGCCTTTAGTAAACTGTCTATCTTGATTCTGGCAGTTGAATTGTCAACCAGCGCAACCGCAAAAAAAGAAAATACCACCAAAAAAGTTCCAAAAATATAATCGTTTGAAGCCAGAATAAAAATAAAACTATAAACAAAAATCATCTCTAAAAATTTCGCAGCATAAACAAGTTCATAAAAAACTCCTCCAAATTCAACTTCAATACCGCCAACTATCTCTTGATGGGCTTTTGAAGCATCAAAAGGAGATAATTTCAAAACAGTCGGAACGACAAACAGAAGACTAAGAAATGTAAAAACCAGCGAATTAAAATTGTTTGGAGCGGCTAAAATCTCACTGATCTCAAATGTTCCAAAAACAAGATATATACAAATAGCATTTACGATCAAAATAGGCTCATACGCAACTACGCTGAGGAGTTTTCTATTTGAGCCAAGTTGAGAGAAGATAGAATTTACGCTATATCCGGAAATAATAAAAAAGACAGTTGCCAAAAGATGTCCAAAAATAATATAAAGAAGATTGCCGCCAAAAAAAATCATAAAAACAACAGCCCACAAGGAGAGAAAATAAAATATCATCCAAATCGTATGCGGCGCATTTACTATAAATTTTGTTTTTGAAAACAGTTTCAGCATATCATAAAACGGCTGGAGGACGGGCGGACCTTTTCGTCTTTGCATTTTTGCTTTTAAAACTCTGTCTATCCCATAAAAAATTCCACCATAAATAGGGGCAAAAAAACCCAACATAAAAGAAAAAACTATACTCATAGACTTACTCCAAACAAAACTAGCCATAAAAATATTGCTACATACAGAAAATATTTTGCGTACTTTTCAAAATCAAAATAAAACTGTCCAATTTGCCCGATTGTATTTTCACCGCAAGCGTAAACTGATATTTTTTGCAAATTATTGAACTTGAAAACAAAAAGAGAAACTATCAACGAAACAAATAAAGCCCCAAAAATTATGGAAAATATACTGATGTCGGATTTGGTTGTCACAAGATATATGATAGACAAGATCATAAAAACAAACAGAAAATAACTGCTGGCAACAAAGCTAAGCGGCGTTTTTGCAGGCGTTTGCTGGTGATTGTTTGTGCTTAGCAAAAGCGACGCTATTTTGAAATATAAGAGTACCAGAATACTTGAGCCAACAACAAAAAATAAAATAATAAAAATATATAAAATATCAGTTTGAATCAATTTTGCTAAATATTCCACAAAAAACAGTTTCGCAAAAAATAGTCCAAAAGGCGGAAGTGCGACTGTGGCAAATGAAACCAAAATCAAAAGTGCCAAAGGTTTATCTGCAGACATCAAGCCTTGCATATCATCTATAGATTTAATGTGGTGAAGTTTTTCCAATATCCCCGCGCACATAAATAAAATAGCTTTTGAGATAGCATGAAAAAATATAAGCAATAATGCGATCTCATAGCTTTCTTTCGTCCCTATCGCCGCAACGGCTATCATCAAAGACAATAATGAGATAGTCGAATAAGCCAAAATCTCTTTGAAGGAGTTTTTGCCAAGACCTTCAAGCGCAAAAATAAAAAACAAAAACATCCCCAAAAGAGTTATCAAAAAAGAGATTTCGTATGAAAAAACAGGAGAAAATTTGAGTACCAAAAACGGTGCAATTTTTACCATAGTGGCAGAATGAAGAAGTGCGCTAACAGGAGTGGGTGCCACCATAGCGCCCAAAAGCCAACTTTCAAATGGCTTCATGGCGCCTTTGATAAATGCGGCAAATACTACAAAAATCATTGCTGCCGATATGTAATCTTTGTTTTGTATGATTTCATTTATATAGATCGAGTGATTTGTAAATAAATTTAAACAAACAGCAATCAGCAAAAAAAGTCCGCCGATCATATTTAAAAGCAGGGCATTTATGGCATTTTTGTTTGAGATATCATCATTTCTAAATTTGATAAGCAAAAAGGAAGATAGGGTAGTAAGCTCAAAGAAAAAGAAAAAATACAAAAGATTGTTGGATATAACCGCAAAATTCATAATCACCAAAAATATCCACAAATAAACCAAAAATATATCTTTTTTATATTTCGGAGCATCTTCATATAACATATATTTTATGCCATAAAGCGCTATCGCACCGCCAACAATATTTATGATAATCATCATGAATATAGCCAACTCATCAATAATAAAATCTGGGCTGCCCGAATGAGTGAAATTGAGTTCAGCAAAAGCAAACAAGATCAATTGAATGAGCGCCAAAATCTGTATTTTGATGTTTTTAAAATCAAATCCAACTTTCATAAAATATAAAAGTAAGACAAAATCAAAAAATCCAATCAAAAAATGAACCATTTATCTGACTCCTTTTGGCGCAAATATTTCTAAACACAATAACATAAAACTATTACAACAATATATCATACAACAAAAAATATAAATATCTTGAGATTGCCGCATGCATCCGCTCTCGTGGGTCAGCTATCTATCCTTTATTCAAATAATGTATAATAACCTATCAAAAAATGGAGTCAAGCAATGGTGATACATATTGTACTGTTTGCGTTCAAGGAGGAGCATAGAGATGAGAATATCCAGCGTGCCAAAGAGATGCTTGAAGGGCTGATGGGTAAAGTGCCGTCACTCAAAAGCATGGAGGCGGGTGTCAATTTCTCCCCGGAGGGGCGTGCTATGGACATGAGCATCATAACTGCTTTTGATAACAAAGAAGGATTGGGCCTGTACGCTAGTCATCCGGAGCACCTAAAGGCAGTAGAATTCATCAAAAGCGTGGTGAGCGAGTCCAAAGTGGTGGATTATGAGAGATAGGCAAGAGTTGGGGCTATGAAACGGTACAAGATAGAAGCATTTGAAAATCTTGTAGAAGCGTTTCAGTCTTTGCCGAGTATCGGCAAAAAGACAGCCGTACGTTTGGCTTATCATCTGGTGATGGAAGACGGTTTTCGCGCGATGAAGCTGGCGCATGCGATCGAAAACGGGGTATGCAGTATCCGTGTATGCAGCCAGTGCAACAATATGAGCGAAGATGAGATTTGTGCAATTTGTTCAGATGAATACAGGGATACAAGCAGGCTTTGTATCGTCCAGAATGCCAGAGATATCTTGACGATCGAAGAGGGCGGGCAGTTCGATGGGGTCTATTATGTGGTGACGAAAATCGAGGATATGGATGAGCTTCATCTCAGGCGCGCCGTCAGGGATGCAGAAGAGGTGATTTTCGCCTTTCCGCCTAGTATCGCGACTGAGACGATGATCCTCTATATCAAAGATAAGCTCGAGGGGATGAATCTGATATTTAGCAAAATCGCTCAAGGTGTTCCGACCGGGGTGGAGCTGGAAAATATCGACATCGTATCTCTCACGCGCGCTATGGAGGCAAGGGTAAAGGCTTGAAAAGAGCATGAGATTACTTTTGCGATCGTTTGGTGTTGTGGCACTGTTGCTGAGTTTTGCCTTTGGCGGTGCGATCACTCCGGCTGCCGAGCGCCCTGAACTCTATCTTCCGCTTCTCAAGGGCAAACGGGTCGCGCTGGTGGTCAATCATACCTCGCTGGTCGGCAAAGAACCTTTAGTGGATTTTTTGCTCAGAAACGGTATAGCGGTACAGAAGATCTTTGCCCCTGAGCATGGGGTGCAAGGCAGAGCGGACGCGGGGGATTATCAGGCAGGTGGCTATGATGCCCGTATCGGGCTGAATGTCATATCTTTGTATGGCAAAAAAAGCAAGCCGTCCAAAGCGGATCTTGTCGGAGTCGATCTTATACTCTTTGATATCCAGGATGTGGGAGTGCGATTCTATACCTATCTCTCTACGCTGCATT
>DYNJ01000018.1:12232-21126 GCA_020721085.1 Sulfurovum sp. | reverse complement strand
TTAGACTAAAACCTCTTCTTTGAGAGTAGAGTATCATTTGTATTTTTCGATCTCTTTGGGTTGCGGTGCTTCAAAGGTATAGTCAAAAATAGATATTTTAGCAGAGTGGAGATGGATACGGCTTGAGAGAGTGCGGCTTCCATACTGCCCATCGCCCACCACCGGATGACCGATACTTGCCAGATGCACTCTAATCTGATGGGTTCTGCCGGTACTGATCTCGATAGCCACTTTGCTCTTCTTGCCTTGGATCTCCAAAGGTTTGACCTTAGTGAAGGCGGGTTTGCCTTTGGCTTTGTCGATGCGAGAAACGGCTTTGCCCTTTTTGACCGTAGAGATGGGTGTATCTATCTCGATCTCTTCATAGATTATCCCCTCCACCCAGGCAATGTACTCTTTTTTGACCCGGCGTGCTTTGAACTCCTCCACTGCGCTCTTGATAAACTCTTGATCGCGCCCCAACAGCAGCACCCCGCTGGTTTCTCTGTCAAGGCGGTGGAGCAGCTCTGATCCTTCGATCGCGTCTTGTATATCATAGCTGTCCATCATAGCAGGCTTGTTGATCGCGATGATATGTTCATCTTCATAAATGATCTTGATGTCTCCCATCTCTTCGATGCGAAAACGCGTATCATCCGGCAAAAGCGCCCGTGCGATTTTGACCTTTTTGTCGGCGACATAGACCATTCCTTTGTCGATAAGCTCTTTGGCTTTATTGTTGGAAATTTCTAGCTGTTGAGCCAACAATTTATATGCATTTTGCATGCTTAATCCTTTTATATTTTTATGTTTTGTTGCCTGTATCCATCTCTTGGGCAAACGACCCAAAGGCATCTGTGTAAGGCAGTCCCACCATTTTTAGCTTGCTTTTGTTACCTGCCCTGAAGACAATCTGACTTTTTGGCACCTTGAAACTCTTGGAGAGCAACCGTATCAACTCCTCGTTTGCCGCACCCTCTACGGCAGGCGCTTTGATCCTGATCTTAAGCGTTTCATCGTCATATAGTCCCACAATCTCGCTTTTGCTTGCATTGGGCTGTGCCTTGATCGTCAGCCAAACCATGTCCGCTTCAAGGCGATAAAACACGGTTGATACTCTCAATGATCGGTGTGATGTCACTATCTGTTCTCAGCGATGTGTTCGGCAGCGTCTGATGCTCCAATAACCACCAGTCCAGCTCATGCTCTTGTACTACTTTGATCCCATCCACTGCATCAAAGATATCTATCTGGTTGAAATAGTGCTTACCCGAGATGATCTTACAGCCAAATTGTGCCGCCTCTGCCGCATTGTGACCGCCTGCCGGAACGAATGCGCCGCCCAAGATGACAATATCGCTGATCGTATATATATTGACAAGTTCTCCCAGCTTATCTACCAAGACAACCTTTGTATCAAGCTTGTCATTCTCTGAATATCTGCTGAAGCTCCAACCATGCTCAGACGCAAACTTCTGAATAACTGAACCCACTTTAGCAAATCGTTCCGGATGCCTAGGGACGATCAAAAGCTTTGCTTCCGGCTCTTGATCGCTCAAAGAAGAGAAAGCTTGGAGTGCCAACACCTCCTCGCCGTCATGAGTACTCGCGGCACATACTATCGTTCCTTTGGGCTTTGGTATCATTTTATCAGGTTTGGGCAATGATGCCAGCTTGATATTACCCGTCACCTCAACCCGCTTGGCTCCCAAAGACTCCAATCTCTCTTTGTCCTGATAGGTCTGTGCATATACCTCATCGATATAGGCAAAAATTTGGGCATAAAACCATCTCATTTTGAGATATTTTTGGTACGATCTCTCACTGATCCGCGCATTGATCAAAAGTGTTTTGGCGCCCCGCTTATGAGCCAAAGCAAAGAGAAGACACCAAAGCTCCGCCTCCATCACCACTAGCGCTTTTTGGGGCTTAATCCAAAACAAAAGCAAAGGCTCAAACGGAAGAAATCGACTCTCTTGCGAGTATAAACTGCCCTCATCAAACCCTGTTTGTGTAATGGAGCTAAAACGCAAAATATCGTCAGGCAATGATTCTCTTAGACCAGATAGTGCTCTCATCTCTCCAAAGCTGCAAGCATGAAACCAGACGCCGTCAGCTCTAAGCGGTCGGTTTCTCCAGAGAAAAAATCGCGCAGGAATAGACCTAGAATACTTAGACCGCAATGCAAAAAGGAGCAAAAAGGGGATTGATACAATATACAACAGTGTCACCACTATAGTATAGATGATAAAAAAGAGAGGGTTCAATTACGCCTCTGCGACAACGCTCTCAATATAGAGTATTCTTCCGCAGTGCGGACAGGTTGTGATCTCTTCACCGCGAATGATATCCGCATAGACCTTGTCGCTGATCTTCATATAACAACCATAACAGGCTTGTTTTTTGACCTTTACAACAGCCGTATTGCCTGCCCAGATTCTGATTTTTTCATAAAAAGCCAATACTTTTTGGTCTATCTCTCGAATCAATTTTTCGCGATCATTGAAAAATGTCACTTTGCTTTTTTCAATCTCAGCTTTTTCCTCCTGGGTTTGAGCGGCGGCGGCGGCAACCTCTGTGGCAAGCTGATCCAATGCTTCTTGGGCTTCTTGGGCTTCTTTGCTTTTTTTAGGATTGATCTCCTGGAGTCTCTGGATCTCTTCGTTGGCAAAAGTCATCTTCTCTTTTGCTATATCCTCTTCGATAGAAAGCGCTTTCATCTCTTTTTCCGTAGAGATATCTTTTGATTTTTTGACATTGCTCGAAAGCTGGTTATTTAGGATTTTCAACTGCTCTTCATAAGATGCGATCTTGGCATTATTCTCGGCAATAAATTTGTTGATACTGTCAAGATAATCTTGCGCATCTTCAACTTTTTTTACGATTTTTGCAATTTTTTTCTCTGCTTTGTCGATTTGCGGCTGATAGCTGTCGATCTCTTTGTCGATTTTAGATAGCTCTATTAGTTCGGTGGTATGTCTATTCAAACTTGATCCTTTGAGAATTTGCACTATATTTTACACAAATGCAGTAAACGGGTTTTTAGAATTTGCAATTATAGCCAAAAGAGGTAAATTTTTCAACTCCCCATACAAAACTTCCGAGAAAAACAGCTCGCTCTCATAATGCCCTATATCTATCATCATCAAATCCTGGCTCATGGCTTTCATCGCATCGTGGTATTTGATATCACCCGTCAAAAAGCAATCAGCACCGACTCCGTCCATGAGCGAGGCCCCGGAACCGGTCGTCATCGCTATGGAAGTTATCTGCTCTTTCGGAGACACAACTTTCAACACCTCAAGTCCCAGCTTGCCTTTTAAGGTACACAAAAGTTCATCTTTGCTCCATTGCCCGCTTGTCTTGCAGATATAATCACTTTCATCTTCAAGCTTGAATCCCAATATTTTTTGGAAAACAAAACTGTTGAGATGCGTTTTGTCGAAATTGGTATGCATGGCGATGAGGCTAATCTCTTTTTTTACCATCATCTCTATCAAGTTGGATGGATACTTAGAAAAATCAAGTGATGTCAATCCTTGGAATATCAGCGGATGGTGCGTAATGATGAGACTATGGGGCTTCATATCCTCGAGTATATCCATATCTACATCCAATGAGATATATAGGTTATCGATCTTTCTATCCATGCTGCCGATATTCAGACCGCTATTGTCCCACTTCTCCTGAAGCACAAAAGGACTCAAAGAGTCCAAAAAATCATAGATTTCCCGCAACTTCATCAGTCACCTGCCCTTAGCGCTTTACTCTGCCGTTGCGCTCATGCTCTTGCGATTTAAAAAGCTCCGCGCAACCCTTGGAAAGCTCTCTGATCTTGAGGATATAATTTTGTCTTTGTGCCTGCGAGATCGCTTTTCTGGCATCAAGCACATTGAAAGCGTGTGAAGCCGCCATGCACTGATCATACGCAGGCAGCGGCAACCCCGCCTCCAGACAACTGCGGCACTCGTCGCTTGCATTATCAAATTGCACCAAAAGCTTCTTTATATTTGCCACGCCAAAATGATATTTTGAAAACTCATATTCGCTCTCCATATGCACATCCGCGTATGTAGTTACCTTGTCTTTATAGCGATTCCAAACGATATCAAAGACCGACTCAACCCCCTGGAGATACATCGCCAGCCGTTCTGTCCCATAGGTGATCTCAACCGCCACCGGATCACAGGCGACACCGCCTACTTGTTGAAAATAGGTAAACTGGGTCACTTCCATGCCGTCAAGCCAAACCTCCCATCCAAGCCCCCAGGCTCCCAGAGTCGGAGACTCCCAGTTATCCTCCACAAAACGGATATCATGCTCTTTTAGGTTCAATCCTAAAAATTCCAAACTCTTCAGATAAAGCTCTTGGATGTTATCAGGACTCGGCTTGATAAGCACTTGAAACTGATAATAAGCACCAAGACGATTGGGATTTTCACCATATCTGCCGTCAGTCGGCCTGCGGCTTGGAGCGACATATGCAGTACTCCACGATCCGCTGTCAAGACTGCGCAAAAGTGTCGCCGGATGAAATGTACCGGCACCTGCGGGCAGATCATACGGCTGCACTATCGTACACCCCTCATTCGCCCAGAATTGTTGAAGTTTTAGCAACAATTCGCTAAATGTAATCGCCTCGTTATTCATCCGTTTTTTCCTAACGCTTTTTCTATTTTGACTTGATCAAATCCGCAGATCCACTGTGTTCCGCTGACCAATACCACAGGTACGCCACGGCATCCATGCTGTTCACACTCTTTAGCAGCCTTAGCATCCTGTGTGATATCGATGGTTTTAAATGTGATGCCGTTTTGACGGAAATAATTTTTGGCCCTTGTGCACCAGACACAAGAGGGCGAACTGAATAATACCACAGACTTTTGCCTCTTTTTGCTCTCTTCCAATCAAATATCCTTATGTCGCATGGTCAGTATACTTAAAGAATGACTTCTATTTCACTGGAATCCAACTCTATTTTTTTGGCTTTTGAGATACGGTCTTCGAGAAGTTTGATACGAAGCTCATCATCATCAAGCGCCATTATCTGGATCGCCAGATATGCCGCATTGATCGCTCCTGCCTTGCCGATAGCTACAGTGGCTACAGGCATGCCTGCCGGCATCATCACGGTACTCAAAAGCGCATCCTCTCCTCTGAGCTCTCCGCTTGCCATCGGTACGCCGATCACCGGCTTTGTGGTTCCTGCTGCCAATGCGCCTGCCAAATGAGCAGCCATCCCCGCAGCGGCAATAAAGACCTGCGCTCCTTTTTCTTCGGCACTTTTGATATAATTTTTGGTTCTCTCCGGACTTCTATGTGCTGATGAGATGATCATCTCATAAGCTACGCCGAACTTTTCCAGTGTAAAAGCACACTCCTTCATCACTTCGTAGTCGCTTTTGCTCCCGATAACAATAGATACAAATTTCATACTTTTGCTCCAAAAAATAATATCTATTATAATACTCTAATATTAATTTAACGAGACTGTAAATATAGAAAGTGCTTAGAAAAGAGGTAAAAGTTAGTATGAGCTTAGAGTCATCAGTGGGGATAACGCTCCGTATTACCGGTAGCGAAAAGCAGAGCGAGGAACGAGTGGCGCTTTTTGCTGTCAGATGAAGTTAATTGTTAGCGTTCTTACTTTCAATAGCCAGCAACTCCAGCTTGTTTAGATTTAATGGGCTTTGTGACCTTAAACGGAGATAAAATTCAGATTGCTCATCAACATTGAACTGCACAATAAGCTTCTCCTTTGAATTATTGATTATTCTTTTTTCGATATGGGAAAAAGTTGCGCTGATGATTTCCATGCAATAACCAGAATCAACGCCAGTTACTTCCAGTATTAATTGATAACTACCTGCCTCTAAAGAACCAAGTGGTACAAAATACGCGTTACCAGCAGGAGACTTGAGTTTATCGAGCCTCTTTTTACTATAAATGCCGTTTAGTTTAACATCAACAGTCATTGGGTAAAAGCTACATTTTTCCTTCATGTAGTGTAAAACTTCAGATAATTGGCGAATCGTTGCCAAGGATAGCTCATCACCGCCATGGCGAATAATGTGCTGATCTACTGCATTATTTTGTAAATGAAAAGTCAACCTGCCACTGCATTCTCCTTCATGGCATCTTGCACAGTTCGTATTAAATATTACCTTAGACTCTATTTTTATGTCGCCAGAAGCAGTCAATGGTAATAAAAGCATACTAATAGCTGCCATTAACATGGTATTCCTGATTACTCTCTGTAGAAGCCTCATTTGCCTTTTCTTTATTCGCTAATATATTATTTATTTGAAAGATTATAATAATTAATCACTTAATTTAATATGAAGTGTAATTTTATTATCAATATACATATTGATATTTATCTATTGAATACTTAATATACAAGTTATCTAAATATCTATAGATGAACTTCAAGGGTTTTTAGAGTGCCATAAAAAAGCTTTTTGATATTACACTTGATAAATTTATGAGTTAAACATTATTAGGATACCTCCAAAAAACACTCTGATAGACTGCCACGGCTTTTTCAAAGCCTCGCAGTGACGGGGTTTTGTCATTGCGAGCGAAGCGTAACAATCTAGTTTTTAGAGGTGCCCATATTCTAAGTTATTGCAATGCTACAGAACTTAAAACGATATGAACAATATATTATGTTTTATTATATATTGCCACAAGAGGGCTCGTCCGCAAGCCCTTTTTTCTCCAATGCCTCATCTATCCCACGCCTTAAAATGGTGTATCTAGGCAAAATTGCCGGCAAAACTATATCTCTCTCGTCACCGCTATGGATACACTCAAACTCTCTGCCCTGTGCAGAGATGATCTTCTTGAACTCTAGCCAATATTTCCCGTCTTCATCTTGTGTGATGGTGCCATATTCATTGTCAACAGGCTCGATAGCCGTTCCTGCCGGAAGGACTATCTCTACTTTATCTCCAACACAGGTTTTGTCCTTGCATCTCCATGTTTTGCCGTCACCGCTTACGAGAGCAGCTACTTGATGTGTGCCATATTGGATCGTAAAATCGTGTGATTGCGTATTGTGTTTCTCGAAAGGACGGCTGATAAGATAGGCATCCGTGAAGCCTCTGTTTTGCGTAGTATTAAGCTCACTTTGATACTTGACGGCATCAAATGTACCGGCATAGCAGTCATCAATAGCATGGCGGTATGCTTTTGTGACTACGGCTGCGTAATAAGGAGACTTGGTACGCCCTTCGATCTTGAGACTGTCGATCACGCCCGAGCTTATGATCTCCTCCACATGAGATGCCAGATTCATATCTTTGGCATTCATGATGTATGTACCCACGCCCTCTTCTTCATCCAGCCTAAATGTAGTATTGGTTTCCGGATTGTGAGCAAATATCTCATAAGGAAAACGACAATCATTGGCACAGCTTCCGCGATTTGGCACCCTCCCCATCTGCAAAGCAGAGATCAGACAGCGGCCGCTATACGCAAAACACATAGAACCATGTACAAACACCTCCAGCTCAAGTTCCGGGATAGTTTTTTTGATGGCTTCACAATCTTTGAGGCTGATCTCTCTCGCTGCGATGATCCGCTTGACACCCATATCATAATACACCTGCGCGTCAAGCGAATTCATCACATTGGCTTGCGTAGAGAGATGAATAGGTATATTTGGCGCTATCGTATTTGCCATTTTGACTATCCCGGGGCTTGCGACGATCAGCGCATCCGGGTTTAACTCGGCCATTTGGGCTATATGTCTTTCGTAAAGCTTGATTTGGGAATTAAACGGAAAGCTGTTGATAGTCACATATACTTTTTTGCCAAGCGAGTGCGCATACTCGATACCGCCGGAGAATGACTCTATATCGAACTCTTTGCCGGAACGGATACGAAGCGAAAAGCTGCTCACTCCGCCATATACGGCATCTGCTCCGTATCCAAGCGCGATTTGTAGTTTCTCCAAGTTCCCTGCGGGACTCAAAAGTTCTATTTTGTTTTGCATAATTACCCAACATCTAATTTTTTTTATTGTACCAAAGAGGCAGTAAGAGATAGATGATATCGGAAATATATCAATATACCTTGGGTGACAACACCCATATAGAAGCGCTTGGAAAAGAGGTTTAAATCACTATGCGTGATTGACTTTTATATTTTTATAAAAGCAGCCTCATCCCTATTGTCAAGCTATAGATTGCTTCCTTTGATATGGTAGAGGCTATAGCCGCTCTAATGTTTGAGTTCAGCGGCCGGCGCCGCCAGCGTGTCCGCTGAAGCGAGTTATGGCCGTCTTGGTCACTTTCCATAACGATCCGGGCGCATTCCCGCGACGCTCCACGAGATTCAAAACATACCAAAAAACAGCGCTCATGGCAAACATTTCCCCTCCGTCCTCAACAACTCCGAAAACCACTTCACCATAACCATCCCCACCAACGATGCTGCGTAGCATGTCAATGATTACTCCGAAAAACACTATCACCCCGAACAAGAGAGTCAGATCTTTTGATGCATTTCTTGCGTCGCGCGTGCTCCATAAGAATGTAATTACAATCAACACCAAAAACGCGAGGCCAAACACGCCAGAGACCGTCAGTTCTCCAAAATCTTGAGCTCTTAAACCAAGTGCACTTTCATAACCCCAGTATCCTGCAATTGCTCCTCCGGCACGCTCATGAATATGAAAGGAGTCATCGCATAGCAGGTAGGAGTAAAGCAGCATCCACGCAAAATAAACAGACTCGCGTGTACGCCGCCACAGCACAGCGAGCATGATAATTATCCAGTAAGTTTTCACATATTGGAATATTTCTGAGTATCCCCGATCTGTCTCTAGAGAGTAATTGCTGTTACACAAAAAGGGCGAGAGTTCGTGGACAAGATGAAGAATAACAAAGGCCGTATCTGCAGATATCAAT
>DYNJ01000018.1:0-12132 GCA_020721085.1 Sulfurovum sp. | reverse complement strand
CGAGAGTTCGTGGACAAGATGAAGAATAACAAAGGCCGTATCTGCAGATATCAATTCAACACAAAGAAGCCGACTTTATTTATATTTTCAGAGAGCAGCTTATCATGAGACATGTACCGACCTACTTTTTTATATTGTAATGTTACAGAACTTAAAACGATATAAAACAGTATGTATTTATTGCTTTATATAATAATAATATTCTTTATTTTGACAACTTATTATCGCTAAATATTTGATATTCAAAGGATTTTTAATGCCGCCGTAAGAGAAAAAACTTCTTGATATTGTTCGGGAAAAACTACATATCAAACACCATAGTTATCAAGACAGATAACGACACAGCTCAGTAGCCGGCGGGGCGGGAGAACCATTGACATCAAGAAGCTGTTATGCCCCGCCAGTCTGCTACAGCGGCTGGTTCGGCCGGACGCCACACATTCGACAAGCGCGAAGCTCCCGTTGACCAACCACTATTCATGCTGGTTGCCTCGGCATTCTACTCGCGCGTCAGGTCGTCGAAATGAGGACAAAATAGGCGAGAATGTATCCCACGATGAGGAAGGCGCCCGAGATGCGATCGAGTTTGCCGCGTACTCCGAGTAGCGCCCCGACGAGGAGCATCATGACAGCTGCGATGATCGCACCTCGGATCGCAAGACTCGCGGTGACTGGAGTCGGGAAAAGAAGCGGACCAGCGGCCACCGAGAGCGTCGCATCAACCAGACATGAGCCGAGAGCATCCCCGATGGCGATGTCCCGCTGGCCTCGCCGTAGAGCCGTAAACTCGACAACCAATTCGGGCAACGAGGTTCCGATCGAAGCCCCAAAGAAGCTCAAGATGTATTCGGGAACGCCGATGGCTGCGGAAATGGACACGATGGCAAACACAACCACCGCGGCCGCGCCGCCAACGACCGCCAGGCCCACCAGTGCAAGAGCCGCATGACGGAGCGCACCGCCTGCAGACGCCTCGCTCGTTGGTGTATCTGGCGCGACCGTCCCGTAGTGCCATGCCACCGCCGTCAGCACGACCCAAATGAAGATGAGAATTAAGGCGTCCGATCGGCCAAGTGCCCCATCGGCCATCAACAAGACTCCGGTCGCGAGGCCGATGATCGTCAGGCTCGGCAAGAGGATGATGTCCCGTCGCTCGACGCGAAGAACGGACCCGGCGAAAAACGGAAACAGGCCTAGAATCGAGCCTTGGGTGAAGACCGAGCCCGTCGAATCGCCGACATTAATATCCCCGTGGCCAAGGTAGGAGGACATGATCGAGTTGAACAATTCAGGCATGTCCGTTCCCACGGCCACGAGCGTGATCCCGATCAAGAATGGCGGAGCGCGGAGTTTTTCTGCGACCGCTGCAGCGTGGTGAATGGCGAAGCGACAGGCGGCCACCATGACGATGAAGCCTACAACACCCGATAGAAGCCACAGTGAAGTCATCAGGCTACTCCTATGGCTGAACTCTTGTTTATTCTATTTATTGTAATGTTACAAAACTTAAAACGATATAAAACAATATGTATTTATTGTTTTATATAAATATTTATGTATTCTTTATTTTAACGACTGATTATCGCTAAATATTTGATATCCAAAGGATTTTCAATGCCGTAAGAGAAAAAACTTCTTGATAATTGTTCGGGAAAAACTACATATCAAACACTATAGTTATCAAGCGGGACTCAAAAGTTCTATTTTGTTTTGCATAATAACCCAACATCTAATTTTCTTTATTGTACCAAAGAGGCAGTAAGAGATAGATGATATCGGAAATAAATCAATATACCTCTTCTTCTGTGATAAAATAGTACAAAAATCAATAAGAAAGATAAATCAATGCGTATAGACCTGCACAACCACACTGCCAGATGCAACCATGCTACCGGCACAATAGACGAATACATCCAAAGAGCGATAGAGCTTGGCATAGATATATACGGTTTCAGCGAACACGCCCCAATGGATTTTGATGAGGGTTATAGGTTGGGTTTTGAAGAGATGAAAGCTTATGAGTCGGATGTACTGAGCGCCAAAGAGCGTTATGGCGGACAGATCAAAATCCTGCTGGGATATGAGGTGGATTTTCTTCCCGGACACATGGACAGGCGCGTACTTGAGAGTCAAGTTGATTATCTGATAGGCTCGGTCCATTTTGTCAACAAATGGGGATTTGACAACCCGGAATTTATCGGAGAGTACAAAAACCGCGATATTGATGAGCTTTGGCAAAACTATTTTGATGCCGTTGCTCAGATGGCAAAGAGCGGACTATTTGACATCGTGGGTCATTTTGATCTCATTAAAGTATTTGGTTTCATCCCCAAAAAAGATGTGAGACTCATCGCTCAAAATGCCCTCAAAGCGATCAAACAAGCCAATATGGTGCTTGAGCTAAACAGCGCCGGTCTGCGCAAGCCAATCGGCGAAATATACCCTTCCGCACTTCTGCTCGAAGAGGCATATAGCATAGGGGTTCCTATCACATTCTCGTCAGATGCCCACGCTGCCGATCAGGTAGGCTTTGGATACACAGAGGCGTTGTATATAGCCAAAGAGGCAGGATACACACACGCTGTTACTTTTGAGTCGCGCGAAAAAGAAATGATTAATTTTTAATCAACTCCCTTTAGAAAGTATTAGTTTTTATTCGATACAATGATATATTCAAAAATTTTCAACTGAAGGAGTTGTATATGGGTGTATTCGTGAATAATGTAGAGGGGTTCTTTGCCTACTGCAAGGAGCATGAAGTAGAGTTTGTAGATCTTCGTTTTACGGATATCAAAGGCACATGGCACCACTTGACATACCGCATGAGCGCTGTCAACGCCGGCAACATAGAAAACGGATTTCCGTTTGACGGTTCATCGATCGATGCATGGCAGCCTATTAACAGATCAGATATGATCTTGAAGCCGGATATCGGTACTGCATTTTTGGATCCATTCACTGCTGATGCTACTATCATTGTCATCTGCGATGTTTTCGATATATACAAAGGCGACCTCTATGAAAAATGTCCTCGCTCTATCGCGAAAAAAGCGCTCAAACATGCCGAAAGCATCGGTATCTCTGACGCCGCATATTTCGGACCGGAAAATGAGTTTTTTATCTTTGACCATGTCGAGTTTATAGAGGGTATCAACCAAGCAGGATACAAAGTGGACTCCGAAGAGGGCGAATGGAACGATGCAATGAAATTTGGCGACAGCAACAACACAGGTCACAGACCAAGAACAAAAGGCGGTTACTTCCCGGTACAGCCGATCGATTCGATGGTAGATCTGCGCGCAGAGATGATGCACATCCTCGAAGAAGTGGGTCTTGAGGTCATTCTGGGTCACCATGAAGTTGCGCAAGCGCAAGGAGAGATCGGTATCGTCTTTTCTGACATGATCACTGCTGCGGACAATGTCCAAAAGTACAAATATGTGGTCAAAATGGTCGCGCACCTCAACGGCAAAACCGCGACATTCATGCCAAAACCCCTCTATGGAGACAACGGCAGCGGAATGCATGTACACCAGTCACTCTGGAAAAACGGCAAAAACCTATTTTACAACCAAGGCGAATATGCAAACCTTTCTGAAATGGCGCTTCATTATATAGGCGGTATCTTCAAACATGCCGCATCTGTCGCTGCATTTACCAACCCGTCAACCAACTCTTATAAGCGTCTTATCCCCGGCTTTGAGGCTCCAAGCATTTTGACATACTCCAGCCAAAACAGATCTGCATCCTGCCGTATCCCTTACGGTGCGGGAGAGAAGGCGACCCGTGTCGAGGTGCGCTTCCCGGACTCTACGGCATGCCCGTATCTTGCTTTTTCCGTGATGATGCTGGCAGGACTTGACGGCATCAAACACAAAATGGTACCGGTTGGTCCGATGGATGAGGATCTCTTTGAGCTTACGCTTGACGAGATCAGAGAAAAAGGGATCCCTCAGATGCCGCATACGCTTCGCGAATCACTTGAAAATCTTATCGCAGATCATGACTACCTCAAGCCGGTCTTTACAGAAGAGTTCATCGAAACTTATCAGCACTACAAATTTGAAACACAAGTTTGGCCTGACGAAGCCCGCCCGACTCCATTTGAGTTTAAAACAACATACTCTTGTTAACGCCTTTGCTGCTGTTGCCCTATTGGGGTAATGGCATGAGGGCTCTACTCTTTGTAAAAAAGTATATCTATATCAAATAATCTTTTACTTTCCCAGTAAACTTTGCCTGAGATCATCTTGCGCAGGGGGTTTTTAGAGGTGCCCTTAATATTGCAGAGCCGATACCTATGCTTTTGAGCGTCTCTTTAATCTTTCATTGTGAGAGATCTGCACACTTCCATCTGCTAGAAAATCAAGTGAGATCGTATCATTTTCGGCAGCATTGGACGGCACATAAAGCGCGTCCGCATAGACGCACTAACCCGAACTTCTTGCGCAAGCCGGCGCCATTTAGCACAAGCTCGCTCCCACCTGCCATAACCTTTTGGACTATCGTCACACACTATCAATCTCAACGGCAAACGCGCTGACGCACATACCAAGCAGCGCCATACTCATGATAAATTTTTGCATTCCGATCTTCCTCGGTCTAAAATAGCGTACTGCTCTCCTTGTCTTCAAGAGGCGGCGGGGGTGTCTGCGGAGGCTCTTCATCCGGCGCTGCCTCTTCATCCGGCGGCGGTGTACGCTTCTCGCCAAAAAAGAGATCATCGAATCTTTGCTCAAAAGTCTTCATAGGCTCAGCGCTGTCGTCCTCTACCGAGTAGCTTTCATCCCGGATCCGCCCTCCGGCATTGTCATCACCTGACAGCGGTGGCAGCGGTGGCACTTCTGCTGCTTCATCTTGCAGCGCCTGAGCCTCTATCTTGGGCAATGGCGATAGCGCCGTATAAAGCTCAGGGACACCATCTGTCTCTCCGTCAAAGACACCGGCAGGTCTCTTGAACCGGCGAGGAGTATTAGGATAGAGCGCTATAAGTTTTTGAAAATAGCGCGCAAAAGCCGGTGCGGCAAGTTCCCCTCCTGTCGCTTTCTCGCCGATAGGACGGTTGTTATCACGCCCGAACCACACTATCGCCTCGATGGTCGGCGAATATCCGCAAAACCATGCGTCCACATTGTCATTGGTCGTACCGGTTTTTCCTGCGAGTTCGATACCATCAACAGCGGCATTTTTGCCTGTGCCGCGCTTGATCACATCTTTGAGGATATCAGTCATCAGATAAGCCTGTTCTGGTCTGGTAAAATCAGCGATCTCTTTGGGGCGTGTCTCATATATGACTGCCCCCTCTTTGGAGACAATCTTGCTGACCAGCCGCGGTTCTATCATGTGTCCGGAGTTTGCAAAAACTGAAAATATTTGTGCCATTTTAAGCGGGCTAAGCCCTAGATTGCCAAGTGAGATCGACATATCTCTAGGGATATCCGGCACATCCAGCAGTGCAAGCCGCTTTCTTATACTGCTGACCCCGATATCATAGACCAGATTGACCGTGGCAAGGTTGCGCGAATGCACCAGAGCCTCTCTAAGTCTTATGAGCCCCTTATAGTCCCCTTCATAATTTTTAGGAGACCAGGTCATTCGTTCACCGTCTTTGAAGTATTGAAATGTCCGCGCCAGATCAGTAAGTTTGGTAGCCGGATTATATCCCATATCAAGCGCTGTTTGATATATAAACGGTTTGAAGGCAGATCCAGGCTGTCGTTTGGTTTGTGTGATCCTGTTGAAAGCGCTTTTTTCGTAATCTACTCCGCCGATAATAGACAAAATATCCCCTGATTTACTCTCCACCGTGACCATGGCGCCATCGAGCGTGGAGCTGCTTGGCTTCTCGCCATATCGTTTAAGAGCAAGGCGATAAGCATATTCCAGTGACTCTTGAGCGATTTGCTGCTGTTTTAGATCGATCGTAGTATAGATCTGATAACCGCCCGTTCGGATGTCTCCCATTTTGTCTTTGAGGCTTCTGCTCACCTCATCAACTACAAAAGGAGCTATATTTTGTGTCAGTGTGCTTTGATAGACTTTGGGTGTCTCTTTGATCGCTTTGAGATATTCGACCTCTGTGATCCAGCCGATACTTTTCATGCGGTACAGCACGCTATTTGCCCGCGCCAGAGAACTCTTGTAGTGTTTGACGGGATTGAGCTGACTGGGCGCATTGGGGAGTCCTACCAAAATAGCAGACTCTTTGAGTGTCAGTTCATTGAGCTCTTTATGAAAAAATCCTTTAGATGCCGTCTTGATCCCATAATATCCATTGCCGAAAAATATCTCGTTCAGATACCGCTCAAGTATCTCTTCTTTAGTCAGCTCACGCTCTATTTTGAGCGCCAGGATCGCCTCTTTGAGCTTACGGGCAAATTTCTTTTCGCTAGTCAAGAGTTTGTTTTTGATCAGTTGCTGCGTGATCGTACTTCCCCCTTCTACAAGCGTACCGGCCTTGATATCCGTCACGATCGCCCGAATGATCGCATCAGGATTGATGCCTGCATGTTCGAAAAACTGCGTATCCTCTACTGCGACCAACGCCTCCACCAGATAACCGGGAAGCTCATCATATCGCGCATAAAGCCGGTGTCTTTTTTTGAAGACATATGCTATCTGCGCACCGTTTCTGTCCATGATGACGCTGGAAATATCAGGTTTATAGTTGATCAGCTTGTCAGCATCAAGAGTAACCTCCTGGTAAGCATAGATGAACGCCGCAGTCAAAGCAACCCCGAAGATTGTCATGAAGATGATAGAACCTTTGATCAATCCATGTATCATTCTCTAAATCTCCTGTTGGCGAAACTCGCCTCGATCAACTGTTTGGTATAATCCTGTTTTGGATGCATTAAAACCTCTCGCGCACTTCCATATTCGACGACAATCCCCTCTTTGAGTACCAAAATATCCTCACATAAACGCTCGGCTACTTTGATATCATGTGTCACGAAAAGCATCAAAAATCTCAATTCTTCTTGTAATTGTACCAAGATTTTGACCATCTCCTCCCGCAGAGTCGGATCCAGCGCCGTAGTCGGCTCATCCAGGAGTACCAGTTTGGGCTTCGAGCCAAGCGCCATTGCCATAACCACCCGCTGCTGCTGCCCTCCGCTCAATTGACTTGGAAAACGATCCATCAAAGTACTATCTAGCTCCAAAATATCAAAAAGCTCTTCTGCAGCCTCCGGAGGATTGAGCCATTGATCTTTGATTTTTGTCATAGGAGAGAGCGCGGTAAAGGCATTTTGGGGGACGAATGAGAGTGTTTTGCCTGGGATCAGTTCAAAATCACACTCTATATCCAGTTTTGCTTTGAGTCCGGACGGCAAAAGTCCCAAAAGCGCTTTAAGTGTCAGGGACTTACCGCTTCCGCTTTGCCCTACGAGAGCGAGAGAACTCCTCATATCAAACGAAATATCTACCAGCTTTTTCGATCGATCTTCGATCACGAGACTATGGCATCTCACTGCATCCATCCTGACGCCAGACTAAGCGCATGGCGGAGCTTATTTTGTGGAACTCCGAGTCTGGGTATAATACGCAATATCGGCACTTTGACTGTGGGCTGCCTGATAGCTCCGACCAAGAAGCCTTCATTTATAAAATAATTTTGCATATCAAGAACTATTTGATTGCCCGTTTGAGGCAAAGCAATGATCAAAGATTGTATATCGATTTTTAGAATATCTTTGCATATCTGTTGTCTTTGTGCGATTTCACTATGCAGCACTTCATGGTTGTCTTGGATATAGCGCATATTGACGATTGCCAAAGCAGTATCTATGACCGATGGCGCCGTAGAATAGATGATGGGTTTGGCTCTATTTTCCAAAAAAGAGATGATCGTTTTAGAAGCCAATATATATGCTCCGTAACTACCATAAGCTTTGCCGAGCGTTCCCATCTTGATATGATTGGCTTGTGGCTCAATGCCATGATACTCAAACACGCCAAGCAGTTTTTTGCCAGCCACTCCGCTGCTATGCGCCTCATCGACTATCAGTATCGCTCCGGCATCATCGGCGATCCCGAAAATATCCTTGGTACACATATCCCCGCTCATAGAATATACGCCTTCTATGGCGATGATGATCCGCTTGGCTTTGATCTTTGATATCTTAGAGCGCAGATCACCAGGGTCGTTATGTCTAAACAGTGTTACCCTGCTCCCAAGCAATCCTATTGCCATCATACCGCTGGCGTGATACTCCTCATCAATCAGCAGATGATCGCCCTTGCGCACCAAAGCTTCAAACAGTGACAGATTTGCCAAAAAACCGCTTCCTGCCATGATGCCCGCCTCAAAACCGTTCAAGCCTGCCATCTCACGCTCGAATATCTCATGAAGCGGATGATATCCGCCTACCAGCATGCTGGCTTTTGGAGCGAAAGTCTCATAATCATCAAGTAAATTAATAGCCTTTAGCAACTGTTCTTTGTCGTTTGCCAATCCCAGATAGTCGTTGCTTGCCAAATCTGCCAAATTTGCATCATAAATCTTGCGCTTTCTAAATCTTCCGGCTTTTTTGAGGGCTTTAAGTTCATTTTGATACAAAGAGTATCCCTTGATTTTTATCCATGACCGATTTCCTTTAGCCACGGCAGCAGCTTTTCCACCTGCAGTCCCATAGCAGTACTCTCCAGTCCCCGCACTTCTTGGATATAAGGTTTACAAAATCCCTCTACCATACATGCTCCCGCCTTGCCCTCCCAAAGAGCGCTTTGAAGGTATCGTTCGATTTCCAAGGGCGGGAAAGAGGCAAATCTATAATAGGTTGCCGATGTATCGGTAAAATAGATATGTTTGGCTTTGTAGTGAAGCGAGGAGATGATAGCGATAGCAGAACCGCTTTGTATCTCCAAAATCCGTCTGGCGTCTTCTATATTTTTGGCTTTGCGCAGTATCTCGCCGCTCTCTGACGCTATCACTGTATCAGCTGTTAGCAAAGGACAGTCCAGGCCAAACTCTTTTTGCGCAGCTTCGAGTTTGCCTTTGCCGGCAAGATAGACAAAATCTTTCGGGACTGTCTCCGTGATCTGGTCTTCATCATACCGGGGTACTTTTTGTATAAATTCTATGCCAAATCGCTTAAGAAGCGACGCTCTTGTCGAAGATGACGAACACAGATAGATCACATCAGCCTCAATTGCCGCCCTCAAGCAGTTCGCTCAAATAAGTTTTGGACTCTTCGATCGCCTCTGCTATCCTGCCAGGATACTTGCCGCCAGCCTGGGCGAAATCAGCTCTTCCGCCTCCGCCTCCGCCGAGTATCGGCGCTATAGTCTTGATCCAGTCGCCTGCTTTGACAGACGTCTCCTTGGATCCGGCCGCGATCATTACTTTGTCATCTTTTTGCATGAAGAGCATCACTGCGACTTTCTCGTGTCTGTTTTTGATATCATCTATCATCGCCTTGATATCACCGTTTGCGACCTCTTCGATCACAACAGCGATATCACCTACCATGGAGACTTTGAGCTCCTTTTGACTCCCGCTAGACGCTGAAGAGAGCTCGGTCTTGAGGGATTTAATCTGCTCTTTGAGTTTGGCGATGCCGGCTAGCGGATCTTGGTTTTTGACCTCATTTTTTACCTCCTCAAGCGCCTTTCGGAGTCTTTGCGACTCTTGCTGTGCAGCCCTGCCGCATATCGCTTCTATACGGCGTACACCTGCGCTCACACCGCTCTCTTTGGTGATCATAAAGAGTCCTATCTCCGCTGTATTGTGGACATGGATGCCGCCGCACAGCTCGATAGAACTATTGCCGAACCCTACCACGCGCACCTCATCGCCGTATTTTTCGCCAAAAAGCGCCACCGCTCCGGCATCTTTGGCCTTCTGGATAGACATCACCTCTGTTTCGCCGCCGATCGATCGGTCAATTTTGTCATTGACCCAATCCTCTACTGCCTGGATCTCCACGGCACTTAGAGCTTTTGGGTGAGAAAAGTCGAAGCGCAAACGGTACGGATCGACCGACGACCCTGCCTGCGAAACATGATCACCCAATATCTCCCTTAACGCTGCATGAAGCAGATGGGTAGCGGAGTGGTGTTTGGCTGTCTGATGCCGTGCAGTATCCACTGCTGCCGTCACTTTGTCTCCCGCACTCAACACACCGTCCACTTCGCAAAAGCTGAGATCCAAAAACTTCTTGGTATCTATGACTTTGACCGTTTTGCCTTCCGATATCAGCTCTCCCGTATCACCGCATTGACCGCCTGACTCGGCATAAAACGGTGTAGTATCAAGCAACGCCCAACCTCTGCCTTTGATATGGTCGGTTCGCTTAAAATCGCTGTCTAGCAATGCCAAAACCGTGGCATCGGCGCGTGTTTGAGTATAGCCCACAAAAGCATTGGCGGCAAACTCCTCTTTAAGCGCTTTAAAATCACCTGCCGTCACGGCATCGCCGCTCCCTTTCCATGCGGCTTTTGATTTGTTTTTCTGTTCTTTCATTTTAGCTTCAAATGTATGCTCATCGAGATCAATTCCCTTTTCGCGCAGCATATCCTGCGTCAAATCAAGCGGAAACCCGTATGTATCATAGAGCTTGAACGCCACCTCTCCGCTAAAAATTCTGCCTGTATTTTCCAGCTCTTTGCTAAACAGCATGATCCCGGCATCGATCGTCGCAAAAAACCGCTCCTCTTCCAGTCTCATCGCACTTTTGATCGCCTCTGCCTTGGACGCAAGATAGGGGTATGATCCTGACATCTTCTCCACCAAAGTATCAACTAACCTATACATGAAAGGTTCTCTAAGTCCGAGCAGATACCCATGCCTGATCGCCCTTCTCATGATACGCCTCAACACATATCCTCTGCCCTCTTTGTCGAAATTGACACCTTGAGCCAAAAGAAACGAACAAGACCGCAGATGATCGGCTATCACACGATAGCTGGCGCTGTCGCTATGGCCATAGTCATACGCTTTGCCGACGATAACCTCGATCTCTTTGATATGCGGCATAAATAAAGAGGAGTGGTAGTTGTTGAACACCCCCTCTTTGATCGCCACTACCCTCTCAAGACCCATCCCCGTATCTATACTGGGTTTTGGAAGCGGATGCAACACACCCGCCCCATCTCTTTCGTATTGCATAAATACAAGGTTCCATATTTCCAAAAAGCGGTCGCCGTCACCACCCATCTTGTCTTCGGGGGTATTGAAATGCTCTTTGCCTTGGTCATAAAATATCTCGCTGCACGGTCCGCACGGTCCGGTATCACCCATCTGCCAAAAGTTGTCTTTATCTCCAAATCGCACGATACGGCCAGTGTCGATATGCCTGCTCCATATCTCGAACGCCTCGTCATCACTCTCATGCACCGTCACCCATATCTTCTCTATCGGCAAAGCCAAATATGCTTTGCCGGTGACAAACTCCCAAGCGAAGGCGATCGCATCCTCTTTGAAATAATCGGCAAAAGAGAAGTTGCCCAGCATCTCAAAAAAGGTATGATGTCTGGCTGTATAGCCTACATTGTCAAGGTCGTTGTGCTTGCCCCCTGCACGGATACAAGTCTGCGATGAAGCGGCTCTGGGCGGGTTCGGTATAGGCGCTTCGCCCGTAAAGATGTTTTTGAACTGCACCATGCCCGCATTGGTAAAGAGCAGTGTAGAATCATCCGGCACCAGAGGAGAGCTTGGCACCAGAGCATGCCCTTTGCTCTGAAAATAGTCCAAAAAAAGTTGTCTGATATCCATCGAATCTATCCTATGCATAAAGTAAAGATATTTTAGCGAAAATGTAGTTATAAGTGATTGAAAGTCAGGAGTTTGAGATGGCACAAACAAAAGCTTATGGGCACCTCTAATAACCCTATCCTCCCATAATGGGTTTTACAAATGTAAAATTTTGCAAGAGAGGCTCAAGTCCTAGCCAAAGCTAAGACGAAGAGAGTATCTTGTGAAAGATTGCGTTTGCAAAGTCCACCCTTTGGGCATCACTAGCTTCCGCCTATGCGTTGTTGCTCTTTTTTGACTTAGCTATGGCTAGGTCTTCAAAAGAGCGCCTAGCCTAGACAAAAGCTAGTGATGTTATGAGGGGATAAGGGTTATTAGAGGTGCCCTTATTGCTCTATGCTTGTCATTCTGTGTCACAATACAGAATCTAAAGAACA
>DYNJ01000017.1 GCA_020721085.1 Sulfurovum sp. | reverse complement strand
CCTCCATTCCCGCAAACACCTAACGATAACCCCGTAAAATAAACTTGAAACTGCGGAATTTAGCCATTTTGTGACAAAAAAAACTTGCTTTGTATATCGTTATGATTTATAATACACCTAACGATATTAGGAGAATATTATGGCGGCGATAGTGTTTCAAACGGATAAGCGTTCGGGAATTACATATGCGTATGAATCCATATCTTATTGGGATAAAGAGAAAAAACAGTCACGCTCTAAACGGACATTGATCGGCAGAGTCGATAAAGATACCAAAGAGATAGTTGCAACAGACGGAAGATGCAAAAAAGACAAAGAACACTCTGTTGTCAAAAAAAGGGGTCCTGAAGCCGCATCAAGAAGTTTTTACGGCGCTACATATCTCTTTGACGCTATAGGTGAAAAGCTTGGTATCGCAAAGGATTTAAAAAACTGTTTTGGTGAGAGCTATAAACAGATACTCTCTCTTGCATACTATCTTATCTTAGAAAAGGATACTCCTCTTTTTAGATTTGAGAAGTGGAGTGCGCTGCACAAGCATCCCTGCGTAAAGAACATCTCTTCACAGCGCAGCAGTGAACTGTTCGCTTCCGTCACCGAAGATGCAAAAAACAAGTTCTTTGCTCTTCAAGGCAGAAGAAAGGTCGATAACGAATTTTGGGCATATGATACCACTTCCATATCAAGCTATTCCAAAACTCTTTCTCAAGTTCAGTATGGTCACAATAAAGAGTATGATCCTTTAGCGCAAATCAATCTTGCCGTTGTATTTGGAGAGTCATCCAATCTTCCGTTTTACTATCGTAAACTCCCGGGCAATATGCCCGATTCCAAAACAGTTACGCATTTGCTGGCAGAGCTCAACAATTTAGGTTTTTCCAAAGTGAAGCTTGTGATGGATAGAGGGTTTTACAGCCAAGAGAATATCAATACCCTGTATAAAGCGCATCTCAAGTTTCTCCTCAGCGCCTCTATGAGTCTTAGTTTTATCAGAAAAAACCTAGAAACACTCTATGAGAGCGTCAGATCGTTTGAGAACTATAGCGACAAATATGAGCTCTACACAACAACACTCCGGACCACATGGGATTATAGCCGACAAAGAGCCTATCAGGATGATGCGGTTCAAAGTGATAAACGGATCTATATCCATTACTATTTCAATATTGAAAAAGCAGCAGAAGATGAAAAAGCGTTTGACAAAAAATTGATCATGCTTCGCGATGAGATAGAATCTCACTCTCGCCTCAAAGAGCATGAAAATCTCTATACAAAATACTTCACTATCCACTCTACACCAAAAAGAGGAACAAAAGCAGAAGTTAAAAGTGATGAAGCAGCGAAAGTGAAACGGTATTATGGGTATTTCGCTCTTGTGACCAATGAAACCATGGACGCTATTACAGCACTTGAGATATATAGAAATAAAGATGTTGTCGAAAAAGCTTTCGGTAATTTAAAAGAGCGTTTGAATATGCGCAGGCTTCTTATCTCTTCAGAACAATCCCTTGAAGGAAAACTCTTTGTTCAGTTTATAGCTCTTATATATCTCTCATACATCAAAAAACAGATGCAGCAAAACGATCTGTTTAAAAACTATACCTTAGAATCATTATTGGATAAGCTTGACATCATTGAATGCTTTGAGTATCCGGGTGCTTCTTTGCGTGTGGGTGAACTACTTCAAAAGCAAAAGGATATCTATACGCTCATGGGCATAGAATCTCCCTCATCGTTATGAGTTGGCGGGGATGGAGGATATATAGAATTGTTTTATATATAAGCACTTTAACTCGCCGGACTTCTGGGTGTGGATGTCAGGGGATTCTCATTCCTGACAATCCCGATCACCTTTTGGGTCTTTCTCGCTGTTCCTATACCTATTTTGAAGAGGCAGCCATCTCTCAGGCGTGTGGTTCTTTGACCATACGAATGGTTGATCGAGACCTCTCCACCGTGGGCACAGCCAATTTTGACAGCCGTTCCTTTAGACTCAACTTTGAGATCACTGCCATCGTTGCTGATGCTGCCTTTGCTAAAGTGATCGAAATGATGCTCGAAAATAATTTTGCTCACGTCAAAGAGATACATATGAGTGAGATCGAGGAAAATCGTGGTGGTTCAAAACTTGCTACACCCATAAGCTTGACTCACCTCACCGGTGCTATAATCCTATACTCGGACCTCAGGAGAGGCGGAACGAATTATGTTATAAGGAAAACAAGATAGAGATTAGCCGTTTCTTTTGGCAATGATCTCTTTGGCGACATTGGCTGGAACCTCTTCGTAGTGATGGAATTCCATAGCATAAGTCGCACGCCCCTGCGTCATGCTTCTAAGATCGGTACTGTAACCGAACATTTCTGCCAAAGGCACAGAAGCATCGACGATTTTGTTGCCTGATCTGTCGCTCATACCGCTGACTTGTCCTCTTCTTTTGGAGATATCGCCGATGACATCACCCATAAAGTCTTCAGGTACTTCAACTTCTACTTTCATCATAGGCTCAAGAATGACCGGATTTGCTTTTCTTGCACCCTCTCTGAAGCCCATAGAGCCTGCAAGTTTAAATGCCATTTCTGATGAATCCACTTCGTGGAAGCTTCCATCATAGAGTGTGACCTTGATATCTTCAACCGGGTATCCCGCCTGGATACCTCTGCCCATAGCCTCTTCTACGCCCTTGCCAACAGCCGGGATATATTCTTTGGGGATAACACCGCCTTTGATCTCATCTACGAACAAGAAGCCGCTGCCCGGCTCTTGAGGTTCGATTTTGAGATAAACATGACCGAACTGACCGCGACCGCCGGACTGCTTGGCATATTTGTATTCTTGGTTGACCGAATTTCTGATAGTTTCACGGTATGCAACCTGTGGAGCGCCTACTTCTGCTTCTACTTTGAACTCTCTAAGCATTCTGTCAACAAGGATCTCAAGATGAAGCTCACCCATACCGGAGATGATCGTCTGACCGGACTCTTTATCGCTAGCAACCCTAAATGAAGGATCCTCTTGTGCCAGTTTGCCAAGCGCAATACCCATCTTCTCTTGATCGGCTTTTGTTTTTGGCTCAACTGCAACAGAGATGACCGGATCGGGGAACTCCATACGCTCCAAGATAACTTTGTCTTTTTCGCTGGCAAGTGTATCGCCTGTCAAAGTGGTTTTAAGTCCTACAACTGCACCGATCTCTCCAGCATAGAGTTTGCCGATCTCTTCTCTTTTGTTGGCGTGCATTTTCAAAAGACGGCCGACTCTCTCTTTTTTGTCTTTGGTAGTATTGTAAACATAAGAACCTGATTCAAGTACGCCTCTGTAAACACGCACAAAGGTCAGTTGTCCCACAAACGGGTCAGTCATGATCTTAAATCCAAGTGCTGCAAACTCGCCGTCATCAGTAGATGCTACTGTCACGTCAGTGCCATCCTCATACTCACCGTGCATTTCAGCAACTTCTGTGGGGGCAGGAAGGTATGCCACGACTGCGTCAAGAAGCGTCTGAACACCTTTATTTTTGAAAGCCGTCCCACATGTCATAGGAATCATACTGATCCCGATCGTAGCAGCTTTTATGCCTGCTCTGATCTCATCTTCGGTCAGCGCTTCGCCTTCCATGAACTTTTCCATCAAAGTATCATCAGTTTCAGAAATCGCCTCAACCAATTTTTCTCTATATTCATTGGCTTTTTCAACCATATCCGCAGGAATCTCGATAACTTCAAACTCCTGTCCCATTTTTGTCTGATCATCACTCCATACGACAGCTTTCATGGTGACAAGGTCAACTATTCCGCGGAAAGCATCTTCGGCGCCAATAGGGAGCTGGATGGGTACTGCATTTGATTTGAGTCTATTCTTGATCTGTCTTTCTACTTCATAAAAATCAGCGCCGGTTCTATCCATTTTGTTGACGAATACCATTCTTGGTACATGATATTTGTTGGCTTGTCTCCATACGGTCTCAGACTGCGGCTGGACACCGCCGACTGCACAAAATACCGCAACTGCACCATCAAGTACACGCATAGACCGCTCGACTTCGATAGTAAAGTCAACGTGCCCCGGAGTATCTATGATGTTGATCTGATGTCCGTCCCATTCGCATGTTGTAGCAGCAGAGGTGATCGTGATACCTCTTTCTTGCTCCTGCTCCATCCAGTCCATAGTCGCCGCACCATCATGCACCTCACCTATTTTATGAGATACGCCTGTGTAAAAGAGGATTCTCTCAGTTGTAGTTGTTTTCCCGGCATCGATGTGCGCGGCAATACCGATGTTTCGTACTTTTTCTAATGGGTGTGATCTAGACATGATTATTCCTTACCATCTGTAGTGCGCAAATGCTTTATTAGCCTCTGCCATTCTATAAGTATCTTCTTTTTTCTTAAATGCTGAACCTTTTTCTGTCGCAGCGTCCATCAACTCATTTGAGAGTCGTTCGATCATAGTTCTTTCATTTCTTTTTCTGGATGCATCGATCATCCATCTGATCGCCAGTGACTGCTGTCTGGCAGGTCTTACTTCGATAGGCACTTGATAGGTAGCTCCGCCGACTCTTCGGCTTTTGACTTCCATGATCGGTCTTACATTTGCCATGGCTTTGTTGAAGACTTCGATACCTTTTTCACCAGATTTTGATTCGATTCTCTCTAGTGCTCCGTACATTACTCTTTGCGCTGTACTTTTTTTGCCGTCATACATAACTGCGTTTATAAATTTAGTTAAAACTTTTGATCCGTGTATCGGATCTGGGAGAACCGGTCTCTCCGGCGCTTTTCTTCTTCTCATGATTTTCCTTCAATCTTTTATTTTTGATTTACTCAAGCAGCGTCCCCTAGGGTTTATGACACCGCCTGCATATTTATATTTTTCTTCTTTTCGTATCGCTTGGGAAGAAAACTTACTATTTCTTTGCCTTCGGTCTTTTTGTACCGTATTTAGAACGGGCAACTGTTCTGTTGGCAACACCTGAAGCATCAAGCGCACCTCGGACAATATGGTATTTTACACCCGGCAAGTCTTTGACCCTTCCGCCTCTTACGAGTACGATTGAGTGCTCTTGGAGGTTGTGACCCTCGCCGCCGATATACGAAATTACTTCAAACCCGCTTGTCAATCTGACTTTAGAAACTTTTCTCAATGCCGAGTTAGGCTTCTTCGGGGTTGTTGTATAAACTCTTGTACAAACGCCTCTTCTTTGAGGACACTTTACGAGTGCCGGTGACTTTGATTTTTTGATCACCTTTTTACGCTCTTTGCGAATCAACTGGTTAATGGTTGGCAAATCGTTTTCCTTTCAATTTTAATAACAGTATGTATGAATCTGGGTTATTACACCTCAAAAAATGGCTTTTTTATCAAAAATATCAATAAAAATAGCACTTTTTTGAGGTATATTTCCAGAAAAATGGAGGCATATTATAGTGAAAATAACTTTAAATAAACTTATAGAGCCCCAAAAGAGGGGGACTATACCATCTTTGTCAATTTGATCTGTCTGGCATCGATCATACCCGTTCCTACCGGAATTAGGCGACCGATCACCACATTTTCTTTAAGATCTTCGAGTGCATCTATTGTGCCTGCGATTGAAGCCGATGTTAAGACTTTTGTTGTATCTTGGAATGACGCCGCAGAGATGATACTATCTGCGCCAACGGCTGCCCTGGTAATACCGACAAGCATAGGTTCGGCAAGTGCGGGCTCTCCGCCAAGTCTCATGACTCTCTCGTTTTCTTCTTGGAATTTTCGTCTTGAGACCACTTCACTCTCGATAAAGTTGCTGTCTCCGCCTTCGATAATCCTCACCTGTCTCATCATCTGAGAGATGATGATCTCGATATGTTTATCGGAGATATTAACACCCTGCCTTCGATAAACCTGCTGTACTTCGCTGACGATATAGTCATAAAGTGCTTTTTCGCCCAGGGTCGCAAGAATATCATGGCTCGATACTGTTCCGTCGGTCAATTTTTCACCTGCATGGACAAATTCGCCAGGATGCACAAGGATCATCTTGCCTTTGTCCACAAGCTGTTCTGTTGCTTGGCCGTTGCTCTCGCCGGTTACGACAATCCTCTCTTTGCCTCGAATCTGTTTGTTGAAGCTTACCACACCGTCAATCTGTGCGATCAACGCGATATCTTTGGGCCTTCTTGCCTCAAAAAGCTCAGAAACTCTTGGAAGACCCCCTGTGATATCTTTTGACTTGATAGCCGCTTTTGGCATTTTTGCCAATATATCAGCAGTGTTGACCTGTGCGCCGTCTTTGACGAAAAGTACAGTTTTGGGATCGAGCTGATAACGGATCACATTGCCTGATGAAGTTGCCAAAATAATCGACGGCTTGTACGAAGCAGGGATATACTCATTGAGCTCAAGCCGTGTGTCTCCTGTTGTCTCGTCAAACTGTTCTGTCACAGTCACATCCGCGATAATATCCTCAAACTTGACAATACCATCCTGTTCTGCGATCATCGGCTCTGAGTAAGGATCCCACTCGGCGATTACTGTATGCGCTTTATCAACCGGCGCAGAGATCATTGTGCCTCGCTCAACCATGCCATTATTGGCCACCTTGATCACCGAGCCTCTAGCAATGTAGTGTCTGCCTGCCTCTCTGTTGCGGTTATCTACGATGACTGCAAATACACCTTTTACATTTACAATATCTCCGTCTTTGAAGATATCGATTGGCTCTAGGTAATCACCCTTGAGAATAAAATATTTCACCTGCCCTTTGGAGTCGGCAATAATCTGCTGTGTGACCGGAGCCCCGTCTTCAACTTTGAGTTCGCTGGCAAACGGTATGCGTCCAGGAACACTCCATCCCTCATTGATCATCTCAACGATAGATTCGCCCTCTGTGACAATATCCCCATCATTAAACGGAAGATAGAGTTTGCCTTCGATTTTACCTGAAACACCGGCAAGTTCATTGGCTTTGGCTACATCACTTTTTCTTAAATTGTATTTCACTTCTTCTTCGTCGCTATTTGATTTCACAGACACAACGACCTCGTCATGGGTGACTACTATAGAAAGTACACCTTCTGTGATCGCTTTTATCTTTGGCTCAACCAGCAATACTCCTGCGTTTCTTCGATTGGCAACGATCAATCCGCCCTCTCTATTGCGATAGACAGAGAGATTATAGTATCTGATGAAACCCTCTTTGTTTGCCACAACTTGTCGCTCCTCTTTTCCGGCAGTTGCAGTACCGCCGGTATGGAATGTCCTAAGCGTTAGCTGTGTACCGGGTTCACCGATAGATTGCGCCGCGATAACTCCGACCGCCTCACCTAGCTTTACCAGCTTGTTTTCAGCCATGTTCAGGCCATAGCACTTCGCACATAGCCCCTTGTCGGCTTTGCAGCTTGAAGGAGCGCGCATGACAGCAGATCTGATACCCGCCTCTTTGATACGCATAGCCATCTCTTCGTCAATCAATGTACCTTGGCTTGCAAGAACTTCACTTGTGATAGGATCAATCACATCTTCGGCTACCACGCGGCCATAGATTCTATCGCTAAGCGGCTCTATCATTTCATTTCCAACGACTATATCAGAAACTTCAACACCTTCGTGCGTTCCGCAATCTTCCATGGTGATTTTCACATTTTGTGCCACATCGATCAGTTTACGGGTCAAATAACCGGCGTTTGCCGTCTTGAGTGCAGTATCCGCAAGGCCTTTTCTTGCTCCATGTGTTGAGATGAAGTACTCTAGGACATTAAGTCCTTCACGGAAGTTGGAGGTAATCGGTGTTTCGATGATCGAACCGTCTGATTTAGCCATCAATCCTCTCATTCCGGAAAGCTGTCTGATCTGTGCAGCCGATCCTCTAGCGCCAGAATCCGCCATCATATAGACAGAGTTAAATCCATCTTTATCTGCTCTGATCAGCTTCATAAGCTCATTGGCAATCTCATTGTTTGTATCAGTCCAGATATCAATAATCTTGTTATATCGTTCTTGCTCCGTCAAAAGACCGGCACCAAACTGCTGCTGAATCTCTTTGACTTGCACCTTCGCTTCAGCAACCCTCTGCTCTTTGAGTTTTGGGATCTTGATATCATCTATAGAGATAGATACACCGACTTTTGTCGCATATTTGAAACCTATATTTTTCAGATCATCAAGAAATGTAGCAGTATCGGCAATACCCCCAATTTCATAGACATAGTCCACTAATGCGCCGATATCTTTTTTCTTTAAAATTTTGTTCCAATACTTCTCCGGAACATAATCAGGAATGATTGACTTCAAGATCAAACGCCCGGAAGTGGAGGTAACGATCTTCCCGTCAACAACTGTACGAATACGCGCATTAAGATCAAGTGCTTGCTCTTCAAATGCAATCATAACCTCATCCACATTGGCAAACAGCTTGTGCTCTCCTTTGACATCAGCCTTTTCAAGCGTCAGGTAATAAAGACCCAAAATCATATCCTGCGAAGGTACGGCGATCGCTTTTCCTGATGCCGGCAGCAAGATATTCATCGAAGAGAGCATAAGCACTTTGGCTTCTGCAATCGCTTCATCACTTAACGGTATATGCACCGCCATCTGGTCACCGTCGAAGTCGGCGTTAAATGCGGAACAGACGAGGGGGTGCAGCTGAATTGCTTTGCCTTCGATCAGGCGGGGATGAAATGCCTGGATCGAAAGCTTATGAAGCGTAGGCGCTCGGTTGAGGAGTATCGGATAAGAATCAACCACCTCTTCGAGGCACTCCCACACTTCATTGACTTGCTTTTCGATCATCTTTTTGGCTTGTTTCAGCGTCGTTGCGTAACCCTTCTCCTCAAGTTTCGCCATAAGATGAGGCTTGAAGAGCTCAAGAGCCATCTTTTTGGGTAAACCGCACTGATCCATGCGCAGATCAGGACCGACAACTATAACAGAACGACCCGAGAAGTCAACCCTTTTACCGAGAAGGTTTTGTCTAAATCTTCCCTGCTTTCCTTTGATCACCTCGGAAAGAGATTTGAGCGGCCGCTTATTGGCGCCTTTGACAGAATTGCCATGACGGCCATTGTCAAATAGAGCATCGACAGCCTCTTGAAGCATTCGTTTTTCATTTCTTACGATGATCTCCGGCGCGTCAAGCTCCGTCAAGCGCTTAAGCCTCTGATTTCTGTTGATAACTCTTCGATAAAGGTCATTGACATCAGAAACAGCGAATTTCCCGCCGTCTAGGCTTACGAGAGGTCTTAGATCGGGCGGAAGTACCGGCAAATGCGTCATTATCATCCACTCTGGTCTGTTGCCGGAATTAAGAAACGCCTCGATAACCTTTAGTCGTTTTACTATAGTCTTGATCTTGGCTTCAGATTTGGTCGAAGCGATCTCCTCTTTGAGCTGCCCGAACATCTCGACAAGATCTATTTCTGCCAAAAGCTCTCTGAGTACCGCCCCGCCCATGCGTGCATCAAAACCGCTTGTGCCAAAGCGGTTTGTGAGCTGCTGATACTGCTCTTCATTGAGCACATCATAGCGCGCCAAAGGACTCAAGCCTTCGCTATCATAACTCGCTTTACCAGGATTTTTGACGATATACGCTTCATAATAAAGTACTCTTTCGAGATCTTTCATCTTGACACCCAACAGTGTGCCGATCCTTGAAGGCAATGAGCTGACAAACCATGTATGCGCAACAGGGGCAATAAGCTCGATATGGCCCATTCTTTTTCGTCTTACTTTTGACGATGTGACCTCAACGCCGCATTTTTCGCACACAACGCCTTTGTAGCGCATCTTTTTGTATTTACCGCACAAGCACTCATAATCCCTGACAGGACCGAAGATTTTGGCACAAAAAAGTCCATCCCTTTCCGGCTTGAGTGTACGATAGTTGATCGTTTCCGGTTTTTTGATCTCGCCAAAGCTCCACGAGAGGATTTTCTCCGGGCTGGCAATTCTCATTTGCAACGCATAAATATCCTGCGATCCCTCTTCGCTGTTGAGATCAATAGGTGATAAATTCTCTAATATTTTACTCATCTTCGCCCTCGACTTTTCTTTTCTTTTCGAATAGTTCTACATCCAAACCAAGAGCCTGGAGTTCTTTGGTCAATACAAACATCGTCTCTGGAACACCGGATTCGGTGACCGCTTCACCTTTGGTGATAGCCCTATAGGCACGCGCCCTGCCATCGACATCATCTGATTTGATAGTCAGCATCTCTTTGAGGAGGTGAGAAGCGCCATATGCCTCCAGTGCCCAGACCTCCATCTCTCCAAATCTTTGCCCACCGAAGAGCGCCTTGCCGCCGACCGGCTGCTGTGTCACTAGTGAGTATGGTCCTGTAGATCTTGCATGCACTTTTTCATCAACAAGATGGTGCAGTTTTAGCATATACATATAGCCGACATTGACTCGTTCAATCATCTTTTCGCCTGTCTGCCCGTCATAAAGTGTCATTTTACCGTCAGTATCAATTTTTGCCAATTCAAAAAGTTTGATAAACTCTTCCCTAGTTACCCCCTCAAAGACAGGAGTTGCAAATTTGACACCGTTGCTCCAATCTCTGGCATATTCCAGCAATGCCTCGTCACTGATACTGTTGATCGCCTCTTGGGCATTCATCAGTTTTGCGATCTGCGCAATTTGGATCATCTTCGTCCTGAGATCTTGCATGAAACTCTCTTTTTGCTGTTCAAACATCACTTGGATCTGTTCACCCAGTCTTTTTCCGATCAATCCAAGGTGCACCTCGAGAATCTGCCCGATATTCATACGGCTTGGGACGCCCAGAGGATTTAAGATCATATCAACAGGTCTTCCGTCTTCCATATAGGGCATATCGACCTCTGGAACGATATTGGATACGATACCTTTGTTTCCGTGTCTGCCCGCCATCTTGTCACCTACCTTGAGTTTTCTCTTGGTGGCGATATATATCTTGACCAGCTTTGTAACGCCGCTAGGGAGAATATCATCTTTTTCAAGAACGCTCAATTTCTCTTCGTGTTCTGTTTTGAGCCTCTTTTTTTGCTTGAGGAAGTAGTTTTTGAGTGATTCGTACTCGGCTTGAACATCTTCGCCAAAGGAGAGCACAACGCCTCTGAGAGCAAAACGGTTGATATCTTTGATCACTTCTGACGGAACCTTCTCGCCGGCTTGATACTCTGTCCCTGCAATAGAGACATTCTGAGCCAACATGTTCTTGGAAAGCAAGGAGACGATCCTAAGCATCTCTTCTCTGTCGATCATTAAAAGCTGGTCATGGTGATCGCTGTCGAGAATCTCTTTTTCTTCTTTGAAGGCCTGAATAGCGCGAACATCTTTGTCGTAACCCTTTTTTGTAAAGACTTTGATATCGACAACCACCCCCTCCATAGAGGCAGGACAATAGAGTGATTTATTTACTACATGCCCGGCTTTTTCTCCAAAGATCGCCCTTAGAAGTCTCTCTTCGGGCGTTGGCTTGATCTCCCCTTTTGGACTTACTTTGCCCACGAGGATCATGCCGGGCTTTACAAAAGTTCCGATCTTTACGATACCGCTGTTGTCAAGATGGTTCAACTCATCTTCTCTGACATTGGGAAGATCGCGTGTGATCTCTTCCGTACCGTGTTTGAGTTCGCGCGCTTCGATCTCTTTTTCATAGATATGTACAGATGTGAAATCGTCTTCTCTGATAAGTTTTTCTGAGATGACGATCGCATCTTCGTAGTTGTATCCATTCCATGGCATAAAGGCAACTAGGATATTTTTACCAAGTGCGAGTTCGCCTTGATCCATGTCCGGACCATCTGCAATCACTTGACCGGTCTTTATCTCGTCACCGGTTTTGATGATCGGAGTTTGAGTGAAAGTTGTATTTTGGTTGGTCCGCATATTTTTTTCAAGTCCATAATGGTCGATAAATACGCCATTGTCATCTTCTCCCATAATATAAATATTTTTTGCATCCACCTTCTCAACTTTTCCGGCTCGCTTTGCTTTGGTAGATTCCCATGCGTCACGACCGACGATAGCCTCCATTCCCGTACCTACCACAGGCGCTTCTGTCTTCAGAAGCGGCACTGCCTGGCGTTGCATATTTGATCCCATCAGTGCACGGTTTGCGTCGTCATGCTCCAAAAACGGGATAAGAGCGGCTGCTGCACCGGAGATCATCAGGGGCGAGATATCGATCAGATCAACACGGGATGTCGCATTGAGCTCGATGTTCCCGTTGAGTCTTGTTTCGATCAAATCTTCAATGATCATCCCATTTTCATCTACCTTTGTAGAAGCAGGCGCGATGCATTTGTTCTCCTCTTGTGTCGCAGTGATATAGATGATTTCGTTTGTGACTTTGCCTTCTTTGACGATTTTATATGGAGCTTCAATAAAACCATACTCATTGACTTTTGCATAGGTTGACAATGTATTTATCAGACCGATATTCTGACCCTCAGGCGTCTCGATCGGACAAATACGCCCATAATGAGTCGGATGCACATCGCGCACCTCAAAGCCTGCGCGCTCCTTGACCAACCCCCCCTCTCCAAGCGCTGAGAGTCTTCGTTTGTGAGTCACCTCAGAAAGCGGGTTTGTCTGATCCATAAATTGGCTAAGCTGACCGCTCGCGAAAAACTCAAGAATAGTATTGGTGATCATCTTGGAGTTAACGAGATCATGCGGCATCAATTCATCAAATGTACCGCTCAGGGTCGTCATCTTCTCTTTGATCGCCTTTTGCATCTTGACCAAGCCACTGTGCAGTTCGTTGCCAAGCAGCTCGCCGATAGCCCTGATTCTTCTGTTGCCAAGGTGGTCACGATCATCTATATGCCCTTGTCCGTTTTTGACCCTGATCAGATATTTAACTGAGTGGACGATATCTTCTGTTGTCATGATGGTGACATACTCAGGGATCTCAAGACCGAGCTTGTGGTTCATCTTCATACGACCTACTTTGGTCAAGTCGTAACGCTCAGGATCAAAGAAGAGCTGTTTCAGAAAGATTCTTGCGGCTTCGGGCGTCACAGGCTCTCCGGGTCTCATCACATTATGGATACGGATCGCTGAGAGGACATTTTCATCCTCTATCTCTTCGGTTTGTCTCAAAAGCTTCAGACTCTCTTGATCGGCAACAAAAGATTTTATGATAGAACTATCCGCATCTTCTGCAAGGTCGTTGGCTATTTCTATAGTTTCGATACCATGCTCGATCATTTTTTTGAGCTTTGATTCATCCAGCGGAGAGACGACATCATAAATAACTTCACCGCTCTCTTGATCGATCACAGCTTTTGCCAAATGTCTCTCCATGAGGACATCCAGCGGATATTCGATCCACTCCAAACCCTCTTCTATCAGTTTTTGAGCTCTGTTTTTGGTCAAGCGCTTTCCTGCAACGACGATTAGGTTGCCATTGATATCTTTGACATCATATTCTGCGCGTCTGATAAAGTCATTGACATCAAATTTTGCCAAAAATCTACTATTTTTGATGCTGATCTCTTTGGTAGGATAAAAGAGCTTGATGATATCTTCTTTGGAGTAGCCAAGTGCTCTAAAGAGGATTGTGACCGGAATCTTTCTTCTTTTGTTGATTCGTGCATAAAGAATATCTTTGGCATCGTACTCAAAATAGAGCCAAGAGCCTCGATCGGGGATGATCTGCGCAGAGTAGAGCAGTTTGTTGATAACCGTTGTTGCCTCTTCTTCTTTGAAGATGACACCGGGGCTTTGGTGAAGCTGATTGACTATAACTCTTTCAACTCCGTTGATCACAAACGAGGTTCTATCTGTCATCAAAGGGATATCTCTCACAAATACGGCTTGCTCTTTGATCTCTTTGGGATCAAGTTTTTCACCGGTCTTCTCATCTCTATTCCAAATAGTCAAAGAGATATTCATTTTCAGAGAAACCGCATATGTCAAGCCTCTCTCCATGCACTCTCTGACTGTATATTTCGGTTTGATAATTTCGCTATTTCTGTAAGTTAGCGTCAAGCGGTTTTGCTGATCATGGACGGGAAATGATGACCTAAGTACTCTTTCGAGTGTACTGTTGCTTCTGTCTTTGTCGCTGAGCATAAGAAAATTTTCATAACTTTGCTGCTGAAGCTGTAGAAGATTGGGTATTTCTATTTGTCTTGGCGTCTTTGCGAAGTCAACGCGCAATCTATTTCCGGAATGTAAAGAATTTAACATAGGCAGACCTTCTTGGAGTTAATTGTTTATTTGTTTATTGAGGATACACAAAAAAACTATAAGCAAGAGCGTAGATATTAACCCTTAGATAGTTTTTCACTATATCTTTATGTAACAAAATGACCGAAGGAGAATCCTCCGGATCAAAAACTTACTTCACTTCGACCGATGCGCCAACTTCTTCAAGTTTTGCTTTGATGCTTGCTGCCTCATCTTTTGATACGGCCTCTTTGATCGTGCTTGGTGTCTCTTCAACAGCTGTTTTAGCCTCTTTAAGACCAAGACCTGTGATTTCTCTGACCACTTTGATAACATTGATCTTTTTTTCGCCTGCAGCAGTCAATATGACATTGAATTCTGTCTGCTCCTCAACAGCCGCGCCCGCATCAGCGCTTACAGCTCCTGCAACAACAGTTGCCTGCGCAGATACGCCAAATTTTTCTTCAAATTCTTTTACAAGCCCTGAGAGCTCAAGAACAGACATGTTTGAAATGAATTCAATTACATCTTCTTTTGTGATTGCCATAGTTAATCCTTTTATAATTTATAATTTATCGAAAGAGCTTTCATGCAGCCCTCGCCGCATTATGCCGCTTCGCTGAGTTTAGCTGCCAATCTGTCAAGACCGATCGTGATGCCGCGTGCAGGACCTTGCCATACATTGAGCAGCATACCGAGAAGCTCTTCTCTGCTTGGAAGTTTTGCCATAGCGATAATAGTATTTTTATCGACGACTTTTCCTTCAAGAAGACCTGTTTTGATCACAAATTTTTCTGAGAAACTTGAAGCTGCTTTTTCAGCAATTTTACATGTTGCGATTTGATCGTTGCCCCAAATAACTATATTGGTATCTACAAAATCTACCGCCTCCTGACCCGCGTTTTTCAGCGCGATCGAAGCCAGTGTATTTTTGACGACCTTAACTTTGGATCCATGTTCTTGAGCTTGGAGTCTAATGCTTTCAAGCTGGTGAACTGTCATTCCCTTATAATCACAAACAATGATCGCGGCAGTATCAGTAAACTCAGATGTCAACTGAGAAACAAGCTGTATCTTTTCTGTTTTTGTCATATTTTCTCCTTCCGACCTCTAACTGGGTATCCTTGCAGTGCAAGGAGTCTGCCTTTTGCGGCGACTATTAAGCTTTTGCCCCTGTTTTCTTTAGCCTAAGATAAATCAATCAATGGATAAGATTATCTCATATCCATCAGTTCGGCAGTATCAAGTTTGATCGATGGACTCATCGTCAATGATATCGCCGCATTTGTGATATATTTCCCTTTTGCCGCTGCCGGCTTTGCTTTGTTGATAGCTTCGACAAATGCGACCAGGTTTTCTCTGATTTTTTGACTATCAAAGCTTATCTTGCCAATCCCTGCGTGCATATTTCCTTTTTTGTCAACTCTGAAGTTTACCTGTCCGCCCTTGGCGTTTGTGACAGCTTTGGTGATATCCATGGTAACTGTACCTGTTTTTGGGTTTGGCATGAGCCCTTTTGGTCCCAAAATTCTCGCCACTTTACCAAGTACGCCCATCATATCCGGTGTGGATATGACCATATCAAAATCAATATTGCCGGCTTGGATGTGCTCGATAAGATCATCTGATCCGACCAGGTCGGCACCTGCCGCCTTTGCTTCATCGATCTTTTCGCCTTTTGCAAAGACCGCGACACGAACTGTTTTGCCCGTACCGTTTGGAAGCACGACTGATCCGCGGATCATCTGATCTGCGTGTCTTGGATCCACATTAAGGTTTAGCGCGATCTCCACGGTCTCATCAAATTTAGCTGATTTAAGCTCTTTGAGAGTTGCCAAAGCCTCTTCTGATCTATATGCTTTTGTCTTGTCTATTTTTTCCAAGAGTTGCTGTGTTCTTTTGCTTGTTTTTTTAGCCATTTTTTTCTCCGCTATTTTGCTCCCACATTTTTTGACATCGCTTGTGGTATCGATAAATTACTCTGTGATCTCCACGCCCATGCTTCTGCATGAGCCCGCGATGATCTTTGCCGCCATCTCTTTATCATTGGTATTGAGGTCAGCGATCTTTTGATCTACGATCTCGTTAAGTTTAGCCTTGCTGATACTGCCGACTTTGGTAGTCAATGCATTTACAGTACCCTTTTTGATCCCCGCAGCCTTCATGATAAGATCTGTAGTGGCCGGCTGTTTTGTGACGAAAGTAAAGCTTCTATCGCTATAGACAGTGATCTCAACAGGGATTTTATAACCCATTTTGTCTTTAGTTTTCTCATTGAATGCCTTACAGAACTCCATGATATTCACGCCTCTTTGTCCCAATGCCGGTCCAACCGGCGGTGACGGGTTAGCTGATCCCGCAGGTATCATTAGCTTGATTTTGCTAGCGATCTTTTTTGCCATCTTTTTTCCTCTCTTTTTAAATTAAATTACTTAAATAATCTTTTCTACTTGCGTATAAAGTATCTCTACGGGCGTGTTTCGACCAAAGATCGAAACATTGAGTTTGAGCTTCCCGTGATCCAAATCATACTCTTCAACCATTCCTGTAAAATTCGCAAATGGTCCATCAATAATACGCACAATCTCACCTGACTCAAAGTCAACTTTGGGTCGCGGAGCAGATTTTTTCTCCAATTTTTCCAAAATCAATTTGATATCAGCATCACTCAAAGCGGTAGGCGTTTTCTGCTCGCCGATAAATCGTGAAACTCTCGGCAGACTTTGGATCCTATGCCAAATATCAGTATCCAGATCGATACGGGCAAACACATATCCTGAGTACAATGAGCGTTCTGTGATCTTCTTCTCACCGTTCTTGACTTCGATCACCTCTTCTGTGGGAACGACAACTTTGTCGATCTTCTCTTCTAGTTTGAAATCGGTTGTAAGTTGTTCGATCGCTCTTTTGACAGATCGTTCGCTTCCTGAATAGGTTTGGATTGCATACCATTGATGGGCCATCATTAATCTCCTATATAACTATTGAGACGATGGATGACATTACAAGGTCAACCAGTGCTAAAAATATAGATATAACAGTTACTACGAGAATAACTGCCAAAAATGCTTGTCTTAACTGAACTTTTGTTGGAAATATAACTTTATTTATCTCTTCTCTAGCGTGTGCTATAAGTGTTGAAAGTTTCCCCATTTTCTCACCTTCTTCTGTGGCAGGCCAAGAGGGACTCGAACCCCCATCACTCGGTTTTGGAGACCGATGCTCTACCATTGGAGCTATTGGCCTATTTTGCAAAGAGAAGCTTTTTAGAGCTTCATCTCTTTATGAACAGTATGTTCTTTGCACCATTTACAATATTTCTTTAGTGCAAGTTTGCTTGTAGTTGTCTTTTTATTTTTGGTCGTGTGGTAGTTTCTTCTTGTGCACTTTTCACAACCTATATGAACTGTCTCTCTCATTTTATCTCCCACTAAATATTCTTACCGGAAGAGCAGCTTCCGGTAATGAATTTATGCTATTACCTTACTGACAACACCTGCGCCTACAGTTCTGCCACCCTCACGGATAGCAAATCTTGTACCGTCTTCTAGTGCAACCGGCGCGATAAGCTCAATATTAACTTTTACATTATCGCCAGGCATAACCATCTCGGTACCTTCCTGAAGTTTTACTGAGCCGGTAACATCTGTTGTTCGTACATAAAACTGTGGTCTATAGTTATCAAAGAACGGAGTATGTCTTCCGCCTTCCTCTTTGGTCAATACATAAACTTCAGCTTCAAACTTTGTGTGCGGCGTGATAGACTTTGGCTTACAAAGAACCATACCTCTTTGAACTGAATCTTTATCGATACCGCGAACCAAAATACCGCAGTTGTCACCGGCTTGACCGCAATCCATCTCTTTGCGGAACATCTCAACGCCTGTAACTGTAGTAGTTTTTGAGTCTTTGATACCAACGATTTCGATAGTATCTCCTACGCATACTTTGCCTCTGTCGATCTTGCCTGTAACAACAGTACCGCGACCTTGGATAGAGAAGATATCTTCGATTGGCATCAAGAAGTCTTTATCGGTCTCTCTGATCGGTTCAGGAATATAGGAATCGACCGCTTCCATCAATTTGATGATTTTGTCTGCCCATGGTCCAAGTTTACCGGCTTTCGCCTCTTCAAGCGCTCTAAATGCTGAACCTGCGATGATCGGTGTATCGTCACCCGGAAATTCATATTCAGAAAGCAATTCGCGCACCTCCATCTCTACTAGCTCAAGCATCTCATCTCTGTCTTCGTCATCAAGCTGATCCTCTTTGTTGAGGAAAACTACGATATATGGAACACCAACTTGTTTAGAAAGCAAGATATGCTCTCTGGTTTGAGCCATTGGGCCGTCAGTGGCAGCGATTACAAGAATAGCTCCGTCCATCTGTGCAGCGCCGGTGATCATGTTTTTGACATAGTCGGCGTGTCCAGGGCAGTCAACATGCGCATAGTGTCTGTTTTCTGTTTCATACTCTACATGAGAAGTAGCGATCGTAATCCCTCTTTCTCTCTCTTCCGGAGCATTATCGATTTGATCATAGTCCGTGAATTTACTGCCTGTTTTTGTTGCGAGAACTGCTGTAATCGCCGCAGTCAATGTTGTTTTACCATGGTCAACATGACCGATTGTTCCGATGTTAACATGCGGTTTTGTTCGTTCAAATTTTTCTTTAGCCATCTGTTTCTCCTGTTTTTGTATGTAAAATTACGGCTGATATTATATCAGGTTTTGCTCAATATTCCTTGAGGGAAATCTCAATACCCCCAATACCCCTCTATATGGACAGAACTGCCGCTCATTTTGCCGAGCAACACTCTTGTCCATACGCGAACGGAAGTGGAGCCCAGAAGCGGAATTGAACCGCCGACCTCTTCCTTACCAAGGAAGTGCTCTGCCTCTGAGCTATCTGGGCATCTCTGTTTCTAATACTCAATATATCTATAATTAAGTCTATAGGTCAATATATTTCTGTGGAAGCTAATTAGTGTGTGAAAGTATTTGTTTATATAACACAACTCGCACAGCTCCCAGTTTATGGAGCGGGAGACGGGACTCGAACCCGCGACCCTCAGCTTGGAAGGCTGATGCTCTAGCCGACTGAGCTACTCCCGCATGCCTATTTGATGACGGATATGGTGGTGGGTGAAGGATTCGAACCTTCGAAGGTATAAACCAGCAGATTTACAGTCTGCCCTCTTTGGCCGCTTGAGTAACTCACCATCGGCTCACCTGAATTTTATTTATTATTAATTACTGGTCAAACACTGATAATTATATTAAATGGAGCTGGTGAAGGGACTCGAACCCCCGACCTGCTGATTACAAATCAGCTGCTCTACCAACTGAGCTACGCCAGCACCTGCATTTGAAGCTATTAAACTAAAAACGGAACGCAATTATAGGAAAAAATATATTAAATGTCAAGAATAATCGGATATTTCTATTAAAAAATCTTTTTCTCCAAAATTTTTGCTATATTTCTAATCTAAAAAATATTCAAGGACGCCTCCAAATGAGCAAAAACTCACAAATGCGGTTTCCCAAAAGAAGGTATGATCTATTTAATGAGTAAAATTAGGGTTTTTATCAATGGCTTCGGGCGTATCGGCCGAAGTGTATTACGCATCATGCTCGATGACGAGAGGTTCGAAGTCGTAGGGATTAATGATATCATCCCTGTCTCACAATTCAAATACCTGCTGCAATATGATTCTGTTTACCAAAACTTTCCCCGTGATGTGCAATATGAGGACGGGATGCTTTTGATCGGGTTTCACCGTATCGGGCTTTTTTGCTGCGATGATCTTCGTATGTCTGATTTTGTATTACCCAATGTGGATCTTCTGCTTCAATGCAGCGGTCAATATCTCACGATTGAAGACAACAAGCCGCTGCTTGAGCGGGCAGACAAGATCATCATCTCTGCGCCTGCGCAAGATATGATGCCGACTTACATCATGGGGTTTAACCATCAGGCATATCGCGGGGAGAGGATTGTCTCCAATTCAAGCTGCAGCGCCAATGCTATCGCACCGATCATGCAGATCATCGAGGAGCGTTACGGTATCGAGTGTGCCGCCGTGAGTATGATTCACAGCTACACCAATGACCAAAACCTGCTGGATAGCACAAATATGGCTTTTGAACCTAGGCGGCAGCGCTCAGCTACACACAATATCTTACCGCTTCAAAGTACAGCAACATCGATCATGGGCTCTTTGTTCCCGCACCTCAATAAGAAGATCTACACCAAAAGCATCCGCGTGCCGGTCCATGCGACCACTCTTTATGATTTTACATTGACGACTCGAAATCAGACCGACTCGCAAGAGATAAACGCTCTTTTTCTCGAAAAATCACAAACAACCCTCCAAAATATCATAGATACAGATGATACCTATAAAGTTTCATCTGATTATATTCAAAACCGGCATAGCGCGACGATAGACTTGCCTTTGACAGAGGTTTTGGGCAGCCGCTGCGTCAAACTGTCGGCATGGCAGGACAATGAATACGGATATGCGTATCAACTGATGCAGATGGCACAAATGGTAGCCTCAAAAAAGGGTGCATGATGCGTATCCTTCTCGCGCCCAGCGAGACCAAATCCCAAGGCGGAGAATGTCTGTTTGATTTAGCCGATCTGTGGAACAGTAAACTTTTTGAAGCAAGATCGGAACTGACACAAATTTATCTAGAAGGGCTAAAAGATGACCTCAAGTCCAAACAGATGTTTGGACTCAAAAAACCTAGCGAGATAGCATATTATCAAAGCGTTGGGCTGCACTCTCTTGCCACAAAAGCAGTAGAGAGATATACTGGCGTAGCGTTTGATTATCTGGATTATCGGAGCCTTGATGATGAACAGCAAAAATATATCGATGAAAATGTGATGATATTTTCCAATCTTTTCGGCCCTATCACGGCTGGCGACAATATCCCCGAATACAGGTTGGCTCAAGGAGCCAAAGTGGGCGAACTTGAGGTAGATAAATATTACCATGCCAATAGTGCGAGGCTCTTGGACGAATATCTAGCCGATGAGGAGATACTCGATATCCGCGCCGGATATTATGATAGGTTTTATACGCCATCCAAACCATACACAACTTTGAAATTCGTCAAAGACGGCAAAGTAGTAAGCCACTGGGCGAAAGCGTATCGCGGCAAGGTACTAAGAGA
>DYNJ01000016.1 GCA_020721085.1 Sulfurovum sp. | reverse complement strand
ACTATCGAGATACCCGAGGTACTCAGAAAGTATATGTAACCCCCCCCGATAACGAATTACCGTCATTACGAGATTGATTCACTTTGTCCGCGATGACGACGACTCCTTAGATCGTCTCTGTGCTATCGGTATGTCGAAATTTCAACATCCCCTCCATGCTCAGGTAGCTGTTGAGCGCTCCGATATAGGCTCTAGCACTTGCGAGCATCGTATCGAGGCTGAGACCATGCCCGATCATGGCGGGTTCGTTGTCGTTGAAAGTGACTTTGACCGTGACATTGGCGAGGGCATCTTTACCTTGTGAGACGGATTTGACCCTATAGTCCAGAAGCCGCCCCTGGTATCCTGTGATGCGGTCGATGGTTTTGAAAACAGCGTCGATCGTACCGTCTCCGATACCCGCGTCGGTGATCTCATGATCGTCATGTCTGATCGTCACTGCAGCACTCGGTACCCCGCCTGTGGAATCCATCAATTGCATCGCGACCAACTCGTACGCTTTTTTGATATTGGTCATCTGAGATGTGATAAGTGCTCTGATGTCATCGTCATAGATCTCTTTTTTCTTGTCCGCAAGCTCTTTGAAGCGTTCAAAAGCGCTTTCAAGCTCCTCGCCGCCAAGTGTGAAGCCGAGTTTGGACAATTTATCCTTGAATGCCGCACGCCCTGAATGCTTGCCCAAAACCAAAGTATCTTCCAGATCCAAACCGATATCCTCCGGACGGATGATCTCGTAGGTAGATTTGTTTTTGAGCATACCGTCTTGGTGGATACCGCTCTCGTGGGCGAAGGCATTTTTGCCTACTATCGCCTTGTTGGGCTGCGGCTCTATACCTGTTATAGTGGCGATCAGACGACTGCTGGGGTAGATCTCTTTGGTGTTGATATTGGTCTTGAAAGCGCCGAATATATCAGACCTGATCTTGAGCGCCATAACGATCTCTTCAAGCGCCGCGTTGCCTGCACGCTCACCCAAGCCGTTGATGGTACACTCTACCTGTCTGGCGCCGTTGATGATGCTCTCCAGCGAATTGGCGACTCCCAAGCCTAGATCATTGTGGTTGTGCACTGAGATAATCGCACGGTCTTTAGTGTAGTCGCTCATCTCCTTGACCATCCTGCCGATCTCAAAAGGAAGTCTGAAGCCCACAGTGTCCGGAAGGTTGATCGTGCCGGCGCCTGCCTCTATCACAGCATCGGTGATCTCTTTAAGGAAGACGATATCTGATCTTCCGGCATCTTCGCAGCTAAACTCGACATCATCCGCAAAGGTTCTCGCGTATTGTACCGCTCTGACTGCTCTTTTGATGACCTCGTCAGGAGTCATTTTGAGTTTGTGTTCCATATGGATGGGACTGGTGGCAATGAAGGTATGGACGCGTTTCAGTTTGGCTTGTCTGATCGCCTCTCCGGCTGCTTTGACATCAGAATCAATCGCTCTGGCCAGTGAGCAGACGGTAGAGTGGGTAACCCGTTGGGCTATCTTGCTGATCGCATCGAAATCTCCAGGGCTTGCAGCCGCAAATCCCGCTTCGATGATATCGACTCCCAATCGTTCCAGCTGTACGGCGATCTGTATCTTCTCTTCTGTGTTCATCGATGCGCCCGGACTTTGCTCGCCGTCACGCAAAGTGGTATCAAATATTTTAATAATCTCTTGTTGCATTTTTTGCCTTTGTATCAATAGCGCCAAAATGGCGATTGTAATTGAAATCTCTGAAGAAGTGAATTGCCACATTTCGCTCGCAATGACAAACGCCAGCCTCTGGGAGACTTTGCAAAAGTCGCGGCAGTCTGACAAGTGCTTGATGCAGAGAGTTCAATTATTATTTTATCTAAAAATAGGTTTAGATTGGAGTTGCTGAGAAAACCGGTGGCAAAATGCCTTATCGTGTGAAGAGTTGAAGGAGCGCAGAAATCACTTTGGCAAATTGCCTGTCATGATGATTAATGATATAGATCATACAAACTCCTTCTGATTTTGCGCATTATACTCGAAAGTATTATGAAATGTCAAGAGATCGGCGGCGGCTGTGTTTTGGGCTCTTTCCTGCCGGCTCTCTTAAGGCTTTGTATGGCTCTGACAGGTCCAAAACATACATAAATAAAGAGTATCAGCACAAAACCCTCTACAGGGAAAAGATAGAGCAGGGAGGCTGCAAGCGTGAGCAAAACAAGCGTTTTGTAGAACATCGGCTTTTGCATATCGAACTTTTTGAACGACGGGTACCGAAAATTACTGACCATCAAAAGCGCCGTGATAAGCGCTAGGCACAAGACGACAATACCGGCAGACAGGATCGCATATTCCAGCAAAAACAACACCAAAACAGTGATAAAAACAGCAGCAGCAGGGATAGGCAGACCGATAAATACGGATGGATCTATCGTAGAAGAGGTGACATTGAATCTAGCAAGCCTGATAGCGCCAAAGATGACAAACAGCGCGGAGACCAAAATACCAAATTTGCCATACTGGACACCTATAAAAAAATAGAGCAGCATCGCCGGAGCCATGCCAAACGAGATGATATCAGCGAGAGAATCGAACTCGGCGCCAAATTTGCTGGTAGTATGTGTAAGCCTGGCTATCCTTCCGTCGAGCCCGTCAAATATAAGCGCAAGCAAGATCAGCCACGCGGCAACCTCAAACTCCCCTTTGCTGGCCTTGACGATGCTGACGATGCCTGCAAAAATGCTTGACGCAGTGAAGAGATTGGGGAAGATGTAGATCAGGCTTGACTTGTTCATCATGCACCCTGATGTTTTTGGGCATCATGCTCCTCTTTGGCGACTTTGTCAGTATGTGCCAAGCGGCTTGTAATGCCTTTTTGCACTTCATAGTTTTTAATGATCTCGCGCACCTTTTTGCCTTCGATCACTTCAACTTCGAGAAGTACTTTGGCGATGGTTTCGATCGCTTCGCTATACTCTCTGAGGGTTTTTTTGACTCTCGCATAGTGCTCATCAAGCTGATTTTTGACTGTGATATCAATCTGCTCAGCCATCTTTTCACTATAATCCTTCTGAGCCATGCCGCCGCCTAGAAAACTATTTTGTGATTTTTCTAATACCATCAGACCTGCTACTTCACTCATGCCAAACACCGAGATCATACTTTTGATGATATCTGTGGCTCTCTGGAGGTCATTGCCGGCTCCGGTAGAGATATCGCCGACGAAGATATCCTCTGCAGCCCGCCCGCCCAAAAGCACATCTATCTCGGCTAAGAGTTCGTGCTTTTGCTTGAGGAAACGGTTCTCTTCGTCGGGCAGGTGGAGAGTGTATCCCAATGCGCCAAGTCCACGCGGGATGATAGAGACTTTGGTAACCCGTGTCGCCCCTGCCGTCAGCTCAGCCATAAGTGCATGTCCGCTTTCATGGTAAGCGACGATCTTTTTCTCGATCTCATTTATCTTGCGGTTTTTCTTCTCAAGGCCGACAAACGCTCTTTCGATCGCCTCCATCAGATCAGACTGCTCGATCTCTTTTTTGTTTTGACGGCCTGCGAGGAGTGCTCCTTCGTTGATGATATTGGCCAGATCAGCGCCCGCCAGACCGGCGGTAGATTTGGCTACGATCTCGAGATCTACATTTTTGGCAAGTTTGACATCTTTGATATGCACTCTCAAGATTGCAAGTCTGCCCTCATAGTCAGGTTTGTCCACAAGCACTTGTCTGTCAAATCTGCCGGCTCGCAGAAGCGCCGCATCAAGCACTTCGGGTCGGTTTGTCGCCGCAAGGACGATGACGGGTGTATTGGTGCCGAAACCGTCCATCTCTGCTAGAAGCTGATTGAGGGTCTGCTCTCTTTCATCATTGCCTCCCATCATCCCGCCTGCTGCCCGGCTTTTGCCTATCGCATCGATCTCGTCGATGAAGATGATCGCCGGAGCCTCTTTCTTGGCTTGTTCAAAAAGATCTCTCACACGGCTTGCTCCGACACCGACAAACATTTCGATAAAACTTGATCCGTTGACTGAAAAAAACGGCACAGACGCCTCTCCTGCAACTGCTTTGGCAAGGAGCGTTTTGCCCGTACCGGGAGGTCCTACCAGCAACACTCCTTTGGGGATTTTCGCGCCAAGTTCCATGTATCGTTCCGGGTATTTTAAGAAATCAACTATCTCTTTGACCTCCTCTTTTGCCTCATCGGCCCCTGCGACATCATCAAAACGAGTCTGCGGTTTTTCTGAATTGATCAGCTTGCCTGCTTTGCCGACACCGAGGATACTTCCTCCCATACCTTTTTGCATACGTTTGGCGAGAAAGATCCAGATGGCGAAAAAGACCAAAATCGGAAGGAGCATACCGATAAGTTCAGAGAGCCATCCTCCCCCCATGATACCCTCGTATTTGATCTTTTTCTCTTCGAGAAGCGGGATGATATCTTTGTCAACAGCCGGGATATTTTGTGCGATATAACGAATATTTTTGCCTTCGCTGCTGCCTGTGGCTTCAACGGTAGCAGGGGTCAGTTTGACATCCGTGATCTTGTTCTCTTTGATCAGATCCTTGATCTGTGAATATGTCACCTGCTTGGTCAGCGATGCGTTGCTGTTGACCATATTTCCCAGACCGTCCCCTTCGCCGACAACCGCTTTAAAGATCATGATGATCACGATCGAAAAAAGCGCAAACGCCAGTAGAGGATTGTTGTTGAAAAAATTATTATTGTCTTGGTTGTTGTTTTGATTGTTGTTTGAATTAGCCATTAATTTCCTTTTGATAGATCAGCGTGACCCACTCATCTTTTTGTTTTTTTTCGATCAGGACCAGATCAGAAAACGAGGGGTGCACCAGCTCCTCTTTTGTATCTAAAATTCCTGAAAGGATCACTAAGCCCCCGGGGTTAACAAGTTTTTTTAAGTCTAGCGCAATAAACCTGAGTACATCGGCAATGATATTGGCTATGACGACATCATATGCCCCTTGGGCTTTAGCCGCCGATCCCTCCCAGAGATGCTCGTAGTGCGCACCGTTGAGTGCGAAATTATCTTTGCAGCTTTCGACCGAGAGCGGGTCGGTATCGCAAAGATCTACTTTGGCTCCGAGCTTGGCACAGGCAAGTCCCAGGATACCGCTGCCGCACCCTACATCGATGATCCGGTCGCCATTTTTGACTCGTTCGGCTATAGACTCAAGGCATGTAAAGGTGGTGGCATGATGACCGGAGCCAAATGCGAGTGCCGGGTCGATTTGGATATTGATCTTCTCCTTTTTGGGCTCAAACCAGCTTGGATGGATATAGAAATTTCCCGTATCGATAGGCTGGATGGAGTCTTGGTACTGCTTGATCCAATCGATATTTTTCTTCTCTTCAAGTGTCATATCGACGACTATGGCTCCGTCTAGGCTATCGACCAGTGTAGCAACCGCCTCTTGTATGCGGCTTAGATCCTGCTCGCTGCGAATGATGATCCGGGTTTTGTCGATCTCGATAGCATCATCAAAAAGAGTCATGACAAAGTCGGCAATGAAATCGACAAAATGCTCATCTGTGGTGAGTGTGAGTTCCCGGTATGATGCATTCATAAGCTATTCCTTGCCAGTCCAAATGCCTCTTTGAGGTCGAGCGTGCCTTCATAAAATGCCTTGCCGACTATGACTCCGGCTATATTTCCATTGGCTTTGCATGCTATGATGTCATTGATATCTTTGACGCCGCCGCTTGCTATCGTTTCGACTCCGCTTGCAAGTGCGATAGTCTCGGTAAACTCTACATTTACCCCGCAAAGCATACCGTCTTTGCTGATATCTGTGCAGATAATAGCTTTGACCCCGGCATTTGCAAACTCTATAGCCAGATCAGCAGCCTTCATATCGCTCACCTCTGCCCACCCTTCGACTGCCACCATGCCGTTCATCGCGTCTATCCCGACTGCAACCGGATATTTTTTCGCCATATCTTTTACAAACTGTGGGTTTTTGACCGCAATACTTCCCAGGATAAGCCTATCGACACCAAGCTCGATATACATTTTGATGGTCTCTTCATCTCTTATGCCGCCGCCAAGCTCTATTTTGAGATTGCAATTTTCTCTTATTTTTTTGATTTGTTCTAAATTGGCAGGAGTTCCGGCAAAAGCGCCGTTGAGGTCAACTATATGAAGCCATCTGCTTCCCAAATCTTCAAAGCGCTTCGCAACCTGCCACGGCTCATCACTGTAAATCTTGGCGCTTTCCATGATCCCCTTGGAAAGTCTGACCGCTTTGCCGTCTTTAAGGTCGATTGCGGGTAGTATTTCCATGGTATTCCTTCTATAGTTTCGAAAAATTTTCTATGATTTTGAGCCCATTATTGTGGCTCTTTTCGGGGTGCGGCTGGATGCCGTAGATATTCTCTTTTTGGACAGCGCTTACAAACTCATACCCGTAGTGAGTTTTGCCTATGGCATATCTGTCATCGCATACTGCATGGTATGAGTGGACAAAGTAGAGATAAAAATCCTTAGGTAAGCTCCCAAAAAGAGGAGTATTCTTTTGTACAAAGAGCTCATTCCAGCCCATATGCGGCACTTTGAGGGGATGGTCAAACCTGCTCTCATCAAACGCGGCTACTTTGCCCGGGATCAGCCTCAGTCCTGTATGGCTGCCAAACTCCTCACTGCTTTCAAACAGCAGCTGCATGCCCAGGCAGATACCCAGAAGAGGCTTGCCGCTGGCCGCAAAGCCAATGACTGCTTCATCCATGCCATTGCTTGACAAATGCTCCATCGCATCCCCGAAAGCGCCGACTCCGGGCAGTATCAGCTTGTCGTAACCGATGAGTTTGGATGGATCACTCTCGACTCGGGCAGGCGCGCCTACTTTGGCAAAAGCATTGATTACTGAAGCGAGATTGCCCATATTGTAGTCGACGATACCGATCATCACAAAACCATCCTTTTTCTTTTTGGATATTGAAAGGTATTATTATATCTAATTTATCTTACCTCTGGGTACCTGTTTCGTCTTGGATGGCTTTTGTGAAGACAGGATGATAGCCAAGGGCTGGCAATTTGTCTTGCATTGTCTGCAAAAAGCTATAATAGTCTTGAAGGGTAAGGTTGCCCTTAAGGAGTTCATATTTTAGGTAAAGCCAGTATGTATTGAGCACATCGGATTGGCAGTATTCCCGGATTTTGTCGATCTGATGCAGATAAAAGAGCTCAAAAACCTGATCGCCGGAGACATCATATTTGCCGGGAAGTCCTGCCATCGTGCATAGAGTGTCAAGCTTGAGATTGCGTACAGCGCCGAACCCGCCTAAGGAGTCGAGCAGATCTGTATGAAACTCTTCAGCATACCTTTGGCGGTAGTTTTCCCATTTGGTTTTATTGAGTCTGGGATTGCTGTTGTCGAAATAAGCAGGGATCGAGAGGTTGTATTTCATAGCGCGGATGAGCAGCATCGGCATATCAAATCCACGACCGTTAAAGGAGACCAGTTTGGGATTTTTCTCCTCGATGAAACTGAAAAAATGGCTGATGATCTCTTTTTCATGATCGCTTCCATTGCCGAAATCGCCTACTTTTACAAATCGTCCAAACTCATCGGCGATTACGGCTGAGAGCGCTACAACACGGTGGTATGCCAAAGGTAAAAATGTGGTATGGTGCAGTGTCTCATACTCAGTTTGCGCCTTGATGATCGCATCGTATTCACTCAATCCTTCAACATCAAAATTCTTTCGTACCAAAGAGAAGTCAGGTATAGTTTCGCAGTCAAAAACGCAGATCATGATGTGCCTTTTATAGTATATTGGATAGAATTATAGCAGATAAAAGCGTATCGCATGGAGTTTGCACTGTGGTCAACAGCAAGTGGGGAAGATGAAAGAACGAATCGAGTATGGAGTGGTGGCATCGTTGGTTTGGCTGGCAAAAATCCTGTCACGCAGCATACTCTACGGTATCATCAGGCAAATCGCCCTTTTGATCTACTATGCGGGCTCGAAGCGGCGCGCTTTGACTATCCGCAATTTAGAGTCGGCATTTGGTGAGAAAAGTCCGCAAGAGATCAAGAAACTTGCGCGAGAGGTCTATACCGAGCTCTCCAAGACGGTCACGGAGATCCTTTTGATGCTGGCAGGCAGATTTGATGTCGATAAAGTCGTTGTCAATACCCAAGAGGCTGCAGCGCAGCTTGAAAAGATTGCCCAAATTGAATCAAATGGTATGATCTTCATGACGGCGCATTTTTCCAATTGGGAGCTGGCGGCACATTTTTTGGGCAAGCATGGCCAGCCTATGCTGGTAGTGGGCAGAGAGGGCAACAACCGGCAAATCGATCAAGTGTTTACTATGCCGCTGCGCCAGATATATGGCAATCAGGCGGTCTCAAAGAAAAAAGCGATGATGGCTATGATCAAAGCGCTCAAAAAAGGAGGCAATATAGGTATCCTGATCGATCAAAAATCTGGTGAACACGGCAGTGTCAAAGTTGATTTTTTTGGGAGAGAGGCAGAGACCACTACATCAGTTGCCTTGCTCAAACTCAAATTCGATCCTTTGGTGGTACCGGTTTTTGTGCCCAGGCAAAAAGACGGCAGATATAAGGTGATCATCCAAGATCCGATCGATTATCGTGCGGATGAAGCAGACACCGAAGAAGAGAAGTCAGCCCTGATGACAGCACGCTACAGCGATGTGATCGAGGCGATGATCAAAGAGTATCCGGCGCAGTGGTTTTGGATGCACGACAGGTGGCGCAGATGAAGCCCGTATTGATCCTCAGTGACGGCAGAATGGGACACCTCAATCAGTCTATTGCTTTTTGTTCTTATATCGGAAAAGAGTATGATATATTAGACATAGCATTGAAAAACAGATTCTTTAAAGCGGTTTCGTATCTATTTGATTTTTTAGGCATATATACTATGTCTATTTTTGATATAAAAACAAGATTGCCGCACTTCGTTCGCAATGACGCAGTTTGTCACAGCGAGACTTTGCAAAAGTCATGGCAGTCCAAAAAAAAGTTTTTAGAAATGTCAGAAGAAAACAATTCGCATGATATGGTGATCGGCGCAGGATCCGGTACTTATTATGCTGTAAAAGTTATAGCAAAAATACTTAACGCCAAATCTGTTGCTATGATGCTGCCAAGAGGGTATCGGTATGATTTTGATATGATTTTTGCACAAACTCATGACAACCCGCCTAGGACCGATAATATCATAGCGATTCCCGCCAATTTTGCCCACACTCGGCCGCAAGGACTGTATAGTGCCAAGAAAAGGTCGATCGGTATCATTGTGGGCGGAAGCAATAATGCACTGACTATGTCAAAAAAAACCGTAAAATCACAGCTAGATGCCATAGCAGGACAATATCCTGACTATGAGATCGCCGTTACCTCATCTCCGCGAACTCCAAAAGAGATAGAGCAGCTCATTCAAAGCTATCATTTTGACTATGAACTATTATATTCAGAAAACCCGCTCAATCCGATTGGCGATTTTCTATCGCAATGCGAAACTGTTTTTATTACTGCTGACAGCACCTCGATGATAAGCGAAGCCATATCGTATGGTACATCCAATGTAGAAGTTCTGCCTTTGGAATCAAATAAGCCGAATAAGTTTACTGATTTTATCAATTCGTTGGAAGAAGGGGGGTATCTACATAGATTTGATGGTACGATTCGACAGAAAAACCGTAAAATCGATTTTACAAGCTATGCCAAAAAGGTTGATTTGTGAAAATAGTTCAAATACTTCCGGAACTCAATGAGGGCGGCGTAGAGCGGGGGACAGTGGAATTGAGCCGTGAGTTGGTCAAGCTGGGGCATAAAAGCATCGTCATCAGCAATGGCGGCAAGCTGGCGCCTCAAATAGAGGCTGATGGCGGAGCAAATATTAAGTTTGATGTGTGCAGCAAAAATATATTGACTGTTCCGTACAGGGTCTATGGATTGCGAAAATTACTCAAAGAGTTAGATCCGGATATAGTCCATGTGCGCAGCCGTGTGCCGGCGTGGCTGGTCTATCTCGCAAAAAAAGGGCTCAATTTCAAGGTAGTGAGCACTGTACATGGCTTTAATTCAGCGGGATTATATAGCAGTATCATGACCAAAGCAGATGCGGTGATATGCGTTAGCAACAGTATTAAATTGTATATTCAAAAGCAATACCATACCTCAGGGTCAAAAATCACAGTCATCCCCCGCGGCATCGACACGGTGCAATTTAATCCCAACAAAATTGATCACTCTTTTGTCGGGCAATTTTCTAAACAGTATGATTTGAATGGCAAATTTGTGGTTTCTGCCGTGGGGCGTATCACACAGCTCAAAGACCTTGAAACATTTATCCGTGCTGTCGCCATCGTGAAGGTGTCGATGCCAAATGTCAAAGCGCTGATCGTCGGCGGAGTGCGCGAGAACAAGAGGGGTTATTTCCACTCGCTGCAACATTTGACAGAAGAGCTGGAGCTTCAAGATCAAGTTGTCTTTGCGGGATCGCAAAGCAATGTAGCTGAGATCTATGCGCTCAGCGATGTGGTCGTCAACAGTTCTAAAAAGCCCGAATCATTTGGTCGAAGCGTAGCCGAGGCGATTGCTATGAATACTCCTGTTATCGCAACAAACCACGGCGGGGTACTGGACATCATTCGAGTCGGGATAGATGGCTTTTTGATCGAAGCCGGAGATGCAGATGCTCTCAGCCGCCAGATTATCGGATCAATGGCTTTGAAATTTGATGGATTTGGATACATCAAAGAGAATTTTTCATTGGAGCAGATGGTGACCCGCACTATGGCTGTTTATGGGAGGCTTGCATGATGGTTTGGCTGTTGACAATTTCCCTCTTTTTATTTTTGATATTCTCCTGCCGATATGCATGGTGGAAAAGGGCGGTTGACTATCGATACCCAAGAATACTGATGTATCATATGGTGCGAGATCCTATCCCGGGTAAAAAGTTCAACTCCCTGCGGGTTTCTCCTGAAGCGTTTGAGCGGCAAGTCAAATATCTCCGTGACAACGGATGGCATTCGTTGACGATGTCTGAGGCTGTCGATCAGAGAGGGCATTTGCCGCCAAAAAGCGTGGTGATCACTTTTGATGACGGATATCGGGATAACCTGACCAATGCGCTGCCTATTTTGCAAAGATACAATTTCAAAGCGACTGTCTATCTGGTCAATGACAGGCATGACCGTGACTGGTCAGGATACCGCAAAGCCAAAAATGAAGGCGCAGGGCTCAAAGATGAGCCCAAGCTCAGCGATGACGAGGTACGCCAACTGATCACAAGCGGTCTTGTGGAGATCGGAGCGCATACGCTGACGCATGCCAATCTTGCAAATCTTGATGAAAATGATAGTCTAAAAGAGATTTGCGGATCCAAAGAGTTGATCGAAACGGATTTTCATCTCTCTTGTCTAAGCTTTGCCTATCCGTTTGGATTATATAAGACGGCAGACAAAGCATATGCTGCAGAGTGCGGGTACAGCAATGCCGTAACCGTCGAGACGGGGATTGCTGATCTAAGAAGTTGTGATCTTTTCGAGATACCCCGTGTGAGGGTCAGCGGCAAAGACAATCTCCTTGCCTTTAAGCTGAAGCTCAAGGCAGGGAAACGGGGGGTGGGCAAATGAGAGTCTGTCAGGTTTTGGCGGGCGATGAAGACGGCGGACTGGAAAAGCACACTATAGAACTCTCCAAGGCATTACGGGCAAAAGGGATGGATGTCACTGTTGTCGCTCATAAAAAATTTAAAGATGATTTTGGAAATATAAATTTTATAGAAGCGGACTTAACTCAAGGCAGACACAATCTGTTTATTTTATGGAAACTTTATAATATTTTAAAAAGCGGAAATTTTGACATCATTCATGCACAGGCGAACAAAGCTACAGCGATGGTAGTCAGACTCAAACCGTTTTTGTCCTCGAAGATCGTTGCAACGCTCCACGGATACAAAAGAGATCTAAAAGCTTTTAAAAAGGCTGATTTTGTCATCACGGTCTCAGATAGAATCGGCGGGAAATTGGATATCAATAACAAAAGAACCGTCTATAACGGCATAAAAATAGAAGATATTGACAGTATAGATTTGCATCAAATGTTTAGTATCCCCCGGGATCAATTTATCCTTTGCGGTGTCGGCAGACTGGTAGAAGCAAAAGGTTTTGATTTGTTGGTTGAGAGTATGCAATATGCCGATCAGGACATTTGTCTGCTGTTGATCGGAGACGGGCAAGAGAAAGAAAAATTGGAAAACTTATCCAAAAAATTAAATATAAAAAATCGAATCATATTTGCAGGGAATATCGAAAACAGACTGACGGAAAGGATCATAAAATCCAGCGATTTGCTCGCCATCTCCTCAAGGCGGGAAGGGTTTTCTTATGTTTTTGCAGAGTCATTGCTTTTGGACACCCCTATTATTTCTACAGATGTGGCAGATATCAAAAAGTTCATAACAGAAAAATACATTTCACCTTTTGACCCCAAAGCATTGGCAGGAAAAATCAATGACTTTAGGGCGAATTACAGTCAGGAAATTTTTGCTTATCAAGAAATTTTTAATAATGCAAAGCATATATTTACCATAGAAAATATGGTCATTCAGACGATGAAAATCTATCAAGAAGCGCTCAGATGAATATTTTGGTGATCAGGGACAACAAACCGGGGCATTACAACCAAACCGAAGGGTTGCTTTGCGGCCTGAATAAGATCTATCCGGATGCAACTGTCCAATATTGTTCCGTGGAGATCAAAGGCAAGTTTTCCAGAAAGATTTTGAAGCTGTTGTTGAACATCATGAGCTCTTTTTTTCAAAACAAACAGAGCCTAAACTATCTTGACCGGTTCTATAAAACTTATCAGCTTCCCCAAAACAGACCCGATATCATCATCTCTACAGGCGGCAATACGGCAGGTATTAACGCGTGGCTGGCTCAGGCCTACCATGCCAAAAATATTTTAAACGGAGCATTGCGGGGATTAAAAGAGGAACTTTTTACGGCAGTGACGACTGTAATAGATCTGGGATACTCCAATCAGATCATTCTGGATGCGGCGCCCAATACGATGATTGCACAAAGTTTGAAGGAGAAAGCAAAAGATTTTGCCAGTGAACACCATCTGGATACAAGCAAAAAATACTATTCATTGCTTCTCGGAGGAGACGGCGCCGGGTATAGATACAATGAGAGCTATTATGATGCATTGATCAAGCTTGTCAAGGAGATGGCGGCGAAGCAAAAGATCCGGTGGCTCATCACCACCTCCCGCAGAACACCGATAAATATCGAAAAAAAAATGCGCCGGACACTTACGGAAGAGAGCGCCTACTTTGTATCATATCACCACAAAGAAGAGAAGGTGCTTTTGCCGTTTTTGGGACTTAGTGAAGCTGTTTTTGTCACCGAGGAGAGCTCTTCGATGATCAGCGAGGCTGTATCTGCCCGCAAGCCGGTCTATACTTTGGGGATCAGCAGCGCCAAGCCGGACGAAAACTATCAAAATATTTTGCAAAAATTCGTTTTGCAAAAAAGAATTCAAAGGACAGAGACAGACAGATTGGAGCATTTTGAAATCAAATCGGATGATTTCATGACCTTGCAAGAGGATTCCTGCGAGGAAGTTGCCATGAAAATAAAACCATTTTTAGACAAGGATTAGAGCGATGAGCAGGATCGGACTGATCGCGACCAATCTTGCCGGCAGCGGAGCCGAAAAGATTGTACTTCATCTAGCAGAGATGTTCAGGTATTATGGCGATGAGGCAGATATTTTTCTTTTGGAGGATGTGGTCACTTATGATGCCGGTGACCTCGATATCCATACACTCTCCAAAAACCGCTCTCTTTTTAAGCTTTTCAAAGGATTCGGAGATGCTGTTTTGGCACGCAAGCTCAGATCAAAAATAGCTGCTTTAGAAAAAAAGGGGCGCAAGTTTGATCTCTTTCTCTCCAATCTCCCCGCTGCCGACAGGGTCGCGGCAAAGGCAAATCTTCCTCATCTGAAATATCTCATCCATACCTCCTACTCGATGGAGTTGCAGGAATTTAGACGAAGAGGAAAACTCCGCAGAGCTGCAAACAAAGAGATACTCTATCGCCGGCTTTATAAAGACAAGGAGCTGATCGCTGTCTCGGAAGGGATCAAGGCGGACATTGATCAGATGGGGATCGCATATAGTTCATGCGAAGTGATCTACAATCCTTTCGATATACAAAAGATACGAATGCAAGGAGCAGAGCCGGTTGAAAAAATAACCGGGGCATATCTGCTGAGCGCTTCTGCTTTTCGTCCGGTCAAAAGGCACGATATCCTGCTCCAGGCTTACAGCAAGCTGAAAGACCCGCCTCCGTTGAAGCTGTTGTGCAACAGTGATCCAAGGCTAGAGAGGATGATCGGCGAGTTGGGGATAAAAGAGCGTGTTGAAATCCTTGGGTTTGCCAAAAACCCTTATCCGATCATCAAAAACGCCAAACTACTGATCCTCTCATCGGAACGGGAAGGGCTTCCTACAGTACTGATCGAAGCGTTGATCCTCGGAACCCCCGTGGTCAGTACCGACTGCCGTTCAGGTCCTGATGAGATTTTGACCGGTGCGCTCAGCGCTTATCTGGCCAGAGTCAATGACGCGGATGATCTAAGCAGCAAAATAGCAGACGCACTGGTATATTATCCGCCGATTGAGGATATTTATCTGCAAAAGTTCGCGATGGAGCATATCTATGAGCGCTATACTGTACTTATGCGCTCATAGCGCGCTTGAGCCAGTATCAAACCAACAAACAGCGCAAAGAGGCTTAGAGGTCTGTTGAGGTGGAACATCGCATCACTGAGCGACGCAACGGCAAATGCCAAGACAAAAACAATTTTTATGACTTTTATGTCTTGATCTGTGATCTGGGTACGGGCAAGCATGACAAGAATAGCAAGGTAGCCCAAGAATCCAAAGATTCCGGCGATCACCAGAAATTCCGCATATTGATTATGATAATGTACGATCTTGCCGACATAGGCCATTTCAGGATGGTCAGTTTGAATAACCTTGCTTTTTTCCGTGAGATGGTCGCCTGCTCCCACACCCAGCAGAGGATGTTCCAAAAAGATATCTTTGGCTACTATGTTGAGTCCGACCCTGGCGCCGATGGATGTATTGTAATTGATCGTTTTGGTGGTGTTGTAAGTTTCGATCATCCGTCTATGAAAATTGGGACTAAAGGTAAATGCCAGATAGGAGACGGCGGCAAGTACGAAAGCGGTAATAGCGATCGATGCCGGATTGACGCGATAGCGGTTGATGATCACGGCAAACAGCATAAGCACAAAGAGAAACTGCCCGGTGCGTCCGGAGTTGATAAAAAGATTGGCTGTCACCGTCACAAAAAAGAGTGCGTAGATGATCTTGTGTCCAAGGGTATCATGAGACAAGAGCCGATTGAGCAGAATACCTGCCGTGAGGACGAGAAAGACGCTGTAGAGCGTATGGTGCATAAAAGGCGATGGATCTGTGACTGAAACCCCCTTAATGTGGAATATTCCAAAGAAAATCCCATAAGAGACGACCTCGCTGATAAACATCCCGAGCAAAAAAGCCGAAAGCGCTCTATCGATATTGTTTTGTTCCAAGGATGTATAGATCACAACGGCGGGGAGCAGATACCAATACCGTCCGATATAGCTTACCCCGATTTTCAGATTGTCGGGCTCAGTCCACAGCAGCGAAAGGATGAGTATGGCGATGAGGGCAAAAAGCGCCTGAAAGAGGCGTTCATGGCGGATCCGGGCAAATTTTCCCTTCCATCCGCCTTCCCGTATCCAGAAGACCATCATCAAAATCACCACAGCACGCAAGATATCCAGAGACAAAGGTATCGTCAGCGCATACAGCAAAATCAGATAATTGATGATACGGGTATTATTGTTGGCAACAACATTCATAATGCGCTTTTACTCCCTTTTCGCTCGGCGGCAGTTTCTATGTCAGATTTTAGCATAAATACCAAAAGATCAAAGATGCTTGCCGGTATCGATGGGTAAACTTTGGAGATGATGAGGTATAATAACCCATAATTTACAAAACGGTTTGGAAGCATGAGGTACGATCGAAGATGAAGAAGCTGCTGCGATATTTTCTTCCCTATATGATGGGCTATAGGAGGGAATTTTTCTTTGCGATACTCGGGATGGCAGCCGTAGCGGCAGGTACCGTACTCTCTGCGCACCTTCTCAAGCCGGTGATGGATGATCTTTTTATCAGCAAAGATGCTCAGATGCTGCGGATGCTCCCCTTCGCTATCGTCGGAGTGTTTTTGCTCAAGACGGCAGGGCGTTTTGTGCAGACATTTTACACTGTCTATATCGGCAATGACATCGTGCGCAAACTGCGCGACAAACTGGCGCTCCATCTGATGTACCAAGATATGGGATATCTCAACAAAATGCGCAGCGGTGAACTGCTCAGCCGCGTTACCAATGATCTGGGACGGATCCAGAATGTGGTCTCCTCGATGATCCCGATGATGATGGTCAAGGTGATGCTGGTCATTGCGTTGACGGGCTATGTGATCTACCAAAGCCCCAAGCTGGCGTTTTACTTTCTGCTGATCATGCCGCTCGCGCTGTTGCCGCTGCAGCTGCTGGCACGGCGTATGAAGCGGTATTCTCACAGGTCGCAAGAGAGCAGTTCAGACATGACTTCCCGCCTGACCGAGATCTTCAACAATATCGAAGTGATCAAGGCAAATTCGTCACAAGAGTATGAGCACGGCCGTTTTTCCAAAGAGAGTATGAAATATTTTAAACTCGCTATCAAACAAAATCTGATCAACGCCCTGGTGGGTCCTACGCTTGAGCTGTTCGGCTCTGTCGCTATGGCGATCGCGATCTATGTCGGGGCGCTGCAGGTGATCCGGGGCGAGATGACGACGGGAACATTTTTTGCTTTTGTAGCAGCGCTGTTTATGCTGTATGATCCGATCAAAGTCCTTTCCGGTATCCACAATCTCCTTCAGGATGCCGTAGCGGCGACAGAGCGCATGGGTGAGCTTTTTGCCAGCGTTCCTGCGATCGTTTCGGGAGAGGAGATACTCGCAAGAGTAGAGAAGATAGAGTTTCGTTCAGTTGCGCTTGATTACGGCGGCGTGCAGGCGCTTCAGGGTGTCGATCTCGATGCGCACAAAGGCAGAGTCTATGCACTGGTAGGCGACAGCGGCGGAGGCAAAAGCAGTTTTATCAATCTGCTGGTGCGTTTCTATGATGCCACTGGCGGAGAGCTGCTGATAAACGGCCAAGATATCCGAAGCTATACACTCCCCTCGCTTCACGGCAAGATCGCCTATGTGACGCAGCGCATATATATCTTTCAGGACACGATCCTTGCCAATGTCGCATACGGGAGCGAACCGGATGAGCAAAAAGCCATCGCAGCGCTCCAAAAGGCGCAGGCTTGGGAGTTTGTCGAAAATATGCCGGATGGTATCCGCACTATACTTGATGAGTTCGGCGCCAATCTCAGCGGCGGGCAGCGTCAGCGGATAGCGCTCGCAAGAGCTTTGTATAAAGAGCCTGATATCCTGATCCTCGATGAGGCGACTTCGGCGCTGGACAACAAAAGCGAGCAGGCGATCCAAAAGGCGCTCGAAACGATCAAATCAGAGATGATCACTTTTGTCGTAGCGCACCGTCTCAGCACCGTAGAGCAGGCGGATATGATCTTGCTTTTTGAGTCGGGCAGGATCATCGACCGGGGAACCTATAATGAACTTTTGGATCACTCGCCGGCTTTCCGCAAGCTTGCCAATCAGAAGGCCTCAGCATAATGACTGTCTTTTATGTGCCATCTTTGTTCAAATCAAAATTTCCTGTTTTCATATTGCTATCCCTACTCTCTTTATATGCTCAATCAAATTTTTATTTTTCAATTTGTTGATATTTACCACATCAAAGTAATATGCAAGATTTGTCTCTTCATTAAGTAAATATGATATTTTATTTTCATCTTTATCTATCGCCAAATCAATATCGCTGCCTGCCTTGTAGTTGCCCTTTGCCCTTGAGCCAAAAATCAATGCATTGTGTATTCCATTTGTCTTTAATAAAATTTTTATCTGATTGACTTCATCCTCTTTTAGTCCAAACAAATTTTGTCCTTAAACTCTCTATATAATGATTGTAAAAGTTTACTATATTCATGTTTTATTTTTTCATAAATTTCAGTTGCTATCGCTTCATCGTATGTATGCGCTGTTAGATTTCTATCCATTAAAGCATCCAGCCATATGCTGCCATTTTTAATCAACTCTATTTGAAAAGATGTTTTGATGGAATCCCTTGGAGATTTTACATCATATCCCAAGTATTCGAGATAATCCTTCATCAGCTTCCATGACAATTCAAAGGTTGTTTCAAAAAACTGTATTACACCTGCTTTTTCAACCAATGAGGGATCAGTGATATCCAAAGCATTTTTAAGCAATAAAAACGACTTTTCAAAATTTTCAAATCTTTGTTTATATCGTATGTCTTTCATCTGCTGCCTTTTTTTATTGTCACTATGATTTTACCATATCTCGTGTTAACTCCATGCATATAACTTTTAGTGTGTTTTCCTTGTTCACATCGTCCCCGATGGGATGCATATCGAAATTCAAGTAGTAGAAAAATATTGTATAATTTCCAAAGCTCTAGTATGCACTCCCAAGCTGGAGCACAAGCGATATCAAATTGTGAGTTATTGAGTGCAATTGCATGACGGGCGCCTTGGAGGGCTTGACACTAAAGAGCCAAAAAGCTTTTGTAGCCATCTACTATTTTTTTCTCATTTGCATCTGTCGAATCAAAAAGTTTTTGCTGTTTTTCATTGAGAGCGGATTTGTATTTGACCTCGACAAGAGTTTTGCTCTCTGTCATAAAATCAATTTCTGTCCCGTCAACATAAACATAAGAGGGATTTTGATTTTTTATCTTTAGAAAAACAAGATTTTCAAAAACAGCCCCTTTGTCTCGAAAACCTGTCACAATATTTTTGAGCCCGACATCCCCGGCATAGACCTTTTTTGGATTTTTCAATCTTTCATTTAATTTCCCATACTTCTCGACAGTATAGATAAGATAGGTATCTTCGAAATAAGCCATATACCGTCTGGCGCTGTCCACACCTATCTCTAATATATTGGCAATTTTGTTGAGGCTCAATTGTTTGCCGCTTCGCTCCATGAGAAGCCTATAAAAATCACGGACAATATTCTCATTTTTGATATTGTGATACGCGATAATATCTTTGTAAAGGATATTGTCGATGAGGTTTTGCAGATAGCTGATATCACCCGTCAAAACATATTCCGGCATCCCGCCATCGCTCATATACTCCTCAAAATAGCCCTCTATCAGGTATTCATCGGATTTTTTGATCTTTATCTCTTTAAAATCCAAATACTCTTCAAAATCCAACGGCATTACCTCGATCACTCTTTGTCTTCCTGTAAGGTACGCATTTTTGTCTCTCAGCAGTGAAGCCGATGAGCTTGAAGCATAGATCTTTGTCTCTTCGAGATCATATATATTTTTTAACTCTTGATGATAGTTTTCTTTGGAAGCCACTTCATCCAAAAATAGATATACTTTTTGCGACGATACGATCTTGTGAAGCTTTCTGTACTCTTGGAGTATCTCTGTGATAGAGAGTTTTTCGAGGGCGATAAGGTCTAGGCTGATATAAAAAATATGATTGGGCTTTATATTTTTGTCATTGATCAGGTATGCAATAAAACTCTTCAAAATAGAGGTTTTGCCCACACGGCGCAATCCCGTCAAGAAAATGATATCTTTGTTTTCTTGATTTTTCTCCATTTCGTCCAAAAAGCGGACTCTTTTTCTGCCCCCAAAGACAAAGCCGCCCTCCCACCAAGGATTTGATCTAAAAAATAATTCTTCCAAAATATATCTCCAAAAGTTTAATAATGCAAAATATTATACTATTATATAGTATAAAAGTAAATACTTTTGAATTATATTACAGTCAAGATATCTAGAGGATATTTATTGCGCGCCTTTTTTGAGCAGGACGGTTTTGGCAGTCTTCATCAAGATCACAAGATCCATCCAGAGATTCCAGTTGCGGATATACCAGACATCCAGATCGACGCGGGATGCGAAATCCACATCGTTCCGCCCGCTCACCTGCCACAGTCCCGTGATCCCCGGACGCACCGAGAGGATGGTGTCACGCTGCCCGCCGATCTTTTCGCTTTCGCTGAGCATATAGGGCCTTGGGCCGATGAAGCTCATCTCGCGGCGAAATATATTGAAGATCTGAGGCAGCTCATCGAGCGAGGTGCGCCGCAAAAAATGGCCGACAGGGGTGATGCGGGGGTCATTGAGGTATTTATGGTATTTCGCATAGTAGTCGACCTCTTCGGGATGCTCCGAGAGATAGCGCTCCAGTATCTCATCGCCGTGGACATACATCGTGCGAAATTTATAGCAGACGAAAGTGTTGCCTTTCTTGCCCAGCCGCTCCTGCTTGAACAGCGGGGAGCTGTCCGGCTCTGTTTTGCGTATCTTGTAGGCGATATAAGCCATTGGAATGATCAAGAGCGGCATGACCAAAAGCAAAAGCGCCAAATCGGAAATACGCTTAAAAAGCAGACGGTATCGGCTTTTAAGCCTATTTTGAAAAACTATCAGATTGGTTCGGGTGTTGGAGAGTTCATAGATGAAGGAGTGCGTCAGATTGTAGTCGTTGATCACCGGGATGAAGATCACCTCATGGTGTTTTTGTATCTCTGTACTGAGAATTTGCTTGAGGGTATCCAGCTGCATCTCCTGTGAATTGATAAAAACGGTTTTGGGATCTTCATCTTTGGCTTCAGTATAGCCAAGATAGGGATTGCCCAGGATCTCTTTGGACAAAAAGAGATCCTGGCTGTAGATTTTCACCTTCCTTTGCCACAATCCGATATGATACAATAGCTTTTTGCCGATGTTCTTTTCAAGAGGGATCACAAAAGCCATAACCAGAAAGATAAGCAGTATCGCTCCCCTCGAGTATCCCTCGATGGTTTTTGTCAACGCCAAAAGAGCGAGGATCACCACAAGCGACATGAAAAGCGCCCGCAACACCTGCCTGCTCTCATGCCAGAAGTCATATCGCCTTGTATAGATCCCCTCATACGCCATCAATGCCATCGGCACGATATACAGAGGCCAAAAAGTGAGATAGTGGTCAAGTTTGTGGGCAAACGACTGATCAAACAAACCGCTGAATATGATACGAAGATGATACCCTATGTAGATGGACGCCATGATAGCAAAGAGATCAAATGAAAAAATCACAACTCTGCCTAACAACTCTTTCATAGCACTTTCACCTTTGTATTGTCAATACAATATTATACCATCTTTTGCCTATCGGTCACCCGTCTTTTCTTTGCGTCCGCCTGACAGGAACTCTCCCAAAAACGCTATGAAAATCCCCAGCATCACTCCGGTGACCGATGCCACCACTACAGTAAGCATCTTTTTTGGCTTGATGGGCTTCTCCGACAGTTCTATACCGCCCACCATCCGTGCATCTTTGATCTGTGCCGGTGAGAG
>DYNJ01000094.1 GCA_020721085.1 Sulfurovum sp. | reverse complement strand
GGGTCACAAGTTAAAAACTTGATAGTGAAATAAAAAGTACCAATCCAACCAATAATTACTCTAAAACCGCCTATTTTTTAAAATTAAGACCAATATTAAAAAAGATATACCCAAAATGCTATGTTGGGGTATGGTCAAAATGGCTAACAATAGCGATTAGATTTTAATATACGTCACCTCAAACCCCTTGCACCCTCTAAACTTTTGCATTTTATTGGAGAGACTAAACGCATCATTCATTGCATATTGTTGGAAGATGTCCAGTCCTCTGTCCAGTGAGATCTTCCAGCCTGTATCGGTGATGATGTGTCGTGCGTGAATGGTCTCTTCGGTGTCAAACTCCCAAGAGAAGGAGATGCCAGCTGCCTGTACACTGTTTTGTATCTGTGTGAAGTAATCAATCTGTTGTTCGGGGTCTCTATCGTTGACGATTGTAATAAGGTGTACTGTTACTTCATCTTCAATAGGCTTGTTATTGATGATGGTTTCCATGAGCTCCATTAGGTTTCGAATCTGATAAAAAGCCCGAATATAGGGATCTGTAATCACTGATTTGGTGGCATTTTTCAGATACTCTCCAAAGAGTGAGTCATAAGTTACACCTTTTTGATTCTCTTGGAACGAAAGATGCTGCTCTTTGAGTTCTTGTTTGTCTATCTGTTCATTGGATGCATTCAAGGTAATATCTTCTGTTTTAGTGACAGATGGAACACTCTCATTGGCAGTCTCTTCGGTGTCATCACTGATGGTTTTATGATAATAGTGTGGATATTCACTTTCTTCAAGTGTCTTTACCCACTGTTTTATGCCTCGGGTGTCTTCATAGTAGAACTTCGCTTCAGCGTATGTTGTATCGATACGCATCAATTGGTCTTTGACCCGCTTTCGTCCCTCGATGGCAAACTTCAATACTTCTTCGATCTCTTCGATAGTTGCGCCGTCATGAGGATAAAGTATTTTCATCAGACCAGAAAAAGTCTTATTGATCGCATCTCTGTCTCTTGTCGATATTTCATTGGATAGGGTGAAATGTTCTTTGTATCGGTCCGAGTAATCATCGTTTCGCAAGAAGCGCAGGATCTCAGCGATATAATCCACTACAAACCCATAGCCGTTTGAGAACATCTCTCCACGAATGATGTCTATCTCCCATCCCGGAAGATAAAAATGCAAACGATCCAAAAATGCCGAATCATGATATTTTGCCGGAACCTCTTCAAAGAGATCGGAGTGTTTGAGCATGTAGGGTACTGAGTGTGCCGTATTGCCCACAAAAACCATCGAAGCCTCCGCACCCAAGGTCTCTATACCTCTGGAGAAGGATTTGTTAGCCATGTAGTTTTTCATGATATCAACAAGCGCTTTGTCCACTTTTTTGGCTTGACCTGCAAACTCATCAAACGCTACCACATTCCAATAGCCTACCAATCCTAATTTACCATTGGCATTATTGACAAAGAGTTTGGGAACGGTCACTTCACCGCCAGAGATGAGGATACCGTGTGGTGAAAACTCTGAGAAGATATGCGATTTACCCGTACCCTTTGGTCCGAGTTCGATGAGGTTGTAGTTGCGTTCACAATAAGGAATAAGGCGTGTAAGCTGCAGCATCTTGTTGCGTTTGCCAAACATCTCAGGGTTGAAACCCATGCTTTGTATGAGCAGATCGATCCACTCATCTGTCGTAAACTTCTTTCTTGCTTCAATATAGATATCGTAGTCAAAGTGTGAAAGCTGGATCGGTTTGAGTGATGAAAGTACCCAAGGTGTGGCACTCTTGTCTTCAGTTGGTTCGTACTCCACATCGGCGATACACCACACACCTCCAACAAGTAGTTTAGGGTGGGCTTTGACCGTGCCTGCATCGACCAGCACTTTTTTGATCCCCAGATTGGAAAACTCCGCTTCATAGACATCGGCTTTATCATTGAGTTCTACGCTGATTTTGTCGATGACTTTGTGTTTTCTGCCTTTTTCTTTGATAGTGGATCGTACAAGTCCTGCTTCATTGCGGTGCACATAGTGCTCTCGCAGAATATTTTTGACCATTTCAATGCCAGATTGTATCGTCTCTTCATCGTTGGTTGCACAGTATTGCCCTAAGAGATATTCGAGTACATAGGATGGTACTATGGCATTGCCTTTTACGGTTTTTACCAAATCTTTTCGGACTACAAGCCCTGGAAATATATCGTTGATCTTCTCATCTAAACGGTTCATCTTACCACTCCTCTACACCCAGTGAGATGTTAATGGTGTAATTATCTTCTTTTTCTTTTAGCTCTTTGTTGAAATCATTGGTTCCCTGCGCTTTGGTCATCACTTTGAGATAGACACTTTTGCCATTCAATGAAGTCAAATCCCGGCTAAATCTAAATATAATCTTTTGATGCATTTTAACAGGATCTTTCTCTTTGGAGTCAAGGATGAGGTCATGCACATCAGAAAGCAGTTCTTCCTCTTGACTCCATATGCTTACACGAATGTGTTGAGGCAGTACCTTTTGGGCAACTGGCTTTTTTTGCAAGAAGGTTACCGGAAAAATGTTTGTCGTGATCATGGCGCTTGAGCGGATCACATCAAAATCAACCGGAGCGCTTTTAAGCTCTGTATTGCGATTGACCTTGATGAGAGGGATGACGATCTCTTGTAAGGTCGCTCCGCCATGGACAAACTTGCTTCCGCCGCCTTTTGATCTGATCCTTTGCATGGATTTGGCTACAAGGAACTGTGTATCTCCTGCGATGTTGAGTGTTTTGGCGTCATACATTTTGACACATGGCGCTTCTTCAAGGTTGTTTCCTATCGCCATTCGTTTGTTGCTGTCTGACCAGTTTTCGTCGCGTGGCACTTTGCAGAAGTTACTCTCATCCACATCAGTCTTTTCGTAAAGGTATCCGTGGTCTGCCGTGATGAAAACATTGCGCCACATGAGCTCGTTTTGCATTTTTTTGGTGATGCGTGTAAGTCTCTCAAAACTCTCTTCCGTTGCCTCAAATACCTGATCTTCTGTCGGCGGTTTCCCTCTTGCATCAATACTGTTTTCATAGATGTAAACAAGTCTATACGCTTTGAAATAGCTTCGTGCTTCATCTCGTTTCATCTTGAGAAAATCTGAAGCCGAGATCGCAATGGAGTCAGACACATGATTTTGCATGATCTTTGTTCGATTTGAAGTTCCTTGTGTTGAGAGCCCATCGGCGTACACTTCAAATTTACCCTCTTTGTAGCTAAGGCTTTGATGCGGAAGCAAGGAAGCCATCCCCAGTTGTGTATAGGATGGCAAGGAGGCTACCATATAGCTAAACTCGGTACGGATATTGCCTTCAGTGAGAAATCGTTCATTGAGTTCTTTGCCGCTCTCATAACGCAAAGCATCTGAGATGATGACACAAAGCTTTTTGTTGTCTGTGATCTGCGGCGCTACATGGTGAGAGAAAAATTGTTTTTGGTCGATAGGGGCATCAAACTTCCACTGCTTCAAATCATTGAGCCTCTCATACCATGCGTCTGAGAGGGTCGGCAGGTAATGGTTGGCATAAAACTTCTCTGTCACATCTGTGATCGTATCAAAAAGTCCACTGTTGATACATTTAGATACTCCTAAAAGATATTTGCGGTACGCATAGTCCATCTTGTACCATGAAGAGGTATATGCTTCCAATCCTTGTGCGATGCTCTCTACATGAAGTGAAACATTTTGCTTGAGGAAAATGAACTCAGCAGCCCAGTACAACGCATCATAATAGTTGGAAAAGTCACTATACCAAAACTTGTTTTTTCGTAAGTCTATCAATTCTGAGAGCTGTGAGGCAGAGATACTCCCTGAGATAAGGCGGCTTGAGAGCTCTTGGATGATGTGTTGTTCTATTGCTTCGTAGGTATCGCACCCCATGAGTGCTTCAGCTGTGTATTTGGGGAGTTGATGCTGTTTGATGTCCAGTTCATTTTCTACCTGCCTTGAGAGTGCTTTGAAGGTGTCACGGTATTTGACATGCTGCATCCAGTGATTGACAAAGAGACTGGCGCTTTTGTTGCCCTCGGATTGTGTCTCTTTGATGCAAAGCTTGAAGCGATTGTCCAGTAGATAGATGACCAGCCCCATCAAAGAGGGTTCTGCATTGTCATAGCCTATCTCTTTGGCTATCCATACCCAAAACGCTTCAAAGAGGTCATACTTCTGAAGGTTTTTGTACTTCGTATCCTTCTCTTCGAGCATCTCTGCAAAGAGCGGATAGAGCAGATCCTCAAGCGTATCGCCTTTCGCGCCTGATGTGATGCAGATCATCTTTGTGATAAGTGATTGGTCATCATCATGTGCGTCTATGAGGTCATTGAGCGTTGATTTGTTTTTCTCATTTCTGAAAAATTTGCTATATCTGTCAAGCACAGGCTTGAGGCGGATATCGAGCCCCATCTCTTGGATATTGATGGAAGACTCGTCCGCCTTGAACTCGTAGTATGAAAGCGCCACATCCAAAAGCCAGTTCTCTTTGGGTGAGGGCTTGGGCGCGGGTGTGTAGATGAGGTATTTGTTTTGGGGCGCTTCATAGTAGATGCGGTGTTTGATCCAAAAAGTATTTCTGTCGATCTCCAGCTTCTCTACACCTTCAAGCTCCAGCGCTTCAAAACGCTCCCTAAACCCGCCTTCATCATCGTACCAGATGACGATCTGCTCATCTTTGTCATCGAAGATACGGCGCAGTGCTTTTTTTATGGTCTCTACACTCATTTGTTACACAACTTCACATCAAATTCATACAATAACTCTCTAAACTTACAGTAGTTCACCTTCACCCCGTCATCTAGGTCAATCTCCATACGCCGAGCTGCATAGTGAGCCAACACTTTTTCGTATGCGTTGATATCATCTAGTGTCATAGCGATCTTGTCTATCTTTTTGTCTGCCAGCGCTTTGTCTCTGGTGCTGACATCTTCACTCTCCGTGATGCGCATCGCTTCATTTCGCATGGTATCGAGGCGGATCCTAAAGGGTCTGAGGTAGTCGTTGAGGATGTGGTTGAGTGTGTCGGGTGTATAGCGGTGCATATAGATGAGAGTTTGGAATGTGCCTTTTGGAGAGCCAAAGAGCCAGTAGATCGGTCGTTTTTTGTACCGTCTGACATGGTCTTTGTAAAAATCCTTGACGAAATAGGCACGGATCTTTTTGCCCAGAGCATTTTCGATGAAAGCGATGTTTTGTTGGAGCTGTTCACCCCCAAATGTCACCCGCACAAACTCCACAAAACGATCCGTAATGTCATCGCCAAAATAGTCGCTCTCATCTACGATAGGGATGACATTGTCATCATCGATCTCAAATGACACCCCGTCATTCCCGCGAAGGCGGGAATCCAGCTCTTTTGGGATCTCCTGACCCATATTGGCGATGACCAATCCCTCACGATCAAGCGAGTATCTCCCAAACATCACACCCACACCATAAGAGATAAATTGCTTCATGATCTCATCTGCTTTAAACTCTAATTCACCTCTATCATTGATAATTGATTCACTTTTGAGGATAGTAATATCTTTTAGAGCTACGACAGGGGTTAGCTCATCTTGCAGTTCATAAATATCGATAAAAAGTCTATTTAACTCCTCTTCGTTTTTGTGTAACTTATAGAATTTTTCTCGCCAATACGCACAATAAGCATGATAGGCATCTTCTATCTTCCCGTCATTGCGAGCAAAGCGAAGCAATCCATTGGTTCGAAAGTCCCATGAAGTCTCTCGGCTATCCCACTCTTCTTTTGAGATATCGATACATTCTTGTGTTAGGGTGTCGATTTGTTGTTTTGTTGATTCGGATTTAGGGAAGATTATTGGGAGTTTTCTTAATGGTCCTTCATGATAATCCATAGTTGGTGTATAAAAAG
>DYNJ01000093.1 GCA_020721085.1 Sulfurovum sp. | reverse complement strand
AAAGGGAGAGCGGGTACGAGTAGTTGTTTTTTAGCAGTTTTGTTTGGAGTGGGGGGGTAACGGTCGAAGTGAACTACAAGATGGTATTATTTCAGAAATATTTGAAATTTAGTAAAACTTTCTTTACGAAGTAAAAGTCCAAATTATCGCAAGCGTAATCTTGTGAGTTCCTCTAATTTGTTAGCATTTGCCTTAATCGTAGTGTGTCCACATTCTATAAACTTTAATTAACTTCTCTTCCTCAAAAACTTCATAAACTAGTCTATGCTGATTATTTATTCTTCTTGAAATTTTACCTTTTAAATTAGCTGATAAATATTCAAATTTTGGTGGATACCGTAAGGGTTCTTTTTCAATTAAAACTAACAGTTCTTGAACTTTTGGTTTTAATCCACTTGAAGCGATTTTTTTAGAATCTTTTTTCGCTTGTGGTGAAAATAACAGTTGATACATTTTTACCAATCTAATTTATCAGCAGTAACATAATTTTCTATTGGTTCATTTGAAGCTTGAATTATACTCTCTTCCATACCTTTTATACTTCGTATATAATCATCATCACTTTGATAAGTTGTTTTATCTAGTATTTCAACTTCATTTTGTGAAAAATGATTTAAAAGCCATAAAAATTTATCGCTTATATTATCATCTATTTTTAAAGTAACTGTTTGCATGATAGTCCTTGCATTTTAATATTTTGATTATACCTTAAACTATAAATTTATTATATTAAGACCTTTTGATAGTTTTTAAATTTTTCACTATATTCTTTTTGTAACCACTACAGTTTAGCTTTTCAGGCTTAAAATTCCCTCATTCCCATCGAAGGACGATACAAACGAGGGATTGAACGGTTTGCTTCAAGTTGAGAAGGTTTTGGTGATGCCAGCGTCAAGTATGCATCCCGTAAGCTGGAGCTTGGGGATGAGGGAAATGATTTATTAGATGACTGTTGCCGTGTACCTACACTTAGGATAATTACTACAGCCATAAAACTCATTTCCTTCATTCACACTTTGTTTGACAACGCGTAAAACCAATTTGCTCCCACATTTTGGGCATAAGTTTGTGCTCTCTTTTTCTTTAATGACATTTTGAACATACTTGACATGTTCTCTATCATTCCTATCGTCCCCGATAGGCATGCATACTCCATGCTATCTTGCCATAATTTATGAGATTGGAATTGATGATTTTATTCTCGTGCGTCCGCGAGTGTCAAGGCGAAAAGCACATTGACGCCATGCTCCCGCAGTTTGTTTTGCGCCTCTTGGAGCGTGATGCCTGTCGTGACGATATCATCGACCAAGATCGCATCGATCCCCTCAGGTCCGCTGTAGCGGAAATCCCTTGGATTGTCGAGTCTGTATTGGAGCGTCTTTCCGGCGTAGGTGATGTGGTTGGAGGAGAGAAGAGCGCCGTGGAGGGGTTTTGAATAGGGGGTTCGCATCGTGTGGGTCATGCAGGCGACATGGGAGTAGCCCTTTTTGACCCGCTCATCCACGCCGATGATGCTGACTTGACTTGGGTCTGATTCGGTATATTTCCGGATAAAAGGCTTGAGGGTGATGTGTGCGAGATCACGGTAGATACGGTGCCCTTCAGGCTTGTGTTTGTGGAGCAGCAGCGACTCGATCGCACTGTAGGGATAGAAGCTGATCACCTCAAGTGTGCCGACCTTTCGCCTCCTGATGGCGGGTGCGAAGAGTCTGGTTTGACACTTTTGGCAAATGCTTTTGAGACTCCAAGAGTGGCAGGAAAAACAGCGCATTCAATCAACTTATATTTTTCAATATGAATGGAAAGCAGCCATTTCTACTGAAGGGATTTGAGCTTTTCGACATCGATCGCCTTGGCATAACCAAGAAGATCATCCCGCTCTGCCCCGCCATGTCCCTTGACCGTAATCATAAATTTGTTTCCGGCAAGGAAGATAATCTCCCCGCTTTTGTCCTCTTTGCTATATTTCAGGATACCCTTTTCCCTGTTGATGCGGATCATCTCTCCGCCATCAGAGGCTGCGAACATAGGATTTGCGATCATGGCAGACATACTTTGCATCAAAGGCGAGTCTGTCACGATCTCTATGCTGATAGCAGCATCACCCTTTTTGTACTGACGAGTGAGTGTCGTGCCTCCGCCAAACATCGCAGCGCCGACAGTCTGAGACTTCGCCTCCTCTGCGCTCCATCCCGATAGCGGTTCGGGCAAGAAAGCCTTGAGACTATCTCCCCTCTTTTGCTTCATCAGGTCAAGCGCATAGCTCAAATCCTCTGATGCCTTGCCGAAATCACCGCTTTTGTACGCCGCCATCGCATCATCAACCGTATCCGTCACATCATCCGCATGGACGCAACTCAAAGAGACCGCTAAGGCAACTAGACCTATTTGTAATACTTTGAAAGACATCTTCTTTTCCTTGTTTGATATTTTGAACTCAATCATAACTTTATCCTATTTAAATGTAATGTTTTATTAAGTGGAACCAAAAATAATTGATTTTTTTAAGATAATCAGGAGCAAGAGAATATTTTTTCTCGTTCCTGCCAGAAGGAATGAGAATAACAACTTCCCGTCATTTCTGCGAAGGCAGGAATCTACTGAGATAATGGGTCTCCGGGTCAAGCCCGAAGACGACGAGGAGGTCAAGCCCGAATATTACAGAGATTTCTTCATTGTGAGCGAAGCGCGGCAATCTGGTTTGTGAAGGTGCATTTACACCTTTTTCTTCACAAGAGATGCCATTTTGGCTTGGATTTTGAGCCATTCGAGGCGATCGATGGCGGGGACGCCCATGTAGGTTTTTTTGCCCTCAAGTGATTTGGTGACACCCGATTTGCCTGCTATGGATGCGAAATCGCCTATATGCAGGTGTCCGGCTATCGCTGACTGTCCCCCGATGATGACATTTCTGCCGAGCGTCACAGAGCCTGCCAATCCTGACTGGGCGACGATAAGCGTATGGGCGCCGACATCACAGTTGTGTGCGATCTGGACGAGATTGTCGATCTTGGTGCCTCTGCGGATGATGGTAGTGCCGAACACGGCGCGATCGACAGTGGTGTTGGCGCCGATCTCTACATCATCCTCGATGTGGACATCACCGTTTTGGTAGATTTTGACATGTTCGCCTGTTTTGGTGTGTGCGAAACCGTATCCGTCGCTCCCGATGACCGCGCCGCTATGGATGATGCAGTTTTTCTCTATCGTCGTGCCGTGATAGAGTGTGACATTGGGGTGCAGCAGCGTGCCTGAGCCGACACTCACGCCGTCACCGAGATAGCAGCCCGCCATGATGGTGACATTATCGCCAAGGGTGACATTTTTGCCAAAACGGACGCGCTTATCGATATCGCAGCCCTCTCCTGTATGCGGATGCCCTCCATTGGTCTCGATCTTGTGGGCGAAAAGCTTGGAGGCGAGTGCGAGTTTGAGATAAGGCTCATCCGTGATAAGAGCGATCACCCCTTCGGGAAGCAGATCGGCATATCGGGGCTCTATGAGTACCGCGGCGGCTTTGGTGTGGGGGAGTTGATCGCTATATTTCGGGTTATTGAAAAAACTTATCTGCGATGCGCCCGCCTCAAGAAGCGTATGTATGCCCGATATCTTCGTATCGTCAGATTGTGGCTCAAGTCCGAGTATTTCGGCTATCTCTTGCAGTCTGTAGGTCATTTGGAGACGCTCCTAGTGTGAAAGTATTTGGCAAATGGTGATGGCGAAACGGTTAGCGCTCGATAGCGACTACACCGCCTCGTACGATCTCGCATGGGTTGTATCGCTGGGTGGCTTCGATAAAATGGCGAATCCGCATTGGCTCATCCGCCACCATCGCGATCACCATATCGACACCGACATTGACGATACCGCCGTTGTATGCGCTGCAAAGCGCTTGGATATCACCCAGATTTTCACCGATAGGAAATTTGACCAGCAGCATCTCTTTTTCGACCATCTCCTCATGCTCTATGACTTTGAGGGTCGGGATGAGCTTGTGAAGCTGCTTGATGATCTGCTCTATCACTCTGGAGCTTCCGTTGGTAACGATCGTGATATGTGAAAGGTCGCTTCCGGGCATCGGTGCGACAGTGAGGGAGTCGATATTGTACCCCCTCCCCGCAAAAAGAGAAGTCACGCGCGCAAGGACAGAGCTTTCATTCATCACCACTACAGAGATGACTCTTCTTACATTTTGCATTACTGATCCTCCTTATGCTCTAATAACATATTGTAAAGCGCGCCTCCGGCAGGAACCATCGGCATAACATTCTCAAAACGATGGATCGCAACATTCATCAAGCAGACTTTGTTTTGCGCGATCGCGTCTCTCAGTGCGGCGTCGAACTCCTCTTTGGTGGTGACATCATAGCCTATGCCTCCACATGCCTCTGCGAGCGCTTTGAAGTTGGGTTGGAAACTCAAATCGGTCTCAGAGTAGCGCTTATCATAAAAGAATGTCTGCCATTGCCGCACCATGCCCAAAAAGTGGTTGTTGAGGATGATGTTGATGACGGGGATCTCATACTCGGCAGCGGTGACCAGCTCTTGGATATTCATCAATATGGAACCGTCTCCCGTGATATTGATGACAGTTTTTTCCGGATTGCCCCGCTTGGCACCGAGAGCTGCCGGAAATCCAAATCCCATAGTACCGAGTCCGCCGGAGTTGATCCATTGACGAGGTCGATCAAAGGGGTAGTGCTGCGCGGTCCACATCTGATGCTGACCGACATCTGAGGTGATGATCGCATCTTCACCGACAAGCTCCCCTATTCTCTCGATAACCCACTGAGGCTTGAGCACTTCATCGCTGTCTTGATAGCTTTGCGGATGCAAGGAGTCGTAGCGACCGAGTATCTCTCTCCAGGCGTGATAGTTGTCCGGATCGATATCCTCCAAAAATGTGAGCAGTTTCTCGATCACGACATTGATATCACCCACGATCGGATAGTCCACATCGACAAGTTTGCCGATATTCGCCGGATCGATATCGACATGGATGATGTCGGCATATTTGGCAAATTCGCTCAGTTTGCCCGTCACGCGGTCGTCAAACCTTGCGCCAAGCGAAATGATCAGATCTGCCTCAGACATCGCCATATTGGAGGAGTAGTTGCCGTGCATTCCGAGCATACCGAGCAAAAGTGGATTGTCAGCCCCCATGACTCCTCTCGCCATCAGAGTCTCTACTGCTGGGATCTGAGTCTTTTGCGCTAGTTTGCGCACCAATTCGGATGCATTGCTCAGCACTACTCCGCCCCCGATATACAAAAGCGGCTTTTTTGCCGCCTTGATCGCATCGGCTGCCTTTTTGATCTGACGCTCATTGCCTTTGTAGTTGGGTCTATAGGTCGGCAAATTGATCTCATTTGGATAGACAAATTCCCCCATTTCAGCTGTGATATCTTTGGGAATATCCACCAAGACAGGACCAGGGCGACCGCTTTTGGCTATATAAAATGCCTCCTTGATAACTCTAGGCAGCTCCTCGAGAGTCTTGACAAGATAGTTGTGCTTCGTACATGGGCGCGAGATACCTACGGCATCTATCTCTTGGAAGCCGTCAGTCCCGATGAGCGAGAGCGGTACCTGACCGGAGATGACAACCATCGGGATCGAATCCATATACGCCGTTGCCAAACCCGTAACCGCATTGGTAAATCCCGGACCGCTTGTGACCATCGCTACGCCGACTTTGCCGGTCGATCTCGCATAGCCGTCTGCCGCATGGACAGAGGCTTGTTCGTGACGATTGAGAATATGCTCAAAGCCGTCTTGCTTGTAGATCGCATCATAGACATTCATGATAGCGCCGCCAGGGTAGCCGAAAACTGTCTTGACACCTTCGGCTATCAGCGCCTCACAAACCATTTGTGCACCACTCATCTGCATGGTTTACACTCCACAATTTAGAAATTTATTTT
>DYNJ01000015.1:5939-21875 GCA_020721085.1 Sulfurovum sp. | reverse complement strand
GTACTCAGCCAAATGTATATTATGTACCGCCGACAGAAGCGCCTGCAAAATTTGACGCGGAAGGAAGAGTGATCGAGGGTTCTCAGCGTATTCCAATGGAAGAGCTTGAAACACTTTTCGGCAAAGAGGTGCATGAGGCAGTCAAGATGATTAGAGCCGAGCAAGACAAAAGAAAGAAGACAGGCGAGAGCGAGCTGATGGATCTTTTAATTGCTTATCAGCACTCTGAGATGTTTAGACTGGATAACAACTATTATCAAGATGTTGCGAGGTCCAAAGGATTGATGCCGCTTGCGCCGATCGATCAGCGGTATATCAAGGGTAAGTATACACACGCAATATCACATTTTAAGGCACACGCATGAGAACAATAATCAAATCAATCATCGCAACATCGTTTGTTGTATCAGCACTTTGTGCGCAAGACAGTATCGTGGCGGCAAAAGTGGGCAATAATGTGAAGCCTGCTATGCTGAAATCTACAGATGCTCTGTGGGATAAGGCCAAAGTGGCCGAAGTGGCACTTTATCCTCAAACAGCAGTCAAAATGAATGACAAAAATGCCAATGTCGCTAATGCAAACAGCAAAGGTAAGATAGTAAAAGTATCTGCATTGTACAATGATAAATGTATCGCTTTCAAGATTGTTTGGGCAGACGGTACACAGAGTGTGCAAAGCGGTTCCGATAGCTATTCGGACGGTTTTGCTGTGCAGATGGCAACCAAGTTTAATGATCCCAAAATACTTCCGTATATCGGTATGGGATCAGAGGGCAGACCTGTTTTGGTGCATATCTACAAAAATGGTCTATCCTCATACGAGCCTAACGGAAATAAAAATGTAGAGTTGCAAATCAATAGAGACAATACCAATGCATTCGGCAAAGATCTTGCGATATATGACAAAAATGTAACAGATGCGGCGAACCCGAACTATATGCGCTCATTTATATCTGAAGGTTTCAGATCGATGACAGAGATCAAAGACGGAAGCAATAGATTTAGAATGGATATGGCATACAATGAGGGCAAAAAAAGCTGGTCGGGTACCATGGGCAAGCATCTCAAAGACGAAAATGCTGACTTTAGCGGTGCTGGCGCGCTCCCTGTAGCTTTTGCGGTCTGGAATGGTGGCAAGCTGGGCAGAGACGGTGTCAAGCTGCTTTCCGGTTGGATAGCAGTAGATCTTTCAGACAAAAAAGGCAATGAAGCACTTATCGATGAGCTGTCTGCCAAGCCAAAAGGAAATGCGGAGGCGGGCAAAGCCAATGTTGAGGCGATGTGTGCAAGCTGTCATACCCTCAATGCGCAAAAAGCAGCTCCTGCATTTATGGCTCCTGACTTGAGCAATATAGGCGGTTATTCAACTCCTGCTTATTTGGCAGAGTCGATCCTTGCACCAAGCGCAGTCGTGGTGCCTGGATACAACCGTAATGCTCACAAAAATTTCGAATGGTACACAGTAGATACCAAGGGTGTGCGAACATCCACAATGCCGCCTATGATGACAGATGAGGCGATGGTCAATGACGCTGTTGCTTATCTTATGACATTGAAAGCTGAGGTAGAAAAATGAAAAAAGCGATAATAACAGCAGTTGCCGTATTGTTTGCCCTGTCAGGTGCGGTTGCATCTGAGGAGACAAAGGCATCTGTACAGACAGTCGCCCCGACCAATAAGTCTCCGTTTGTGGGCATGGCTGCATCCGGTGAGGTAAAGGCTCCTGAGGCGGCACAGCAGCCAGAGGCAAAAGAAGAAGAGCTTTTTGAAAAACAGGGCTTTTTGACTACAAAATGGTGTGCCGATCAGGGGCTATTTATGGACTGCCGTCTTGAAAGTGTCGTGTGTGGTGAAGGCGGATGTTTCAGGAATTGGGAGTTTGGCGATGCGATGAGGACAGAATTGGTCGTATATGTCCATGCTGACCTTCAGTACTACAAGATCAGTCCGGTGGCCAGTCTCAGTATGGCAGAGGTGATCGAAAAAGGAATCAATAAAGATCAGGTTACGATTATAGGTACATATGATCAAAAAAACAATACGATCATAGCAAGCGAATTCAAGGCACCGCCACCGCCTAAAAAATCTTTTTTCAAAGGCTGTTTGTAAAACGCTTCTCTCTTCTTTGTGAAGAGAGTCTGGGTCTAGGATTGCACTGCATCTGAAGTATCAGGTATTAACCTCTTGCATATACGGGCACCTCTAAGAATCCCTTGATGGCATACAAGCCCGAAGGGAAGCCGCCTTTTCGCAAATTACTGTGTTAAATTTTTTCGAATTAGCTTCAGCTAGTCCTTCAAAAATTTGACTTATAATTTATCCAAAATTTAGGCTTCTATATCCATTAAAGGGTTATTAGAGGTGCCCATACATTATTAAAGATGCCCTTTTAAGTCTATATGTGTCATTTTTTTGTAGAATCCATCCAGATTTGACAAATAAGTGTCTCAACAAAGGAGTGGAATGGAAAACAGAGTCCGAGTCTATATTTTTGCATTTTTATCAAGAATATTTGCAAGTGAAATTGATGCAAAATTGCTCAGTGATATGAAAAATAATCCTGAACTTCTTACCACGATCGGAGACGATGTGATGAGCTATTTGACAGAAGGCAAAGAAGAAGAGTTGCTTGAGGAGTTGAATATCGAGTATAATACACTCTTATTAATGAACAACCACCCTATAGAATCCTCCATCTTGGATGTCAAAAACGAAATATTGGTAGGCTTGCAAAACCCTGTGATGCAATTTTATTTTTCGCATGGCTATGAGATCAATCTAGAGTCTTCTGCGCTCCATGTGCCAGACCATATCGCTATCGAATTTGGCTTTATGCAAAAACTGGCGCTTCAAGATGACAAAAGCGCACAGCTGAGATTTTATCAAGAGCATCTGCTGACTTGGGTTCCGCAATTTCTGATAGGCATCCAGGAGATGACCTCCAATCCGTTCTATAGCAACTTATGTGATTTTGCTATTGAGTTTATCCTAGAGGACTATGCAGCTTTGAGCTCGGAGGCGGGTGCATAAATGGTTGATTTTGCTGCAAACTCTTCTAAAATACAGCTAGATGTGATGCGTTGTCTGCGCACGGATTATTATCATAATGAATGTTCGCTATGTATCCGGATTTGCCCCACGGGGGCGATTGCGCTTGGAAGCAATAGGCGAATTGCCTTGAACGAGCAAAGCTGTATCGGTTGCTACGGTTGCATGGGTGTCTGCCCGACTTCGTCGTTTGGTAGCGATGTATTTGATCCTGATATATTTATTTTGAGATTTAGCGCAGGAGATGAAGAGAGGCTTTCTTGCAAAAGCAATACGCCTTGTTTGAGCGTATTTGGTGTTGAGCAGTTTATCTCGTTGGGATTGCGCAACAAAAATATAGTTTGCGATCTGTCCAGTTGCAAAGGATGTGAATTTAACCAAAATGGTGTCATAGAAGCGTCTATCCGCGGGTATATCGAAGAGGCAAATCTCTTTTTGGGCGCGCTTGGAAGAGAAGTTGGATCACCCATAAAGATTGACCAAAATGGCAGCTTTAATCTGGAGAGGCGACAGCTCTTTGGCAGACTCGCCAGAGAGGTCAGCGCACTGCAAGATGATATAGATATCGGCGCCGTATTCAAAACAGACGAAACGATCCCTGTCCGACGACTGTTTTTCCAAAATAGCCTCAAAAAAGTCATCAATCAGGCAGCCGCAACAACTATCAATCATGAGTTCGGCTTTACTGCGCACAAGCAGATCGACTTTCAAAGCTGTACCAATTGTGGAGATTGCGTACAGTTTTGCCCCACCAAAGCACTGACTTACACTTCTGATCAGTCGCGCATCCTTTTCCAAAATATGCGTTGTATAGGGTGTGGTATCTGTGATGATATCTGTAAGCCCAAATCATTTTTTGATATACCCCAGATTGATATGGTAACGATGGCATTTGATCGCGCAGAGGTACTGATAGAGCACCGTTTTGTAGTTTGCAGCGAGTGCAAGACCTCTTTCCCGCAAAAATCTGATGAGAAGATTTGCAACCGATGCAAAGATTTTGTCAGCTATAGTCAAGATCTTTTCGCATTGGCCAGAGATATTTAGAGTCCTTAGAGTCCAGCTTCTTTGATCGCTTCGGCGAGAGCGTGGGCGATAAGCTGATCGATGACGGGCTTAAGATTGCCGTTGGTCATAATATCTTCCAGGGAATAGAGAGTGAGTCCGATCCTGTGATCCGTGAGCCTGTTTTGCGGGTAGTTGTAGGTTCTGATCTTCTCTGAACGGTCACCTGAGCCGACTTGTATTTTGCGCTGTGCCGAGGTCTCTTCAAGCTGTGCATTGAGTTGCGCTTCATAGACTCTGGCTTTGAGTACTTTCATCGCTTTGTCTCTGTTTTTGTGTTGGGATTTTTCATCTTGGATGGCGACTACAATCCCGGTGGGGATATGCGTGAGTCGCACGGCGGAGTCTGTGGTATTGACAGACTGCCCTCCGCACCCGCTGGAGCGATAGACATCCATCTTGATCTCATTAGGCTTGATATTTATCTCGACATCGTCGACTTCCGGGATGACTGCTACAGTGATGGCGGAGGTATGAATGCGCCCTTGTGTTTCTGTGTCCGGCACTCGTTGTACACGGTGCGTTCCCGCTTCAAATTTGAGCTGGGAATAGACACTTTCGCCTTTGATTTGGGCGATGATCTCTTTATATCCGCCAGCTGTACCTTCGCTGGAGCTGACAAGTTCTACCTTCCATCCCATCTGCTCGGCAAAGCGGAGATACATTTTGAATATATCGGCGACAAAAAGAGCACTTTCATCACCGCCAGTTCCGGCTCTAAGCTCAAGAAAGATATTTTTATCATCGTTCTTGTCTTTGGGGAGCATCAAAATCTTAATCTCCTCTTCTATGAGCGGAAGTTTAGGTTCAAGAATGCCAAGCTCTTCTTTGGCGAGATCTCCCAATTCAGGATCGCCCAAAAGCTCTTTGTTCTCTTCAATAGCATCAGAGATATCAAGATACTCTGTGGCTTTTGCTACCAGTGCGGAAAGAGAGGATTGCTCTCTCATGAGTTCAGTCATTTTCTGTATATCGGAGGCGATCTCTTGCGTGCTAAGCAGTTCGCTGAGCCTGTTGTATCGGTCAATAAATGGGTGAAGTTTTTCTTTGAACATAGTCATACCATATATAGAATTTTAGATTTTTGATGATATTCCCTCTTCCTGAGCGGAGAGAGAAAGAGGAAAGGAGGTGATTATGCTACTTCAAGTTCGTTGACGAGTTTATGGAGACGGCTTATTTTTCTGGCAGCTGTCTGTTTTTTGATGAAGCCTTTGCTCACCAGGGAGTGGATTTGCTTGTTTGCGATTTTAAACGCCTCTTGCGCTACTGCTTTGTCTCCGGCAATTGCGGCCTCTTTGACTGCTTTGGTGATATTTTTGATCCGGGTTCTGTAATATCTGTTTCTTTCAGTTTTTACAGCAGTTTGCAAAATACGCTTTTTTGCTGATTTGTGATGTGCCATGATGCGATTCCTTTATTGTCTTTCTTTTTGATTGACTACCGCACTTTATTGATGGGTAGTATAAATAGTGCGCGAATATTAGCACAAATATAATTAAAAATATATTAATCGATTGTTTGACCATAGATTTATTGTATAATTCGCTCAGATTGGCTCAAGAAAAACAGAAGCCAATAAAACAGCAAGGAATAAGATGGCGTTGTTTGTTTTCATCATCGGGCTTTTGGTGATAGGTATTTTGCTTCAAAAAAGCGATGCACCGGTCGATTTTGCCAAGAGTCTCAATTTCTTTGTCATATATGTCTCTTTACCTGCGACTGTTTTGATCCAAGTGCCCAAGATACATCTTGATCTTTCTGTGATCTGGGTGATCGTCACTCCATGGCTGCTGCTGCCGATCGCAGTTTATGCTGTACTGGTCATGACGCGCCACTATCCCCCAGATGTACGCGCGGCGCTTTTGCTTGTCGTGCCTATGGGCAACACTTCATTTTTGGGTATCCCTCTGGTGCGTGCTTTATTGGGAGAGGATGCGATCGGATATGTGCTGATGTATGATCAGTTTGGATCGTTTTTGATCGTATCTTTGTATGGGAGCGCTGTGGTAGCCCGATATGAGACAGGCAAAATCAACAAAGGAGTGATCCTCAAAAAGCTTCTTTTGTTCCCTCCTTTTGTTTTTTTGATCTTTGCTTTGCTCGTAGGTGAATTGCCCTGGCAGGTCAAGCCGTATATAGAGCTTCTCTCTGCAACACTTGTGCCGATCGCGCTCATCTCTGTGGGATACTCTTTGCGATTGGGAGGTGAGATAGACTATCCTCTTTTTACCAAAGCGATCACGATCAAACTTCTTGCGATGCCGCTTATCGCATTTGGCATCTTGTACGCGACGGGCACACAGCCTCTAGCGCTGCAAACAGCAGTACTTGAATCAGGCATGCCGTCGATGATTACCGCCGGGGCATTGGCAATCGCATCCGGGTTTGCACCTGCGCTGAGCGCGGCATTGGTGGGATATGGCTTGATATTGTCATTGGTGACGCTGCCGCTGTTTGCGTATTTGATGACAGCATTGCTTTGAGAATAACCCCTCAAGGGATATAAAAGCCAAAATATCAGATGAATTACAAGGCAAATTTTTGAAGGGCCGGTTCAAAGCTGATTCGAAAAAATTTAACGATATAATTCGCTAAGAGACGGCTTTCCTTGTGGTTTGATTGCAGTTTTATATTTTTGCGCTGCCTTGTCTTGATTTGTCTCCGGCAAACCCTCTGCAAGCCGCCTAAAGCTAATTTGCTGCAATAGAGACAAACCCTCAGCGGTTATCAGAAACGCTCTTTATTTACCATAGAGTGGATAAAATTTGCAATTAGAGTTTACAAAAAGGATAAAATTTGAAACTATTTGGCACAGACGGCGTACGAGGCAAAGCCGGCAAAGATATCAGTGCATCCAATATGTTGCGCCTTGCGATGGCAACGGGGATCTATTTCAGGCAATTTGCAAAAACTAACAAAATACTGCTCGGCAAAGATACCAGACGAAGCGGATATATGATCGAAAATGCGATTGTTTCTGGTCTGACTGCGGTCGGGTTTGATGTGATCCAGATCGGTCCTATGCCTACGCCCGCGATCGCTTTTTTGACGGAAAATATGCGTTGTGATGCCGGGATAATGATCTCAGCCAGTCACAATCCATACAATGACAACGGAGTGAAGTTTTTTGATTGCAGGGGAAACAAGCTCAACCAAGAAGAGGAAGCCAAGATTGAGGAGATCTATCGTGACCAGGCTTTGATAGATGCATCACAAGTTGATGACAGGTCGATCGGAAAGTCAAAGCGGATCGATGATGTCGTCGGCAGATATATCGTACATATCAAAAACTCCTTTCCCAAAGGACTTTCGCTGGTCGGTATGCGTGTAGTGGTGGATTGCGCCAACGGAGCAGGATATATCGTCGCTCCTACCGTACTGAGCGAGCTGGGTGCCGATGTGGTTGTGCTGGCAGATGAGCCGAACGGATTCAATATCAATGAAAATTGCGGGGCGATGCATCCGGAACATCTTTCAAAAGCAGTACATCAGTACCGCGCGGATATAGGGATAGCGCTGGATGGCGATGCAGATCGTTTGGTCATGGTAGACGAGCAGGGAAAGGTGATCGACGGAGATAAATTGATGGGGGTTTTGGCTGTGCATCTCAAAAAGCAAGGTCTCCTCAAAGGCGACGGGATGGTGGCAACCGTGATGAGCAACAAAGGGCTGGATGAGTATCTCGAAAAAAATAAATTGGCTCTATACCGAAGTGCTGTCGGTGACAAGCATGTTGCCAAAATCATGCAAGAAAAAGGGATCAATTTCGGAGGTGAGCAGAGCGGGCATATCATCTTTAGCGATATAGCCAAAACCGGCGACGGGATGTCGAGCGCATTGCAGGCGCTGGCATATCTGGTCGGATCCGGCAAAAAGGCAAGCGAAGCCTTCAGTCCGTATGAATCTTATCCGCAAAAGCTGGTCAATATACAAGTCAATGAAAAGCCTCCTTTTGATACGATCGAGGGATTGGACGCACTTATAGAAAAAGTTGAAGCGGCGGGCATGAGACAGCTGTTCCGTTACTCTGGCACTGAGAAAAAACTGCGCATACTTCTCGAAGGCAAAGACAGAGCAGTGCTTGAGCAAATGATGGAAGATTGTGTGAGCTTTTTCAAAAAATCATTGGCATAATGACCAGATCGCTCGTACTTTTCTCGGTCGTCGCTGTGGCGACATGGATAATCGACCAATATATCAAGATGCTTTTTGTGGGCGGATACGGCTGGGATAGCCAATGTATCTCCCTGGAGCTTCACTACAACTGCGGTGTTGCCTTTTCGCTTTTCGCATTTTTGGGTCCCTATCTCAAGTGGATTCAGGTTGTGCTGATAGGCGGAATCATCGGATATGTTTTTTATGCCGGGCATCTCCAAAAATACCCTGTTTTACTAGGAGTTCTTATCGGTGCGGCGATCAGCAATCTTTATGATCGTTTTGTCCACGGCGGAGTGGTGGATTATGTCGCATGGCACTGCGGATTTGACTTCGCTGTATTTAATTTTGCGGATGTGATGATCGATATCGCCATTGTTGGGATATTGATATTTTCATATTTGGGTGAAGAGAAAAACAGTACCAAATGAAAAAGATATATTTATGGCTTGCAGCAGCCGTGTCTCTTTGGGGCGATGCGGCGCAGACAAATATGGCGCCTTTCGGGGTAGATACGCGGCAGTATATGAAGATCAGTATCCTTGACCAGCGGGTGCTTTCTTATGACGATATAGACGGTGTTCATTTCAGCGAGATCTCCGATGCGGCATACAGCAAAAGTAAAAATAGGCTTTATCTGGTCAGCGATGAAGGGGCACTTTTCTCTTTTTCGGCACAGTTTGATGACAAGATCACGAGACTTGAGCCGTCAGGCGCGGTAAAGCTGATGGACAAAAACGGCAAAAAATTTAAAAATTGGCTTCATGACAGCGAGGGGATGACCATCGCTCAAGACGGCAAACTGTTGATCTCTTTTGAGGGAAAGGCAAAGATAGCCCATTTTGATACAGATGGGCAGATGCGCAAAAAGTATGAGATCCCCGCCAAGCTCTCCAATCCCAAAAACTATCGGACTTCAAACAAGTCTCTCGAATCAGTGGCATGGCATCCCAAATATGGCATTTTGACGGCGGCAGAGTGGCCGCTCAAGCGAGACGGCATCAAAGAGCAGACTGTCTATGCGCTTTCTGGGCAGGAGTGGCGCTTTCGCGCAGAAGAAGCGGCAAACAGTGCGGTTGTCAGCATGGAGGTGATGGATGACGGTACGGTGCTTGTCTTGGAGCGTGCATATAGCGGCTTGACCGCGCCGGTGGTGATCACGCTCAAGAAGGTTTGGCTTGGCAAGAGTAAAAAAGGGGTATGCAAGACCGAGGTGCTGGCGCGCTTTAGCAATGCAGAGGGGTGGCATCTGGATAATTTCGAAGGCTTGGCGAAAGTGGGGAAGAACCGCTATGTCATCGTCAGTGATGACAATGACAATTTCTATCAAAGGACGCTGCTGGTCTATTTCGAAGCTAGATAGGTTTGAGGTGGCTCAAGAGTTGCGAGTGGATTTTGCCGTTGCTGGCTATAAAGCCCTTGTCGTCGAATCCGAACGCCTCTCCAAATGTATTAGTGACAGCTCCGCCGGCTTCTTGCAGGATCAAGATCCCCGCCGCCACATCCCACGGCTTGAGATCTATCTCGTAAAAACCGTCAGTTTTGCCCTCGGCTAAGTAACATAGATCCAGCGATGCAGCGCCAAGCCGTCTGATATCACGGATATTAGGGAGGAGATTTGAGAGCGAATCGATAGTCCAGCGGTATTCGATGCCCCTGTTGACTTTGGCGTATGGAAACCCCGTGGCGATCAGGGATTGCTGCAGGTCGGTCTGAGACGAGACGCATAGTCCGGTTTGACCGCGGCAGGATCCCTCTCCTGCCGCCGCCCAAAATAGCTCTTCGAGGATAGGATTGTAGACGACAGCCATGACGGGCTTGCCGTCTTCCCAGACACCGATCGAGACCGCCACATGCGGGATGCCGTGGACGAAGTTGGTCGTGCCGTCGATAGGGTCTATATAGATGGCTTTGCAGTAATGATAGCTCCCTTGGTGGCTCTCTTCTCCGACGAGCTGATAGTCGGGAAAAGAGTTTTTCAGCTCTTGGATGATATAGGCTTCTGTTTGCAAATCATACTGCGTGACCAGATCGACTGTGCCTTTATGCATCACCTGCTTGTTGGCATAGAAGCCGTCTCGGACGATTTTGCCCGCCTCAAGGGCAATGGCTTGGAGTATATCTATATTTTTCATGGGATGATTATAGCCTTTAAAGTTTAAGATGTTTTGTATCATTACTCAACTTTCGTATATACCCTTCGATATTTAGGCAAGCCCGATATGGGCGGATTTGCATATCATTTCCAAGCCAAGACAGGATAAAAAATTCAAAATTCAAATCAGCACCCTTCTGTTTTTGACAATAAAGCCCCACGGGTTTGGCTATAATACCCGCATGAAAAAAGTATCGGTTTATATCGTAAGTCTCCTTTTGCTGTGCATGATGGGTTTTGCTGCGTTCAAGGTGTATGACAATACTCGATCCTGCCAAGAGATGACGCGCATAATAGTTGACAAGCAGCAGATAGAACAATTAAGCAAAAACCGGCTCAAGAGACTTGCTGAGCTTTTGTCGCTGGGGCTTTATGAGGGCTACAGCGAGCTTGTGGCTCAACAGCAAAAGCTGCAAGATGCGCAGCTGTTTTTCAGGCGCCAAGCTCAGCGATATACCGCCTGTTTCGCAGTTGTGCTCGGGGCGATATTGCTGATGTATTTTGCGATGACGCGACGGGAGTTTGTAGTCATTTTGTCTCTGAGTGCGCTCATCGCCTTGGTATCAGGCCTTGTGACACCCGTGATGACGATGTCTATCCATAAAGAGGTCGAGCATCTGGGCGATATCGTCTTTACCATGGAGTCAAAAGGAGTCTTGGATACGATCATGAAGCTTTTTGAGACAAATGATCATGTGGTAGGCGGTACACTGCTGCTTTTCTCCATCGTTCTGCCGCTCTCCAAAACATTTTCTCTGCTTTTTTTGGCGATCTTCGTCGACAACAGATGGGCGCATAAGGCAGTGCATTTGCTTCAAGTGCTGGGCAAATGGTCGATGGCGGATGTCTTTGTGGTGGCGACATTTTTGGTCTATCTCTCCTCCGGCAAGGGAGATATGAGCCGTGCCGAGATACAAATGGGGCTCTATCTCTTTTTGGCGTATGTGATACTCTCAATGCTGGCAAGCCTGAGTGCAGAGCAAATGACCAAAGAGCAACTCGCTAAAGACCAAAACTCTCAACCCTTCTATCCTTCGGCAAGCTCAGGATGAACAGCCCCTCCGCAACGGAGCTTGTGAATCCGCTCATGGTGAGCCTGTCGAACCAGAATATATTGCTTTTTGACAGGCTTGCCCCTCGATACTTCGACATACTCAGCATGGGTGGAGTTCAGGGCAAATGGCGGGATTTGGCATCGAATCTGTTCATAAGCAGGATCTAGATCACGAACTGTACATCAGCATGCTCCTGGAAGCACTTGAAGAGGCGGTCGCGCTCCTCTTGGCTTTCTACTTCACAGCTCGCATTGTAGCTGTGAAATTTGCCTGTTTTGGAGGCGTTGCCTACGGAGCAGAGATGTTTTTTGTCTCCCATCACCTCTTTGATGCACGAAAGCAGCGCCTGTCTGTCTCTGCCGATGATCTTAAATCCCCACCTCCTCGGATAGTCTATTTCGGGCTTTTCTTGCGTATTTTCATCAAATGTAATCATCATATACCTCTGTAGTTATTGGCGCATAAAATCACCGGATTTGCCCCCGCTTTTTTGCTCTAGCTGTATATTTCGGATAATCATCCCTTTGTCGATGGCTTTGAGCATATCATAGATCGTCAGCAGTCCGACGCTCACCCCCGTGAGCGCCTCCATCTCTACGCCTGTTTTGCCTGTAAGTTTGGCAGTGACAGTCAGCTTGAAGCCCGGGAGCCAGGGAAGCTCTTCGATTTCTGTTTTGACAGAGGTGAGCATCAGCGGATGGCACATAGGGATCAGGCTGCTTGTCTGCTTGGCGCCTTGTATGGCTGCGATGACAGCGGTTTGCAGTACAGGCCCCTTTTTGGCTGTATTGGAGACGACCGCGTCATAGGCTTCTTGCGTGACTTCGATGATACCGCTTGCCGCAGCGATACGGGTACTATTCTCCTTCTCAGTCACATCGACCATTTTTGGCTTATTGTTCTCATCCAAATGGGTTAAATTCACTGATTCTCCTCATATTGCTAATTTTATCCATTATATCGTATATAATATTGTAGCATAAAAAAATGACGAAAATAGTATAAAAATCTTGACTTTTATCATCAAATAGGCTAAACTTATCAAAATGATAAATGGAGGGGGAGGATGATATATGCTTATTTGCGGCATCTTTCGGGAAAACGAAACATTGCTCAACAGCAAAACAGTATCCTCTCTTTTTCATTGGGTCATGGTATGGAGATAGGCAAAGAGGTGATAGAATATTCGGCCAAAAATCGCCCGATTGAGGAGCGCAAAGAGTTTGAGAATTTTGTTCATGGACTCAAAAGAGGTGATGCGATCATTGTGGACGAGGTGTGGATGCTCAGCGAAAAGGTTGATGAGATTATCAAGATCATTGGCTGTATGCTGGATAGAGGTATCACTCTTTATGGCGCATCTTCGGCAGCCGTCATCGACAAGAAAAGCGCAGTAGGCGATATCTTCCCTCTGCTCAACAGGATTCGTGAGGCGCAGCACAACAAACCAAAACAGATCGGCCGTCCTAAAGGGAGCAGATCTGTCTCGAAATTTGATAAGCTTCATACTCGCATTCTCAAGCTTCTGAAGGAGGGAAAAAATGTGAGTGTGATCGCGCGTGAGCTCAATGTGAGCAGAAGTTCACTTAAGGATTATATAGAATCCAGAGGGATCAAAGAGGTGATCGACGAGGTGAGTGACGGCATCTCTGCGCAAGCCGCACAAGACAAACAGGATGATAAGATTTTACTTTGCCCTTTTGGACAAAAGAAAAACAACATAAAAGGAGAAGAGCATGGAAGCAGTCGTAGAAAATGAAAAAAATAAACCCAAAAAAAATGTCTCGAAAGAGTATTTGAAGGGGTGGATAGAGTATCGTATCAAAAGGTATTGGTTTTATATCGCTGTAACTGTTGTAGCTTTGGTGATGCCATGGATCAAAATCAACGGCAACCATCTTTTTCTTTTGAGCTTTGACCACAAAAAGCTTCACCTTGCAGGTGTGGCTTTTGATATGCAAGAGCTCTATTTGATGCCGTTTTTGCTGATGCTGCTCTTTTTGGGGATTTTTGCGGTGACGGCCATAGGCGGACGCGCATGGTGTGGCTGGGCATGTCCACAGACGATTTTCCGCGTCATATACAGAGACTTCATAGAGACCAAGCTTTTGGGCATGAGAAAAAGTATCAAAAACAAGCAAAAAGAGCCTGATATGGAGAAAGCGGAGAATCAAGGCAAGAAGGTTGTGGCTATTTTGATATGGACAGTACTATCATTGATAGCCGCCGCAAACTTCTTATGGTATTTTGTACCGCCTGAGGATTTTTTCGCATACCTTAAAAACCCCGGCGAACACATGATGCTTGTCGGGATATTATTGAGTTTCGCCGCATTTTTGATCATCGATGTGGTCTTCATCAAAGAGGATTTTTGTGTTTATATCTGTCCTTATAGCCGCGTGCAGTCAGTTTTGTATGATGATGATACCGTTATGGCTGTTTATGATCCGATTCGCGGAGGTGATATTTACCAAGGGCACGGAAATGACAGAAACAAACAGTTTACTAAATACAAAGAGCTATTGGCCGTCAATCCAGCTGCAGAGTGTACCACTTGCGAAAGTTGTGTGACGATCTGTCCGACACATATCGATATCAGAAAAGGGCTGCAGCTTGAGTGTATTAACTGTCTTGAGTGTGTAGATGCCTGTACAAAAGTGATGGGAGCGCTTGGCAAGCCGAGCCTGGTACGGTGGTCTAGTGAGAAAGAGGCGCTAAGGCATGAAGGCAAAACACAATATTTCAGAGGCAAAGTGATAGCCTATTTTGTCGCGCTCATTCTTGTGCTTGTAGGGCTTTTTACGATGGGAAGCACCAAAGAGCATATGTTGCTCAATGTCAACAAAACCACAAGGCTGTATAAAATACTTGAGAACGGAACGGTTGAGAATGATTATATATTCTTGTTCGCCAATACGGACAGTAAAGAGCATACTTACTTTTTTGAGGTTGTCGGCAATGACAAGATTATTGTTGAGAGACCCAAAGAGTCATTCAGGCTCGGTGCGGGGATGAAGAAGAAAAAAGTGGTTGTTTTGCAGACACAAGCGCAATTGGCAAATGATGCAAGAAAAGATGTCCCGATTCCGGTGACTATCAAGGCATACGCTATAGATGATAAAGAGAAGATTGTCGTTGAGAGAGAGACTGTATTTGTCTATCCCCGGGCGGATTTGGTAAAGAAGCCATCGGGTCTATAGACAGCGGAAGCGCAGCTTTGGCTGGCTTGCCGATACAGCAAATAAAAAGGAAACTTATATGGCAAAAGTATTGATTCTCGGCGGTGGGTTTGCCGGGGTTGAAGCCGCTATCTATTTGAGAAAAAACAATTTTGAAGTCACTTTGATATCAGACAGGGACTATCTCTATGTCTATCCGACATCGATTTGGATACCCACGGGAGAGTCATCGTTTGAGGATATTTGCATACCGCTTGAGCAGTTGCAAAAAGTACATGGATTTGAATTAATTATTGATAAAGTCGAATCTATCAAAAGTTTGGAAAAAAAGATTTATTGCAAAAATGCAACTTATGAGTTTGAGTATCTTGTGATCGCAATGGGAAGCGGCAAGGTAAAACACAAAGGGATAGAAAATACTCTTACGATTTGCGGGGAACCTACGGAATCACTAAAGATCAAAGACCGTATCGACAGTTTGATCGCCAAAGGCGGCGGCAAAATAGCGATGGGATTTGGTGGCAATCCCAAAGATCCAAGCAATGTCAGAGGCGGTCCGGCTTTTGAGGTGCTGTTTAATGTCCACAATAGGCTAAAAAAATTGGGCATAAGAGACAAATTTGAACTCACATTTTTTGCTCCTATGAAAGAACCGGGGGCAAGAATGGGACCTCAGGCGCTTAAGATGATGGATATGTTTTTCAAAAAACTCAATATCAAATCCCAAGTAGGTAAAAAAATATTGGAATTCAGAGCCGATGGGGTTTTGTTTGAAGATGATATATTTCTAGAAAGTGACTTTACTATGTTTATCGCAGCCGGGGATGGGCATGAGGTATTTCAGGATTCTGACCTCCCGCTCAATGAAGCAGGGCTTATAAAGATCAATGACTATTGTGAAGTGATGCACGATTATGATGAAACAGGTGAGAGGTACAATGTATTTGCCGTAGGAGATTCGGCTGCGCTTGATGGTCCTGATTGGAAGGCAAAGCAGGGGCATATAGCTGAAGTCATGGCAAGAAATACCGCATTCAATATCAATGCAATAGAAAACAATATAGAAGCCAGGGAAGGATATGAGCATCATCTGAATATATTGTGCGTGATGGACAGCGGGGACGGGGCTGCTTTCGTTTATCGCAATAACAAAAGAGGCATGATGATACCCATGCCGATTTTCGGACATTGGATGAAGCAGGGCTGGGGCTGGTATTATAAAAACTCCAAACTGGGCAAAATCCCACGAATCCCCGGTATGTGAGAAGCGTCACAA
>DYNJ01000015.1:2927-5839 GCA_020721085.1 Sulfurovum sp. | reverse complement strand
GCTTCGAAACCGAAGGCGATGTACGAAGTACCGCCGAAGGCTGAGAGAAGCGAGCCCTTAATTAAATCATCATTGTTGCATATAGACTTATAATTATTATAATAATATCTTTATCTTTAACTCGCTACAATCGCCTAAAACAAAGGATCATGCAATGAAACAGATAATCGTAATGGAAAAATATCCCGTATTTACGCTGACGGTAGGAAAATCAGAGACAAAATATAAAAGCGTGGATGAGATTTTGGCATACTTCAAGAACCAAATAGAGGCTCATCCGGTAGCTGTCTATATCGGAGAGTTTGACCACTATGCGCATACCAAAAGTCTAGCAGAAGGAAAAGTCGCAGACGATATAAAGGATGCAAAAAATATCATCTGCTGTTTTGGCAAGTCGCTACCAAAGGCTGAAGTTCTCTCGGTGAGACCGCGATCGATCGGTGTGGCAGAGGTTGATGACAGTTTCGTGATAAGCTTTTTGGAGGCTCCAAATCCTGACGCGAACAGCGCTATGGAGGGTTGGGTCAAAGGTGTTATGGCTTAATGCGATCTGCTTATCTTCTTTTTGTACTCTTGCTGGCAGGATGCGAGGAGAGATATCCGGTATATTCATCATTTGACCAAAATGAGTTCAATCTATCCTGTCTTGATTATGCCGTCTATGACAAAAAAGACAGAGAACTTATCCAAAAACATCTCAATATCCCGCATAATCCTCAATGCGGTTACCGCGTAGAGCTTACCAAATACCATGTCGGCAGCTGCAACAATCCGGTTATAAAGAGTTTGGGAAGCGATTTTGACGGATATGTACGCCTGGAGATCAAAAAAGGCTTCAAGTGTTACTATAAGGTACAGAGTGATTACAAAAGTGACGTAGATGGGGCGCTTGAGAGGATTGTGAAAAAAGCCAAAGAAGAGCTCAAAAACCCAAAATAGTAGATAATTTGTTTAATTAAGACTAATATTATCCTATTTATGATAATATTATATATCCAAAAATTAAAATCAAAGGAAATACAATGGCAACAGTAACATTCAAAAACGACACAGTATGCAACTTGGCAGGAACAGAGATCAAGGTGGGTGATAAAGCTCCCGTAGTAACAGTAGTAAACTGCAATCCAATGCTTCAAAACGAGACAGTCGGCGGAGAGGGCAAAGTTCAATTGGTAGTAGCGGTACCTTCACTTGACACAGGTGTATGTGACGCTGAAACCAGAAGATTCAACAAAGAGGCCGCTAGTCTTGAAGGTGTAGAGGTAGTTACAGTTTCTATGGATTTGCCATTTGCTGCGGCTAGATGGTGCGGTGCTGCCGGTATCGACAGCATCAAAGTATGCTCAGACTTTAGAAACAAAGATTTCGCAAATGCGTACGGCGTACTTTTGGCCGATGGACCACTCTGTGGCATCATGGCAAGAGTTATCTTTGTAATTGGCAAAGACGGTAAAGTTGCTTATAAGCAAGTTGTTCCCGAGATCACAACTGAACCAAACTACGAAGAGGCTTTGGCGGCAGCAGCGGCAGCAGCTAAATAAATTTTCTATATAATTTCTTCTTCAGGCCTCTGTTTTGCGGGCTTTCAACTATTCTTGCCCCCACTCGGGGGCATATTCTCAATACAATTGAAAAATATGCTAAAATATCGCTTCTAAAACATTGGGAGCTGTGGCTATGCAGGTTTGCACGGTGGGCTTATAAGGATTTGTCTATGCTACATTTGGGCGCAATTGTTATAATAGTTTGGCTATTGACGGGATGTGCGCAGCAGCAGCCCGAAAAAGGTAAATATTATGATATCAAAGAGTGCCAAAAAGAGATAGCCGGCGCTAATGATTTCAACGAAAAAGACCGGATTGATATGATCGTAGTATATAAATCAAAGCGCATCATGCATCTTTACCGAAACGGAAAAATTGTAGATACAATGCCTGTTTCTCTTGGCAAAAATCCCATAGGACACAAGGTGGCGCAAGGTGATCACAGAACGCCTGAAGGTCAATACTGGATCAGGCGAAAATTGTGTTCACAGAAATATTATAGGTCTTTGTGCATCTCGTATCCTCGTGATATCGATATGCAGCGTGCTCAGGCGCGGGGGGTGAATCCCGGCGGAGATGTGACGGTTCATGCGCAACCGGCATGGAATGCCAAGGGATCCGGCGATAACTATACGCTTGCCCACAATTGGACGGAGGGGTGTGTGGCTGTGACGAATGAATCAATGGAGAGATTGTGGTATGCAGTACGCGAAGGCGTGCCTATCATCATCAAGGCATAAATGATGACCATGAGATATCGGATCGCCGGATGGGTGTTGGTGCTTTTTTTGCTGGGAGGATGCGGAACCGATAAGCTTGTATATAAAGAAGGGAAATATGAGACAAAAGAGTGCAGCAAAGAGTTGGGCGCTGGCAAACACTTTTTGGCCGGCAGGCAGATCGACCGAATAGTTGTAGATAAATCTGATCACAAAATGTATATCTACAAAAAAGATAAGATAGTCGAGACTTTTCGTATCTCTTTGGGCAAAAATCCAAATGGCCATAAGCTCAAAGAAGGTGATTTCCGTACACCCGAAGGCTCTTATTTGATTACCGGCAAGAAATGTCATACCAAGTATTATAGAATGATCTCCATCTCATACCCCAATCAAAAAGATATCTGTGACGCAAGGAAGAGATCTATCTCCCCGGGTAGCGGTATCACGATCCATGCCCAGCCGTTTTGGAACGGCGACGGCAAAGGAGATGACTACACTCTGTCCAAAAACTGGACCAACGGATGCATAGCGATCACCAACGATTCTATGGATTTTTTGTGGTATGTCGTTAAGTCGGGTACGCCTATTCAGATTCGCGCATGAATCACATCGGCTATTCAGAGAAGCAGATCGCAAAATATCAGCG
>DYNJ01000015.1:0-2827 GCA_020721085.1 Sulfurovum sp. | reverse complement strand
TACAAAAAAGAAAAGCATAAAAGCAGAAATAAAAATGAAGATTGGGGATAAAAAAACTATTTTTAATATTTTTTAGCTTAATTTGATGTATTTTGTATTATTATTTAGCATTTGATAAAGGGAGAGCGGATGAAAAAGGCATTACTGGCAACATCAGTGTTGATAGCTACGATCATTGGATATGCAGGGGGCAATATCGTTCCTCATGAAGTCGAAGAATCCGGCGGATCTGCTTGCTCAAGCGATAAGGTCTATGTCGAAGAAGATACCGGGCTGATGTGGCAAGATGAACTCTATACCGATAGCGAGATCGGCACTTATGAAAACGGCAGATCACGCGGCAAGGCCGGCAAGTGGGGGCACGCAATGGGCTATTGTGACGAGCTTGTATATGCGGGATATGCAGATTGGAGATTGCCAAGATCTGTCGAGTTGAGTCATCTGCATGAGAAGTCACATATCTTGACCTATTCCAAAACGGCAGATTTCTGGACATCTACACCTGCTAAGGGCAATAAGTATATTTCAATCTATAGTGTTGACGGCCATGTGTACGAGCATAGCAAAGGCGATTCTCAATATATTCGTTGCGTACGATGTTTGGGTGACGGCAATAAACAATAGATTCTAGATAATCTTGATCTCTTCTTCGAGAGTGATGCCAAAAGCGGCATGAACTTTCTCTTTGGTTAGAGCGATGAGAGAGATGGCATCTTCAAAGGTACCGTTTCCGAGATTGACAAGAAAGTTGGCATGTACTGTACTCCATGCCATATCACCCTTCCGCATCCCTTTGAGTCCAATAGCTTCTATTAGTTGTCCAGCATAGTTTCCGTTCGGATTTTTGAATGCTGAGCCGGCATTGGGTTGTGTTGGCTGATTTGAGCGAAGCTCAATCAGGCTTTTTAGCAACTCTTCATCAAATCCATATTGGATATAAAATCGTGCTTCGGTAGCAACTCCGCCGAGCTTGGCGAAACGGTAGCCATGCTTGATTGCCTCTCTCTTTTTCCATATACCGTCTATACAAACACTTTCTAGGATATTGAAAATCTCATACTTTTTGACTCCGGCATTCATCGCCAGCATTCCGCCCAGGCTGCCGGGGAGCTTGGATACAAATTCAAAACCTGCAATATTGTGTTTCTTGGCGAAAGAGAGTATTTTGCCCGTGGGGGCAGCAGCTCCGATACTGAGCATATCACCTTCAAGTGTGATAAAATCAAAATCTTTACTGAGCATCATGAGCGGCGGCGGAGCGGAAGAGATCAATAAATTGTTTCCATGCCCTATGAGATATCTGTCTTTTGGAACGGCATCGCCCTTTTCTAGCATCAGGACTTCTTCTGTTTGTCCGATACGGATACTGGTGAATTTGCCAAAGTCTATGGTTTTGTAAAACACTATTGTTGCCTAAGAGCACTATATTCTTGCGGGATCAGATAATCAGAGGCTTTGATGGACTCTACAAAAAATCCGCTTTTGTATCCTATCTCGTACAGTTTATCAAGCGCTCCCAATTGTAAAGGTGAAAGTGTGATTGATTCGCCAGAGGCATACATATCAAGGTATCGTTTCAGCATATCATCTCCTATGCGCACAAGCTTTTGTGATTCCAGTATTCCGCACAAATCTTGCTTTCTCTCATTGGCAGTTCGTACGCCGTCAATCAGTATATTTTCTATCTCAATGGCGCGATTTAGAGGAATAGAGCGTCTTAGAGCCATTCCTCCAAGCGGTAACGGCAATCCGCCGCCGCTAAGTTCTGCCCATATATCCCAAATCTCTTTTTCCACTTCCAGGCTTTCATCATAAGAGAGAATCGATTCATGTATAAGCACTCCGGCATCTACTTCTCCGTTTAGTACCGCATTTTCAATTTCTAAAAAATTTTTATATATCACTCTGGCTTCAGGATAGTATATGCGAAACAGCATAGCATTTGTGGTGTGTTTGCCTGAGAGGGCTACTTTGAAATTGCGTTTTAGCTTGATGCCTTTTTTGCGAATGAGTTTGGGACCATATCCTTCTCCAAAACTCACAGCGGTTCTTAAAAGTGCATACTCGTCTTTGATGAGAGGATAGAGAGCGAAACTAATAGCACTTACATCATAGGTGCCTTTCAGCGCCTCCACATTTAAAGTTTCTATGTCGAGTGGAGTATTGAAAAACTGATAATCTTTTGTATCAACCCATCCAAATTTGATAGCATAATACATAAATATATCATCCGCATCCGGCGAGTGAGCCAGCTCAATATTCATTTTCGCCTCTTTTAAATAATTGTATCCAAAATGTGATGAGAAATAGGAATGTGTGGTGACAGTATCATGAAGTGTAGTGAGATAAATATGACAATATGACATTATTTATCTTAAAGAAACCAAAATGGTGTTAATATACAATATAAAACGCAAAGGACAAAGTAGATGATGGATGCAAACAAGCAAAAGGCATTGGAAATGGCGATCAAACAGATCGATAAGACATTTGGCAAAGGGACGCTGATGCGTCTAGGCGACAAAGAGATCGAACCTATCGAGGCGATCAGTACCGGTTCGCTTGGTTTGGATATGGCACTTGGGATCGGAGGACTTCCCAAAGGAAGGGTCATAGAGATATATGGTCCGGAGTCGTCAGGAAAGACGACATTGGCGCTGCAGGCTATCGCATCGGCACAAGCTGCGGGGGGCGTGTGCGCCTTTATCGATGCCGAGCATGCCTTGGATGTGATGTATGCGAAAAATATAGGTGTTGATATCGATAATTTGCTTATTTCTCAGCCGGATTTCGGCGAACAAGCCTTGGATATCCTTGAAACTGTTGC
>DYNJ01000131.1 GCA_020721085.1 Sulfurovum sp. | reverse complement strand
TCAAAATCACCCCTTTTTGATCCGTGATCAACGCATCGCAATCCTCTATCGCATCATCAAGCCTTTCCCATCCTCTTGTCTCTTTGGCTTCGATCACCTTTACATTATCGCTGTGTGTCTGGCCGGCTGTGACAAAATGATACCGATCTGCAACCCCAAGCGCACGAACAAGCTCTCTGCGATTGCGGATGATTTGACTTATCGGCTCACCGGTATGCAATGCCATACTTGATGAGCACGGCATACTTAAGTCTTTGCGGGTCACTGCATGTATCAAAGAGTCCACTTGGGCAAGATGGCCGAAACGATACAGAGAAACCACACTACTCCTTTTGGGCTCATCTAAACCTTTATTTGTTATAATAGCACAAAAATCGGTGCACTTTGATTTGTGGTGCACCTTAAGGGCTCTGATGCGGGAATGGCTGAAATTAAATGGGGGTATATTTAAGCATTTTAACTATTCGCTTATACTTCAGATCATTCCTTTGCTTGCTATCTCCTCATTTTTGATCCACGAAATCAATCCAAACCTCTTTGAAAAACAGATGGTCTATTACAGTGTCGGTATTGCGGCTTTTTTTGTATCCGGCTTTATTCCATGGAGAAGGATTTTGTGGTGGATTGCACCGCTTTTTTATCTGATCAATCTTTTGATGCTTTTAGCAGTCGATCTCGTAGGCAAAACTATCCTTGGTGCCCAGCGATGGATCGAGATACCGGGTACCGGCATGACGATACAGCCTTCAGAATTTATCAAAGTCAGCGTGATCATGGTACTCTCCTTTCTGATCAGCAAACGGCCTCCCCCGTCTGACGGCTACGGTATAGTCAAATTTGCCATACTCTCCATCGTCATCCTGATCCCTTTTGTGCTCATCGCCAAAGAACCCGACCTAGGTACGGCGCTTGTGCTCCTTTTGACGGGCTATGGTATCCTCTTTTTGACCGGCATCAACTGGAAGATATGGGTCGTCATCGCCATAGCTGTGGGATTCAGCGCACCCCTGCTCTACTCACAACTGCACGATTATCAAAAAAAACGGATTACTGATTTTGTCGGCGAGCCCAGCTATCATGTCCAGCAATCCCTGATCGCAATCGGATCCGGCGGCCTCAAAGGAAAAGACAGAGACGATGCGACACAGACACAGCTTAAGTTTCTTCCCATCTCATCGAGTGATTTTATCTTCGCATATCTTGGGGAGAGATTCGGCTTTATGGGGATGATCACAGTGATCTCACTGTATATTTTACTGATTCTTCATCTGCTCTTTTTGGCAATCAGGCACAGTACGGATTATCTGATCAGGACTTTTGCTTTGGGTATAGCCTTCTTGATCTTCATCTATATGGGAGTCAATATCTATATGATCATCGGTCTAGCACCGGTAGTCGGTGTACCTCTGCCTATGTTCAGCCATGGGGGTACCTCTTTTATTATTTTTGCCGTACTTTTTGGGATATTGCAAAATCTACTTGCATTTAAAAAGTATTTGATGTATAATGTTGATTCTAAAATTTCTATGATGACCCATAGAAAACAAGTATATACATAACGGGTCTTTAGCTCAGCTGGTTAGAGCACTCGGCTCATAACCGAGTGGTCCAGGGTTCGATCCCCTGAGGACCCACCATCT
>DYNJ01000092.1 GCA_020721085.1 Sulfurovum sp. | reverse complement strand
TTTTCCTTCCCAATTTTATTTTAAAGCTATCATACCGCAGAAGTTGTACCAGCGGAAAAACTGATCGCACGCTTTGAAGCCGTTGCGCAAAAGCAGTTCGCGGTTCTCATCGAAATGGTATGGGATGAGTACATTTTCGAGTGCTTCGCGCTTTTGTGCGATCTCAAGTTCGGAGTAGCCGTTGCGTTTTTTGAACTCATAATAATGTTTGATGAAGAGACGGTTGAGTGTAGAGCTGGGGCTGAGTACCTTCTCTATAAGGATCAGGCAGCCCCCTTCGTTGATCCCCTGTGCGATTTCAGAGATGATGCGGTCGCGACCCAGAGGCCGGATAAATTGAAGTGTCAAGTTCATGATGACGACCGAGGCATTGGTGATCGCGGCATTTTGATTGAGATCTTGACAGAGCAGTTCAAAGGGATGAGCAAGCTGAGCGCCTGCAAGTTTTCCTTGTGCGATATCCAGCATCTGAGGCGATGAATCAATACCGTAGATCATCACGCCATCAGGCAAGATCCTGTCAAGCTGGAGCAGTGTCGTACCCGTAGAGCAACCCAGATCATAGACATTGCTTCCCTCTGTGGCAAAGTCAGCCGCAAGCTCTCCTATCATACGCTGTATTTCAGCATAGAAAGGCACGGAGCGATCCAGCATATCATCAAAGACAGCCGCCGTCTCCTTGCCAAAATCAAAATCATCCACCAAATCGCGCATTTCTCTAAAAATAATATCATTTGGCATTCGCTGTCATCTCCTTGGCATCAATCTTCAAAATGTTCATCGTACTGTTATATGAAACTCAGCAACAAAGCTTTTGCCCTGTTCAAGTCGGATGATGCCCCGTTTTTCCTCTATCTTGCCCGATGCCTCAACGCTATCGGCTATGCCGCGCCAAGGCTCGATACAGACAAAAGGCGCTTTTGGCGGAGACCAAAAAGCGAGATACTCAAAGCCGGGGTATCGTACCTCGACCTCTCTCGAGTGTTTGCGGCATTTCAGTGTGACAGTATCTGAACTGACAGAGTCAAAAACCAGCGCGCCTTGATCGAAAATAGATTCGCTGAGTTCTATCGTATCACCATTTAGGAATCGAGCCTTTCGAGTACCTATCAGAGGACCGTCAAGGAAAAGTCTATCTATGGATTCCAGCTCGCTAAACTCAAGCAGATAGTCATCTATACCGACTTTATCATTGACTTCAAGCGCAAAAGCCGGATGTGCGCCGATAGAGAAGTAGATCGGCTTGGTGTCACGGTTGATCACCTCATATCCGATAGTAACTGTTGTTTCGTCGATGTTATAGTATATAACAAGTTCAAAGGCAAAAGGATAGACCTTTAGTGTCTCGCCGCCGGAGCGCAAACGATAGCTGAGATTTGCGGCATCCGCACCAATCAGTTCAAAATCCATATCTCTGGCAAAGCCATGCTGTCCCAGCTCGTAGGAGTTGCCATCGTAGAGATATCGCTGCTCTTTGAGTGCACCGACGATAGGGAAAAGTACCGGAGAGACGCGCGCCCAAAATTTTGCATCCCCGCTCCAAAGATACTCATAGCCGTTTTTCGTAAGGCTTTTGAGTTCTGCTCCTAGCGAAGATACTTTGATCTCTATTTGACTATTTTTAAGTGTCTGTATCATTTCGTTTCCTGTAAAATTCTATTTTAAATAGGTCAAATCGCTCCTCCATGATCGCCTCTCGCATCTGTGTCATGAGATCAAGGTAGTAGTAGAGATTGTGGATGGTCGCAAGTCTGAAATAGGTGATCTCTCTGGCGCGAAAAAGGTGGCACAGATAGGCTCTGGAGTAGGTTTGGCATACCATGCAGCCGCACTCTGGATCGATGGGCAGAGGATCTTCTTTGTAGATCGCACCTTTGATATTAACCTTGCCAAAAGAGGTAAAGAGTGTCCCGTTGCGTGCGTTGCGTGTGGGCATGACACAGTCGAACATATCAACCCCGCGTGCTACATTTTCGACTAGATCTTCAGGTGTGCCTACTCCCATCAGATAGCGCGGCTTGTTTTCCGGCATAAACTGTGTCGTCCACTCAACGGTATCGTACATCTCCTGGTTGGCTTCGCCGACACTGAGTCCACCGATCGCAAACCCGTCAAAATCAAGCGCGCAGAGCTCTTTGGCAGACTTTTCGCGAAAGGCTTTGTCTGTGCCGCCTTGGATGATCGCAAAGATATTTTGATCCTTTCCGATACCTTGCTTCTGATTGGCGCGATGATAGGCGATAGACTCCCGGGCCCAGCGGGTGGTGCGCTCGATAGAGGCTTTGATGCGCTCTTGGGAGGCGGGCAGGGCGACAAGATCATCGAGGATCATCATGATATCTGAGCCGAGATTATACTGGATATCAAGTACCTTCTGCGGTGTGAAGTAGTGCTTGGAGCCGTCGATATGGCTCCTGAAAGTGATCCCGTGCTCATCGATCTTGACATTGTCGCTGAGCGAAAAGGCTTGAAATCCGCCGCTGTCTGTCAAAAAGCTTTTCGGAAACCGCGTGAATCCATGCAGTCCCCCCATCTTGGCGACCGTCGCATCACCGGGGCGCAGATAGAGATGATAGGTATTCCCCAAAATGATCTCAGGCTTGATAAAATTTTCCAGATCAGTAGCGTCCAGCGCTTTGACTGCACCCACTGTACCTACAGGCATAAATACCGGTGTTTGTACGGCGGAGTGGGCTGTAGTAATCGTGCACGCTCTGGCAAATCCGCAACTTTTATCTATCTGAAAATGCATTGTGCTATAATTCCTTGAATTTTATAATCATATTGTATCAAGGTAGTTGTAAATACCTACTAAAAGGGTAGAATGAAAAATATTTTGATCCTTGCCGACGGACCGGTGGCGAGACACTTTCTCCAATGGGTCAACGAGACAAGAATTGCTGACAATCAATATCATGTAGCATGCTACAAAGGCGGCGTACTCCCGGAAAAGATGAGCCAAGCTATCACTATGTGTCATACTGATCCTACCAGCTTCAGCAAACTGCTGCACATCATGACCGAAACCAAATTTAGCATGGTGTTTGTCATCATGAACGAAAAGCATGATGCTATACATGCTTTGAAAAATGTCAGACACGCTGATGATAAAATACATATAGTTTTGCTCGACAGATGGGATGAAGAGTTCGATGAGAATTATAATGTCACTGTTATCAGCGAAAATCAAATCCTGGCCTCACACCTCTATGACCACCTCCCAAATGTGCCGGTGATCGCTCAAAATATAGGGCTGGGAGAGGGTGAGATCATGGAGATCTTGGTACCTATAGGCAGCAGTTATGCCTTCAGACATGTAGGCTCTATCGCTCAGCGTAAATGGAAGATAGTAGCTATCTATCGTCACAAAAGGCAGATTATCCCCAATAATGCCAGTATGATCCGCCCCAATGATACTCTGCTTGTGATAGGTCAACCAAAAGTACTCGACGGTATCTATAAAAGTATCAATATGCGACAAGGACTTTTTCCGGAACCGTTTGGAAAAAATCTATATCTTTTGCTTGATTTCAAAAGAGATCGCAAAAATGCGCTTAGATATTTTAATGAATCTGTATATCTCATGAGTCGGCTGAAAAATAAAAAACTTTTTATCAAGATCATCAATCCGTCCGATTTTAAGTTGATGGATGATCTCAAATCCCAAGAAAATGAGACGATTTCCGTCCATATAGACTATGATGACCAGCCGACAGAGACATGGATCAAATCAGACATACAGCGCTTTGATATCGGATTGATACTCAGCAGTATGCAAACTTTCGAAAAACTGGAACTCAGAAACAAACTCTTTGACCTCAAAAAATTAATATATCTTTTCGGAGACTGCGAACTCAAGAAGATTCAAGAGTGCATCATTGTCATGACAGAGAAAGAGGAGATGGAATCTATCTCTTCGACAGCATTTGATCTGCTAGAAAGCCTTGATATCAAACTTCATTTGAGCAATTTTGATCCGGAAGGCAATTTTGAAAGCAAAAAAATGGTAATCGAGCACTACGAGTCTCTCTCCGGAATCATGAACCGAGAGATTGTCATAGAACAGGAGATGCTCAATCCTGTACGCAAACTCAGAAGTTTGAGCAACATACTTCAGATAGCACCTATCAAAAAAGAGAGCAAACACAAAACATTTTTGAATTATCTTTCTATGCGCTGGGAAGATTATCTGCTTGAGATCCCGAAACTTCCGAAGGTTCTTGTCCCTGTAGAAGTTTAAGTTTTTGCTATGAAGGTGGCATAGAGCAGTAAAGTATTAAAATACAAAACCTTAAAACATACCGCAAACACTGTATTTTAGTGGAAATGACGCATATCAAATAAGAGAGAGCACTTGAACATAAAACCCGACTGTATCGTATGCCTGCTAAATCAAGCACTAAAAGTGACTAAGCTTTTAAAGCTGGACGATGTCACAAGCAAAGAGATATTGGATAAAAGTGCGCAGATATTGATAGAGCACGACTTCTCGTGTACGCCGCCACAAATTGCCAAAGAGATCTACGAGGCCATATCAGATATCACAGGGGATAATGATCCGGTTTTGCGCGCCAAAGAGAGAGCTACAAGCGAAGCACTAAGAGTAGATACCTCTTTTGTCGCAACCATCAAAGACGCTATCAAAATGGCAGTTATCGGCAATGTCATCGATTTTGGCGCACAAAATCAATTTGAGCTTAGCGAAATGATACAGGATCATTTTAGCAAAGAATTTTCTATCGATGATTTTTATGCCTTTGAGGATGAGCTAAAAGAGGCAAAAGAAATAGTTATTATCGGCGATAATACCGGAGAACATGTCTTTGACAAACTGCTTATAGAAACTATCAAAAAGCATTATGATGTCAAAGTAAATTACTTTGTCAGAACCAAGCCCATCATCAATGACGTGACCCCAAAAGAAGCGCAGATTCTAAGTCAATGTGCTAATATAATTGACACTGGCATAGAAACCCCAGGCTTTGAGATACACAAGGCAAATGCCGTCTCAATAGAGATCTTTGAACATGCCGACATCGTGATCGCAAAAGGAATGGGTAATTTTGAAAGCCTGTATCAGGTGGCAAAGCGCCCGATATATTATCTTTTTATAGTAAAATGCAATGTAGTTGCAGATGCTATTGGCAAAGATATCAAATCAATGATCTTTAAGCGAGGATAAATGCATACTATAGATATCAGCAATATAGCCGAAGAAAATTATCTCTACACGAGACATTTGGCGACATTGGATGGTATCCTCATATATAAAAACGGTATATTTAATCTCAATACCGCAAGAGAACATAATGCTTTCGAGGCTATCGATTTTTGGCGAAATATAGCCTTGGCTGCCGAGATATTGCTCAAGGCTTCTCTTCTTAAATACGAAGTGCCATTCTTTAGAAAAAGAGCCCACTGTGAGTATGGAAACAAAGTTACGGCCGAGAAAAATCCATGGCTGGAGGTGACACTGAAATCATTGCAGATCGAATATATCGCGCAGATCAATACCGGCACACTCAGTACAGCAATCAAAAGTGCTCAAGAGGTATTATTTGAAAAGATCTCTTATGATACCAAGAAGGCTGATCTTGTCTCAGAGATGATCTATATTATTATCAGGACACGACGTAACAGGAACAATCATTTTTTCTTTGCAAATCAAGGAGAGATTGATATGTCAGAGGTGGAGATGCTTTATCTGCCGCTTTTAAATCTGCTTGAAGAACTCTATCAATATCAAAAATAGATCGGAGCTATAGGGGATAGGGGGTCATGTGATAGTGATAGCAACCAATAGTTTATGGTATAATTTTCTACTACTAGAATTGTAATATCTTCTCATCAAGAATGATGAGAAGAAGGAAAATCCAACACATACTATCACTATCACCAGACCACTTTATTTTTAAACGAAATTTTATTGATTTTTAGTACTATTTCATCATGAAAATAGATAAATCTTTTTTGACAAATTTAGTAGCCGCATCGATAGTGATATCCTCTTTTTTTGTTCCGACAAATCTGTCAAAATATCTCTTTGATACCGGTTTTTACGCACTTTCAGGTGCTATCACAAATTGGCTTGCTATATACATGCTTTTTGAGAGAGTCCCATTTTTGTATGGCTCCGGTATCATCGAGCTCAATTTTGAAGTCTTTAAAAAATCTATCAAAGAGATGA
>DYNJ01000091.1:4758-6485 GCA_020721085.1 Sulfurovum sp. | reverse complement strand
TCAATACTGTTGGGGCCTCCCATATTGAGAAGCAAAAGCGCTTTTTTCATTTTTGTCATTCCGTCTTCTTTTTGTTGCGCTATTTTAGCATATAGAGAGTAGAATTTCTATATTAAGGTGTTTTTATTCCAAAGTTTTATTAAAAGGGTCAATATGATTATTATTCCGGCACGCATAGGCTCTACACGATTTCCCAACAAAGTACTCGCAGATATCGCGGGTGTCCCTATGGTGATACGAACCGCAAAAGCCGTCTCAGCAATCGACAAAGTGGTGATTGCAACAGATTCGCAAGAGGTCATAGCAATTGCTAGCGAATACAATATAAATACTGTCATGACATCACTGCATCATCAAAGCGGTACCGATCGTATCTTTGAGGCCGCTCAGATATTGAGCCTCAGAGACGAAGAGATCATCGTCAATGTACAAGCTGACGAACCATTCATCGAGTCTGATATCGTCAGAGCCATTTACACACTTACAAAGCACAATCAAAACGATGAACAGATCATGATGAATTCCGCTTTTAAGCTAATCTCAAACCCTGAAGCAGATGATCCGAATATTGTTAAAGTTGTCACTGATGATAACAATACCAGTCTTTATTTTTCTCGAGCCAAAATCCCCTATCCAAGAGATCATCACTTTGATAAATACAAAGGTCATCTTGGCATTTACGGATATACTATGAGAGCGCTTAGGATTTTTTGTGCCCTGCATCCTGCCCCACTAGAGGAGATCGAAAAACTTGAGCAGCTCAGAGCCCTCTATCACGGCTATAGGATTGCAATGATAGAGGTAGATACAGAAAGTTTTGGGATAGATACGCAAGAGGATTTGGAAAAAGCTGTCAGGCACCATACGCTCTAACTCTTGCAAAAAGAAGTAAACCTGTGAAGCCAAAAGGCTTTTTAGTTCTTAACTGCTCTGCCAAGATCCCACATTGGCATAAATATACCTAGTGCCATCAATAATACCAAACCGGCAATAAAGAACATCATGATCGGCTCTATATATGTCGAGAGGTTATCGATGATGTCCTGGAAGCGCATATTGTAGTAGTCTGTTACCTTGCCAAGCATGGCATCGAGCTGTCCGCCTGCCTCACCGGCTTTGACCATCTGAAGAAGCATATTTTCAAAAAGCCCTGTAAGCTCCAATGACTCTGCCAAACTCATACCCCGTCCGATATTGGCATTGACTGTCAACAGTTTCTCTTTGATAGCCAGATTATCGACCATGCCCACCGCTGTATCCAAGGCTTCCGAGACTGGGATACCGGCTCTGATCAACTCCCCGAAAACAAGCGTATATTTATACATTGTAGAGAGAAAAATAACTTTATTTATGAGATAAAAATGTGGATGTATCAAAATCTTATCAATTTGATATTGAAATTTTTCATTATGTTTATAAGAATAGACAACCCCGTAGATCAAAAGAGCCAGTCCAATCAATACAAAAAGACCATAATTGCTCATCACATGCTCTATGACAAGCAATATCTTGGTAGGAAGCGGGAGTTCCGTCTTGAATTTGTCAAAAATATCTTTAAACTTAGGAACTACAACCATGATCAAAATAGTAAATGCGATCGCCATGGCAGTCAGCGTAATAAGCGGATATCGGATTGCTTTTTTGAATTTGGCGGTATTGTCTCTGAGGTTTTCCAGGATATCTGCCAGTTTATGATATGAACCAGAGATGTTACCGGTACGCTCTCC
>DYNJ01000091.1:0-4658 GCA_020721085.1 Sulfurovum sp. | reverse complement strand
GTTACATTAAAATATTTCATTTATAACCTTGCTACCCTAAATATTTCGTCAATTGTTGTCTTCCCGGACATTGCTTTGTGGATACCATCTTCGAACATACTTATAAAACCTTCAGATTCTGCCTGTTTTGTCATCTCTTCATTAGACGCCATCGATGCAATCATCCTTTTTAATTTTTCACTGATCGGCAAAACCTCAGATATCATCTCTCTTCCTATGTATCCGGACTGTTGACACTCTTTACACCCTACACCTTTATAAAATCTCGGATTTTCCGGTAAGTATTGACTGATCTCTTCCATAACTTTTTCGGGCAGCTGAGCCTCACTTTTGCAATGTGGACATATTTTGCGAACCAATCTTTGAGCTTGGATCGCGACCAAGGCACCGCTGACCAGATAGCTCTCGATCCCCATATCAAGAATCCTGCTCACTGCGCTGATAGCATCATTGGTATGAAGCGTAGAGAGTACGAGGTGACCAGTGAGCGCCGCCTGGATAGCGATCCTCAGGGTCTCTTGATCCCTTATCTCCCCTATCATCACTTTGTCCGGATCTTGACGAAGTATCGATCGAAGCGCAGATGCAAAGGTTAAGCCTACTTGGGCATTCACCTGCACCTGCTGGATACCATTCATCTGATATTCCACCGGATCTTCGACGGTGATCGTCTTGTCTTTAATGTCCCTGATTGCGTTGAGAGCACCATAGAGTGTCGTAGTCTTACCGCTTCCTGTCGGACCGGTAACCAAAACTATCCCATAAGGAACTTTTATTGCCTCTGAAAATTTATTGTAGCAATCTTCGCTCATGCCGGCATCTTCAAGCTTGATCATCACTTTAGATTTATCAAGTATTCTTAAAACGATCGACTCCCCGAAAAGAGTCGGAAGAGATGAGACCCTGAAGTCAAATTCCCTGCCGTTTACTACCCTGCTTATTCTGCCGTCTTGAGGCTTCCTCTTTTCGGCAATATCGAGTTGAGCCAGTAGTTTCATACGTGACGAAAGAGGAGGAAATATATCTTTATCAAAAATGAAGCTTTGCCTAAGCATCCCATCTACTCTCTCACGCACGCTGCATGTCTTTTCTGTTGCTTCTATATGTATGTCACTTGCACGGATACTGATGGCTGACTTAAAAATGACATCGATCAACTTCAAGATTGCCGAAGAGTCGCCACTATCCTCTTCTCCTCGTCCTTTGCGTTTCAGATCGCTTCGAATCTCATCGATCAACCCTTTGATACTTTCATTGATCTCCAATTGCTGAAGATGAAGTCTAATCTTAGATGGTCGTGACAAAGCAATAATTACTGGTTTTTTAGGGAAAAGACGCTGAATATTTTCAACCACAGGCATATCCATCGGATCTTCAAAAGCAACAAGTACATTGATCTCTGTCTCTCCGATAGGAAGCGCACGGTATTTTACAAGTTGCGCATATGGCAATTTTCCGAAAAGCCGTATATCTATATCAGTTTCATCCAAATCTATATAGCCGGCATTCATTCTTTGTGCAACCAGTTTAATGATGGCTACGGTATCAACATCCTCGATCTGTTCCAATTCAGATAAAGTAATCGACCCTTTTCTGATTTCCCTTGCCAAAAAATCCTCGACTTTACTGCTTTGGATAAAGCCTCCATCGATCAAATTACCAAACGAGACCCTTTTTGGAGGCCTACTAAACACCAACTGATTTATTACATCTCTTGATATGAGCTTTTCTTCCAACATTTTGTTGATTAGATTTTGCATTTCCATAAAAATTTCTTCTTTGCTCTTATTTTAAGGTACCCAATTAAGCCCTGATGGTAAGTATATCATTTTTACTCACAAAAATTAGCTTTTACGCCCATACTCTTATCTGCCTAATTTTTCACGATTCGACAAAGACCAATCAATAAAATTATCGGTTTTATTTTTTTATTGGAGACTTGGATTTCTTTGTTGGCATATCTGTCATCTCAATCTTGAGATATTTTCGCACATGTACCTTTTCTTCCGTTTCTGCAGTCTCTTGATCTGTCATTTCCATTTCCATAGTAGGAATTTGATCAGAAACTTGCTCGGTTGCATTTTCATCAATAGTGTTGTTTGCATCTATCGTCATGGCGCTGCTGTTGAGTTCTTTGATTGGCAGCACAGGCGGTTTTGCTAAAATTGTACTGTTTGCATCTGTGTGCTTAGTGATCACAGAAACTGCTCCTGATCTGTTTTGATCAATATCCTTGGCTTTTACTTTTGGAACTGCAATTGCCGCGATCTCTTCTCGATACAATAGATATATACCGACAAAAACTGCCGTTGCCGCGATACCAACAATGAACGGCAAACGCTGTTTTGTTTTGTATCTCTTCCACTTATCTTCTAAAGCATTGACATCATACATGGATATACCCCAGCTTGATTGCTGCCATCTCTATTATCTTATTTGAAAAGTTCTCATGACTTATTTTGGATGGATCGTTTTTATCATAATACTCATAAATTTCAAAAACAGTAAAAAGAAGTTTATTTGTCTCTCTATAGTTTCCCTTTGTAAGTTTGTGGATCAAATCAATATGTTTACTTCGTATTGTATTGGCTATTTCAAAGAGATTTTTATTGAGAAGCTTTTTGTGTGTAAAGCTCTGTATATCCTTTCTGCTGCCGTTATGCAGCTGTATCACCTCCCATATGCGGGATTGAAAATGCTCTTTAGCAATCAAATCCTCTTTGTCGGTCTTATGAAGTGTCACTACAAATTTTACGGAACGCGTATCAGAGAGCAGACGGATCCGCTCCATCATATCAGGCGTATACATCTGAGCCTCATCCAGCAAGATGATGATTTCTCGTTTTCCGCGGATTTCTCTGCAATAATCGACCAAAGTAGAAAAATTGACTTGGGTATCAGGCGGAAGATCTTTTTTGGTAATGACTTTAAATATTTTACGAAAAAATTCTCTTTCATTGGTGGTTGGGGTTTCAAAATAGTGGATATCTTTTTGATATTTTGAGTTTTGGTAAAGATAGTTTAGAAGAATGCTTTTGCCGGTTCCCGGGGAACCATAAAGCAAAATCATCTTCAACGGCTTATCTAGACTGTGCCGTAATTGCTGATATGCATTATCTGAAGAATCAAGAGCAATGTAATCACCGACATCTACCGAATCGATGAATACATTTTTTGCGTCGCAATATCTACTTTCCATTTAATCTTTTGTATCCCAAATCTTCCATAGATACATCTCTGGAGTTACGGATAATGTGGGGTGTGATTATCAAAACAAGTTCTATAACTTTGTCGATTTTCTCTTCTTGCTTGAAAGCATATTCAAACAATGGAAGATCGCCTAGAAGCGGCACCTTCTTAACATTAGTTCCTGTTTGCGAAGTGATCAATCCGCCTAAAATCGCATGATGACCATCTCTGACCTTGATCACGGACGCAACCTGTCTTCTGATAAGATCAGGCGGGATTGAACGCGTTCCCACACTTGATTCTATAGGCTCAAGCGTATCTGAAATTGACGGATTGATCTTTAAGGTAACAATACCGTTACTATCAATTTCCGGTGTGATATCTAGCAGGATTCCGGCAAATACTGAGTCCACATATTCGCCTTCTGTCGCAGAAGTGGATCCTCCGGAACCACCCATAGTAGTACTGGATTTGATCTTATAAAAGAGCTCTTTGCCGACGCTTATAAGTGCCGGTTGATTGTTCAGCGTCATGACCCTTGGACTTGAAATCGATTTGACATCCCCTTGTGTAGCTAGGAATTTAACCACATCAGATACCTCCACTTGACCTCTCGCATCCGTTAGTCTTGCATTTTCCGGTTTTGTCCCCTCTGCAAAAGTAGCATCAGTGATACCTTCCAGCCCTTCAACTGTATAAGTAGCCATATTTTTTTGACTCATTGCCAATGAGTTGATCGTAAGATTTTGCAATCCATAAAGCTGCGACCAATCCACACCGGTAGTAGTACTGTCATCAAATGTAACAGTCAAAATCCTCACATCTATCAAAACTTCTGTTTTAATCTGATTTTTGAGCGTAGTAAGATAGCGCTCCACACGGGAGACTTGCTTGTCTGTACCGGTGACGGTGATCATACCGGCCTCGGCATTGACTATCGGAGCCAGAGGATTGTACTCCCATTTTGTGCCATCCGGTCCGATCCATGAGTCACCGGCACGCGTATAATGCACACCCCCGTCTGCGGCGCCGCTCAAGATTCGCTGCACCTCATCTTCTATAGTTTTCCAAAACTTGAATTCATCATTACTTTCGATACTGATTCCGGTGGATGATCCGCTTATGCCGGTTCCAATACCGGCGCTTCCGGCGCCCGTATTGCCTCCGCCCATGTTTCCGCCCTGTGATGAATCAGAAGAGTTGGCAATAGTTACATTGGCTTGACTCTTCCCAATCCGATGACCGGCTATATAATGCACCCTGAATGTATGGGTAGTCAGATAAGAGATAGTCAGCTTGTCGCCGTTAAGCGTGTAATGGAGATCATTTTCCGATAAAACTGTATTTAAAAAACCTTTTAGAGTTGAATTTTTTAGTTTGACATAATATAGCTTTTTCTTCAATCTCTCCCTTGCCCATTCATCTTTGACTATCACAGTCAAACCGCAAGTTTCAGCTAAGTTTTCTAT
>DYNJ01000014.1 GCA_020721085.1 Sulfurovum sp. | reverse complement strand
CAAATCTGGAAAACTCTTTGACGACTCTCATATCTATGCCTCTCCTATGCCAACCTCGACCCCTAAGAGATCTATAAGCTTTTTAGTGGCGCTCTTTGGGTATAATCCACAAAATTATATCCAAATTAGGTTTGATCCCGAATCTTGCGCCTGATTTAAAAGAGGAATTTATGACATCAACACTCTTGATCATGCAGATCGTCTTGGCACTTGCCATCACGATATGTGTATTGCTTCAGAAAAGCTCCAGTATAGGACTGGGCGCCTACAGCGGAAGCAATGAAACTATGTTTGGGGCCAAAGGTCCTATGGGCTTTTTAGCCAAACTCACCTTTGTTTTGGGACTTCTTTTTGTGGTCAATACTTTGGCATTGGGTTACTTCTATACATCCGAAAAGAATAGATCTGTTGTGGACACTATCGAGTCGGCAGTGCCGGCTTCTCCCGAAGCTGCCAAAAGCCCAACCATACCCGTTGCTCCACCGGCTCCCGGCTCAGACAAACCAACCATCCCTGTATCTCCTGCAGCAGATACGCCCAAACAGGCAGAGACTCCAAAGCCGGCGACACACTGACGCTTTTTTGGTTGAGATTGACCAGGCGAGGAGAAATGGGTAAAATTGAGAAAAAAACAAGGAGATAGTAATGATAAATGAAATTTATGAGTACGCCAATGAGCATATGCACAAGAGTATCGAGGCGCTCAAACGAGATTTTTCCACACTCAGAACCGGAAAAGTGACTACCACAATCATCGACAATATCAAAGTGGATTATTACGGAACACCTACAGCGCTCAATCAGATAGGAAGCGTCATCGCCACCGATGCGACCACTATTTCGATCACTCCTTGGGAAAAACCTATGCTGTCAGTTATCGAAAAAGCGATCCGAGTCGCCAATATAGGTGTCAATCCCAACAATGACGGGCAGATCATCAAACTATTTTTCCCTCCTATGACCGTGGAGCAGAGACAAGAGATCGTCAAACAGGCAAGAGTGATGAGCGAGAAAGCGAAAGTCGCTGTACGCAACATCCGCAAAGAGAGCAATGACAAGATCAAAAAGCTCGAAAAGGACAAAGCGGTCAGCGAAGATGAGATCAAAAAAGCTCTAGAGCATATCCAGAAGATTACCGATGACAATATCGTCAAAATCGACGAAACGCTTAAGTCCAAAGAGACAGATATCTTGAAAGTCTAAGTATGAATATAGAATCACTCTACAAAGAAGCGGGCGCTCTGCTGGAGGGACATTTCATCCTAAGCAGCCAAAACCATTCCAACAGATACCTCCAAAGCGCGAAAGTCCTTGAAGATCCGAAACGCGCAGAGCTTCTTGCAAAAGAGTTGGCAAATATGATCATCGCGAGCGGCATAGAGGTCGATACGGTCTGCGCTCCCGCACTTGGAGGCGTACTTGCCGGATACGAGCTGGCGAGGGCTCTTAACGCCAGAAGCATCTTTGTAGAGCGCAAAGAGGGCAAGATGGAGCTGCGGCGTGGATTTGAGATCGCACAAAATGAAAAGATCATCATCTGTGAAGATATTATCACCACGGGCGGTTCAGCCATGGAAGCATCTGATGTCATCAGGTCCTTGGGCGGTCAAATCGTCGCTTTTGCGGCGCTTGCCAACCGTGGATTTTGCCAAAGAGAAGGGAGCGGACAACCGTCAAAGAGAGAATGCAAACTGCCACACGATGTACCGTTATTTGCTCTTGCGGATTTTGAATTTGATATGTATGTGCCTGATGCTTGCCCGCTATGCGCTCAAGGCAGTTCGGCGATCAAGCCGGGAAGCAGAGGCTAAACCTGCTCTCTACTCCGCTCTCCATACCAGCGCTATATGTTCTACGGTGATGTCGGATTTTTTGGGTTTGATGATCAAAGTCTCGATCTCACACCGGTCGATATCATGATTTTTCTCAATCTCATCTATCTTTTCTTCCAATTCGACAGATAGGTCATCCATCTCTTTTTGTACCGCATCGACAGCTTCTTGCGCTCTTCCTACATCGCCTTTTTCTTTTAGGATGCGTGAGCCTTTATTGAGCGCCGTTCCTATCCTGGATGTGTTGCTGCGCCCAAAAAACGCCCCCAATACCGCAATCCCGGCAGAGATCACAGTATCTGTTGTTTTGCTGGTCACATCGGATTCCTCCTTGGATACCCTCTCTTTGGCGCGTTCGATACGATCCGAGAGCATATGCTCTTTTTTCTCATAACTGTCTTTAAGTTTTCCGATCTCGGACTCTTTGGCTTCTCTGAGAGTATCTTGAAGGCGTACTTTAAAATCACCTAGGCTATCGCCGGGTTTTGATTCTATTTTGAAAGCTTTAGCTGTATAAATCTCTATATTTTTATCCCTATAGAGCATCTCTTCTAGTGCCTCTTTGGTCCGCTTCAGCCCTTTGTCTGTCGAAACAAAATCAGGCACTGCTCCATATTGGGCGCCTTCTGCCGGCTTGGTTGCCAAACTATCGAAGTCGATCCCGCTCTGTACTGCTTTTGCCCAGTCCAGATGAGTATCTGAAGGATTGAGCGACAGCGTCAATACCGATTTTTCTTCTTTGTTTATGCCTTTGCTTTGGTTGAAAAAACCGACGATATACTTGGCGACAATAGTCGGCAAATAGCGGTGCACACCATTCTTGCCTGATACAAAATATTGGGAGATCGAGCCGTCAAGCGTCACAAAATTCTCATAAACCTCTCGAGCATCAACTGCCGGATCGGTTGCCTGTGCCAACGGCTCTTTTGATATCTCTTTGGGCTGTTTTTGCTTCTTTTGGCTATTCATCAGCTCAGAAATATCCGCTTTTTTAAGCGGTCCCTTGAGATAGCTAAGTACCCAGCGGGTCTCAAAAAGACTCAGATCGTCCAAGTGGACGCTCTTGAGGAAAAAGGTGCGCTTTTGGAGATTTGACAGAAAGTTTTTGATCTCTTCATTTTCAAAACTCGATCCTATCTTGCCTCCAAGCCCATCGATAACTTTCTCGATATCCTGTGCCGTCTGCAATCTGCCTACAAACCAAGTGCCGATGTTTGACAGACCTTTATAGTCCAGGTCAACCGGGTTTTGGGTACTCAAAATGACACCAACCCCATAAGCTCTTGCCTGTTTGAGCAGCAGCAGCATAGGCTCTTTGCTGGGCGGATTTTTGGTGGGAGGGAAAAAGCCAAAGATCTCATCCATATAAAGTAAAGTCTTGAGCGCCGATGTGCCGCTTTGGTGACGCATCCACGCTATATATTTATTGAGAAGCAGTGTGACGAAAAACATCCGTTCGTCATCGTTGAGATGTGAGATCGAAAAGATAGCGATTTTCGCTTTGCCTTCCCCGTCATAAAGCAGTTTTTGGATATCCAGACTCTCTCCTTGAAGCCAGATAGCAAAACTAGGCGATGCGATGACGGCATTAAATTTGCCCGCAAAAGCAAAACGGTCATTTTGAGGATAAAAACTGTCTAGAGGAAGCACCCCGATCTTCTTAAACGGAGGATTGATGATCTGGGCTATCAACTCTTCTATGGAGGCCGTCTTGCCTTGCACCCAGCCATCCGAGATGATCTGAGAGAGCAAAATATACTCTTTGGAGTTGATAGGGTCTGCTTCAATCGAAATCAAAGAGAGCAGACCGGCCACCGCGGACTTCAAGAACGACGCGAAAGTATCGCTGTCTTCTATGATCTCGGCAGGCGGCGCCTCTAAAGAGGTCATGATATTGACACTTACTCCCGCACTGCTGCCGGGCGTGTAGATCGTCTTTGGGATTTTGGCAAATTTCTCGACTCTGGCGCTGTCCTGTCCCCATCGCCCTAGCCCTTCTTTCCATTCTGTTGCCGTCTTTTGAGCATAGCTTTGCGGATCTTCGCCTTTGGCATTTGCCTCATCGCTCACCCATGGCATAAAATTCTCAGGCGCAAATGTCGCATCCGTCAAGCATAGATTGCCCATATCACCTTTGGGGTCAATCACGATCGAGGGGATATTGTCGATAGCTGCCTCTTCGATGATACCTACCCCAAGACCCGTCTTGCCGCTGCCTGTCATGCCGATGATCGCGGCATGTGTTGTGAAGTAGCTGCTTTTTAGAAGCGTCAATGCCTCTGTCCGTTTCATCGTCTCTTTGTCTACATCTTTGCCTAGATAGAAAAGTCCCAATTTCTCATACAGCTCTTTGCTCACATCATCCCTCCCGATTTGCTATCTGTTATTTTAGCGAAATTCATCATAAAGATTTTAGGGCACCTCTAATAAAATGACAAGGCAGAAGAGTATAGAAAAAGATGGTTCCCAAATAAAGTTTGTGATAAATGATTTTGTAGATGCGAGAATGCACCAATGCTAAAACATAGAGTTTGGCGCATCATTCGGCGCAGGCGGCTGTCCACTGTCGTCAGGATGAATGTCTGGTCTCGATGGTCTTTGGGGAGGCACTCGCTTTGGCTGCCCATTTGAACTATTGTCTTCTCTGCTTTTTTGCGTCATCTCCGGTACACTCTGTACCATGAAACTGATAGGCTCTTTGCCTTTTTGGCGCAATAATACCAGCACATCAGTTTTGGCTCTGTAAACGCGAAACAGATCAATATCCTTCATCACCTCATCGACAGCTGCTTTGTCGTCACTGATCAACGGCAATTGATAACCGTCCCCTTCGATTCGAAGCAGTGCATTGCCCTCCTTGGCTACCACCCAGCATACCTTTGGCATAGAAAGCTCATGGAGTGAATTGATAGTATGTTCGAGGCAAAGACGGGCAAACTCATCTTCTTGGATAGTGATGTTGCCATCAGATCCCAAGATGTCCAAAAAGAGTGTCTGTGTACCAAGTTTTTCCGAAGCGGATTTTTCCAGATAACCAAAAAGCTGCCGATTGGAATCGCGCAGTAATCCGACACTTTGATACAGTGCCAGCAAAACCAAAGAGAGCAACGCGATCGAAATCAACACCTCAATCAGCGTAAATGCGCTTCGTTGCCCCTGCATCTTCATCAGCCGTCCATCAAGCCGACACGCAACGCCTCTTCATAGCTCGTCTTCCCCTCAATCATCATATCTTTAAGTTTGTCTGAGATCGTCTTCATGCCGGATCTCTTCATCGATTCTCTGATCTGATGGTCGTTGAGTTTCTCTTTGATCATCTCCTTGACCTGATCATCGACGACGAAAAGCTCTCCGACAGCCTGCCTGCCCCTATAGCCTGTAAAATCACACTCTTTACACCCTTGGGCTTTGTAGTATGCGCCGTTTTCTGGGAGCCCAAGCTCTTGGAGTATATCGCCGGAAAGCATTGTAGGCACTTTGCATTTGGTGCAAAGTAGCCTAGCCAATCGTTGCGCCAAAACGCCCAAAAGTGTCGAGGAGAGCAGATAGTCGGCTATACCCATATCCATCAGACGGGTCAATGATGAGGTAGCATCATTGGTATGGAGCGTCGAGAGTAGAAGATGTCCTGTAAGCGCAGACTGCAAAGCGATCTCTGCTGTTTCTCTGTCGCGGATCTCTCCAACCATGATGACATCAGGATCTTGCCTGAGAATCGAGCGCAACCCGGATGCGAAAGTCAGTCCCACTTTGGTATTGACCTGTATTTGATTGATATTGACCGCATTGTACTCTACCGGATCTTCTACTGTTATGATATTTTTATCCGGACTGGCTATGTGCTGCAAGAACGAATGCAAAGTGGTTGATTTGCCCGAACCCGTAGGACCTGTGACGAGTATCATCCCGTGTGAATGGTTTAAAAGCCTATAAAACTGCTCTGTCAGTTCATCGCTGAAACCCAATTTTTTGAGTGTCGGGATGCTTTCGCTTTGCATCAAAATCCTCATTACCACCCGCTCACCATAATAGGTAGGCAGCACCGATACCCTCACGTCGAGCGTCTTTCCCGCGATACTGATCTGCGTACGACCGTCTTGTGGGAGCCGTTTTTCGGAGATATCGAGATTGGAGATAACCTTGATACGGTTGATCACCAGCGCGGTGATGCTCTTTTCAAGATCGAGATGTTTTTTGAGCGCGCCGTCGATGCGCAGCCGTACTTCGCCCTTGCGCTCTCCCGTCTCGACATGGATATCACTGGCTCCTTTTTTGATCGCTTGAAAAAATAGAGAGTTTACCAGCTTGATGATCGGTGCTGATTCTTCGCTGGAAAGCAGGTCTTGGGAATTGCGGATGAACTCCAGCAGATCCGATTCTACTTCGATCAGCTCATCGGAAGTTGTGGAGATTTTATCAAAATCACTTCCTGTCTGAATCTCAAGAAATTTATTTTGAAGCCGCTCAAAACTTTCGTGATCTACCAAAACAAAAGGATAGCGCAGATCAAGTTTCGCAAAATAGTTGAGTGCGTCCGAGAGTCTTGCCTCCTCTACGATAGCCGATTTCTTTCCGCCCACAGTCGAAAAAAGCAAGGCGTGTCTTATTGCCAGTCGATGATCGATCTCATCTTCCCAAAGAGGATCCAGGTTGACATCTATGAGCTGTGGCAATTTCATCTTTTACCTCGGGATATAGACACCGTCTGAGCTGTCCGAGCGCAACCTGCTGCTTGCAGGATGTGTAGCCGATGAGCTTTTGTGCGGAGATTTTTCATACCATTTTTTCTCTTTGTCCTCTAATGCTTTGCGAACAAATTCGTTATATCTAGACTGTATATCTTCCAGTTCCACGAGTGCCTTTCGCAACCGTTTGAGATCATCGCTTTTTCTGACGATAAAAGGAGTCAAATAGATAACAACATTAACTTTGCGCACCACATCCCCGGTTGACCGGAAGAGCAGACCCAAAACCGGCACATCGCCGAGTATCGGAACGCTGGTCACGCTCTTGCCGCCGGAATTTTTAATCAATCCCCCCAATACTATCGTTTCGCCGTTGTTGACAATCGCATTGGTCAACACTTTGCGCTTGGTCGTCGTCGGACGGTCTGGCGCTGCAGTATCGCTTGGCAGGACATCCTCAATCGTTGTCTCTACCTCCAGAGAGACTTTGTTGTTGCTTGAGAGTCTTGGTTTGACTTTTAGGGTTATACCGATGTCCTCTCTGGAGTAGTTGTTGATGATATTGCCTTGACTCATAGTTGACTGCTGGGCCTGCGTCAAGATGGATTGGGTCTGACCTACATAGATCGATGCCTCTTTGTTGTTGATACACAGCACGGAAGGCTCGCTGAGAATATGCGCTGCGCCGTTTTGCTTCATCAGGTCCAGTTTTGCACCAAGCGCGAAGAGCTCCGTAATCCCTTCATCAAATGTAAAAGTTCTGTCATTGCTGTAGATTGGATTTCCGTTTGCGTCAAATCCTTGGAAACTCTCTGTATTTAAAAAACTCATCAGATTTTCAGAGATCATCATCGAAGGCGCACCTGCATTGGCCGCCAGTGTAAAAAGCCCTTTACTGGTGATTTTACCGCTTTCAAATCCATATCTAAGCCCCAATTGTTCTGCCAGATCAGTATTGATCTCAACAATCTTTGCCTGCACATAGACTTGGGGCTTAGGAATATCCAGGGTGCTGATGGTAGCTTTAATATTTTTGATCTGATCGTTGTCTGCCAAGACAACCAACGCATTTCTCTCCACATCGCTGACCACCATCGCTTTCTCTGCAGGCTTGCCGTCTTTGGTCGGTTTAGTAGGTGCAATGCTGTTCATCTGGCTGAGAAGTTGGCTCATGATCTTCTCCATGTCCTCGACATTGGAATTTTTCAGCGGGATCACATACATCTGCTGAGTAGTACTCTCTCCTGCAATATCGAGCTTCTTTACATAGCTGATCATCTTGCCGATATTGTTATTTTTCCCCACTAAAATAATAGTATTAGTCGCATCATCTTTGAAGATATCCACCTGTTCGCTTTCTATACCGGCAGGAAAGAGCTTTTTGGACATGTTGACCACATTTGGATAAACTTCTTTGACGCTGGCATGATCGAGCTTGATGAAGGTTGAGTCCTTATCTCCCTTTTCTTCGATCGACCGGATCAATTTTTCAACTGCCTTGATTGTCTTGGGCTGTGCTGTGATCGAGAGCATATTGTTCTCTTTGAAGGAGATCACTTTGGCATTTTTATGAAGCAGCGGCATAATCTTGACTCGGATCTCTGAGGCATTGACATTTTTTAAGGGGAAAACAACCGTCTTCATAGTATCGCCGTCTCCGGTATCTTGACTGACATCGAGCCCCTCTCCTGCCGCGTCATTGCTCTGAAGCACCTGATAGTAATCACCTTGGTCTATAAGTGTCAATCCTTTGTTTGCCAAGATAGAGTTAGCTAGTGGGATCAATGAGCTTTTTTTGATCGGCGTAGTTGAAACAAAATTGACCGTTCCTTTGAGTTCTGTATCGATGAGGATGTTTTTCTGGGTAATCTTTCCCACCATTTCCACAAAATCCTTGACGCTTAGATCCCTGAAATTGACATCAACTGTCTCCTCATCTGCTCCAAAACCCAAGGTGACGACAAGCATCAACGCTATAATAAGTTTACTCAATTGCATAATTCAACTCCATCTCTTTTGTACCTCTTTTGATCGTCAATGATAGATCCTTGGCAGATCCTATATCTTTAAATGTATCCCATGCGCCCTGATAGCTGTTGAGCTCTTGGCCATTGATAGCTTTAATAATATCTCCTTTTTTAAGACCAAGTTTTGCCATAGCGCTTCCTCTTTTGACAAAATGTACCATAAATCCGCTGATTTTTCCACCTTCTTTGACCTCATTGATCCCGATCTCTTTCCAGATATCATCCATATTTTGCGTATAGTGCTCCAGAAGTGTTTTGTCAACAACCGTCACATCTCCTTCCTGCTCGATGCCTTTGGTCGGAACGGATTCGTTTTTTTCGTCTGAGTAATAGCGTACCATATCTGAATCCTTCGAGATTGCCAAAGATTCAACCAATCGAATACGATAGTGTTTGCCGTCCCTCAAAAAGATCGCCTCGGTCGCCGTGGCATCATCCAGCACATAACCGTCTATCACATCTCCTCTGGTCAAAACAGTTGTTTTGCCCTCTTTCTCCACAGTGATTACCACAATCTCTTTGGAGCGATAAATGGCCATGAGTTTGATGTTTTGGATGTCATCTACGATCTGCTTGTGTCCATCTAAACCCTCTTGTTCTAATTTTTGCATTGAGAAACGCGTCCGATAGTAAAGCGCTTTGACGGCAGCGGGCTTTGTATATTCTACCCCCTTTGCGCCCAGCCAGATCATCTCTGCCGTGAACCATCCTATCTTGACGATCAGCATCAAGAATAAAATAAAAATGATCATTTTGATAGTTTTGGGATCAATAAGATGTTTCATAATACCACCCTTGTTCACCTTTTTTCAAAAACAGTTTCAGATTTTCGATAGACCTCTCTTCTGTGAAATCAATATGGATTTTGCGTTCATGAAGCGCCACATACCCCTGGGCTTTGCCAAATTCCCCTTGCGCCTCAAGTGCTATATGCCTAAAATCAAATGCCTGATATGATGCTAAGAGTGTGCCGATCTCTTTGGGCAGCCATTTTTGCATCGATTCATCGACTGTAAGCCCGTCTGCTAATACCCTAGAATATAAAAAGAGTGTCATTAGATCAACTCTCTTGATCTGCGCGATCTTTATACCCTTGAAATAGATCTGGGGATGCTCCAGCCATAAAGTAAAAAAACCGTCATGAATTTTCTCGTTGCTTATGATGATATCGTATTGCAACAGGCGATCTTCGAGCAGATAATAGAGCTCACGCTTGGGGGCGAAAATTGCAATCGAGAAGAACACCGCCAGCAATGCGATCAAAATCTTTTTTACCATTTGCATTGGATCTCCATCTCATAGCTCTCGCCTATTTTTTTGGCATTAAGCTTGATGATCTGCACTGCGGTATTTCCCAGTCTTGTAACAATGGTGTTCATCTCTTTGTCGCTCAGTCCTGCTAGCACAGCAGTCAGTTTGTTGCTGCCGAGATCAAAACTCTTGACTTTTTTGGGATCAATCTCTTTTTTGAGAACTTCGATCTTTTTTGGAAGATCGGTATCTCCCCACTGTTTTTTCAAGGCGATAATCTCTCCCAGCTGTGCCGTAGATGCTGCCACCTCCTCTTTGATGCGATCAAGCCCGCCGGCGCTGCTGCTTTTATAAAGATAGGCCATCCCCATCAACACAAAAGCTGTCAAGACAATCATTTCATTTTGATAACGCTTCAGGATCATAATGCACCCTCTACTTTGACTAGATTGGTGTCGCCGCTTCTGCTGACTTTGTATTTTCTGCCAAGCGCCAAAGATCTGACTTTCGTGATACTGTTTTCGTCCGGGCACAGAAACTCTGCACCGAAACTCAAGCTGTCCATGTGCAAACTTTCTATCTTGACTCCAGGCAGCATTAGTCCGGAGAGTGCCTTGAGAACCTCTCGTTTTTGGCGCTCTTCTTGATCTATTTTGCGGTAACTTTGGGCGATATTGTCTCTAGTATATTGGCTTTGCAAAGATGGATAGTCTTTGAGCAGCTCGGACACACCGTCTTGCATCGCAGCAGAAACATTATTATATCGCATACCCTCTACGCAGAACATCAATGCGAAAAGCAGCAAAATTGTACCGATCACCCAAGACTCTTTACGACCGATGATAGAGCCTGTTCCTGCACCGAAAGTTACACCGGCTTTTGGCGCAAAGGTCTCATCAAAGGATCCAAAAGATACTTCATCTTCCAAAAGTACTTTCGGAAGCACAGCCGCCGTTCCATTCACCAAAACCAATGCTTCGTTTTCATCAAGCGCCACGGGTTCAGCAAATTTTTCTGCCACCTGTTGCGCGAAAAAGAGTTTTGAGACCTGTTGCGGACCGATACCCTTAGAGCTTAAAAATTCTGAAACCCCGATAGGATCATACGCCACAAACACCCAGCTATCCTCCTCTTTAAAGACGAAATAATCATAGTTTACCCCCTCTTTGAGAAGGCTTTCAAGGATAGAGGGGGCGAGTTTTTTTGCCTGATAGGAATACTTGACAGAGAGCTCTTCTTTTTTGAGCGTATAAAATTGCGGTGTGAGCATCGCATTGAGCAGACCCTCTCTTTTTTCTACTAAGGGCATATTTTTGTGAATCAATATAAGCGGTTTACTGCTCCCCGTAAAATTCAAAATTCTCCCCCCTTCCGGCTATATACTCAAAACCGAATGCATATGTGTGCTCCTGGTGACCATAGTTGATCCGACAATACATCTGCTCTATAGGCTTGTCTGAAAAAAGCTTATTGCTGTATGTTGAGATGTCCGCGCCATTTGTTTCTAGAAATTCCTTCAGATCATCTCCCTGGATCCACTCTTTTTGGACAAACTCAAGCTCCATCTCAAAAAGTATGGCGATCAGTTCCGCAGAGAGATAGTTGGCATCAATCAACACCTCCGGATCGCTGAAAGAAAAAAACTTCTCCCACTCAATCCGTTCTATTGCAGGATCATCCGCGCCAAAACGATAGTCTCTTGCAGTGGTCTTCAGCTGTTCTAGTGTAATTATGCCTTTTTTTTGACTGAGTCTGTTTTGAGACTCAGATGTCGCGCTGTTTTCGCTATTGAGCTGAGATCGCAGCTTCTCTCTTAGAAGTGTTGCATCTTGGATATTGTTTTGCTCCAGTATGCGATCAAGTACCGTCTGCGCCGCGATAAATTGCATCTGCTTTGAGCTGTTGTTCTCAAATCCAAGCCAATTGATATTGACGCCGTTAGCGAGAGGTTTGCAGTTGATCATAGCAAAGAGATCGCTTTTTTCAGGCTTGAAAGTAATCGGAGTAAAGTAGAGCATATCAAAAACGGTATCTTTCATATTCTGATCTTTTCCGGCTTTACCCAATGATGTCTTAAGCACTTCACTGGCATCACGATAGAGAAGATTTGACTGGATCAGCGCCGTCGTCAATGAAGCATCCTTTTTGCTTTTGTCGAGATAAGAAAAGATAGCGCCTACAAGCGCTAGCATTGCCGCGATGACCGACAGGGTGATGAACAGCACCACCCCTTTTCTCATTTATTATCCATCTAAAAGCTCTATTCGAGTAAAATTTCTTTATTGTATCAAAATTTATCTAAAAAATATTACACAATATGAAAGGTTTCTATGCAATATAGATCATTCAGTCAAAAAACTCTCTCAAGAAGAGGCTTCAGCCTTTTAGAGCTTCTTGTAGTCATTCTCATACTTGGTATTTTGGCGGCTTTCGTGGCGCCAAACCTGATCGGCAAAGGAGAGCAGGCCAAAAGGGATTTGGTATGTGTGCAGATGAGCAACATCGGACAAGCGTTGAAAATGTTCAAGCTCGACAACGGTCTATACCCCGATACCGAAGAGGGGTTGCAGGCTCTGCTAAAAAATCCCAGCACAGATAAATATCCCAACTATCCCGGTGCTCCATATCTTGAAAGCATGCCCAAAGATTCATGGCAAAACGGTTTCGGCTATCTCAAGCAAGAGGAGGTCTTTGAGGTGATCAGCTTCGGAGCGGACCGCAAAGAGGGCGGAAGCGGTGATGCTGCCGATATTTTCTTTAGCCAGTGCAAAAAATAGCAACACAGCCGATCCATTAATGAAAACAAAAGGCTTGCTGACAAAGTGGCAAAATGCCTTTTCTCTTCTAGAGTTGATGATCGTTATATTGATCGTATCTCTCTCTTATCTGCTTGTATTTTCATATATGCAAAAAGTAGAACAAAAACCAAAAGCATTGACACCTTTGACGCTCAAATCCACGCTTGTACAGAGCGGATATCTCAAGGGCGGAGGCGAGCTGTTTTGCTTGGACAAGTGTCAAAAATGCTATCTCTTCCAAAACAACAAAACAACCGAATACGAGGAAAAACTGGATCTCGGGGATCTTAAAATCTATATGCTTGGCCAGGGCGACAATCCCGTACAGGTTGAATTTGGCCGTTACCGCGACCATCCGGTCTGTTTGCGCTTCAAACTTCATAGCAATGGCAGCTCTTCTGAAATGATCATTGAACAAAACGGGAAGTTTTTCTACCTGCCCGCTTCGTTTGGAGATGCGGCAGCAGTCAAATCTATTGAAGAGGCTGCGGAGCTTTGGCTAAAACAGGCAAAAATCATCAATGACGGAGAGTACTATTGAAAAGACTTAGAGAGGCTTTCACTATCATCGAAGTGCTGGTTTCGGTCGTATTGATCGCTATAGTAGCGCTGGGAGCCGTCAAAATGCAGCAAGAGAGTCGTGCGATGGCGCTTTACCTTGCAGATCGAGGTAAAAATGAACTATCCAACACTCTATTTTTGGGCGCAGATATAATGCGCTACAACAAAGATAAAAAAGATGCCTATACCATGATCGAGAAAAATTTTAAAATCGATGATTCTCAATGCAGAGAGATCCTCAAAAAGAGTTATCGCACTATTACAGTATCTGAACCGATGGAGCCTAGCACAGAAGAAGAGGTATTGCCTATTGAGATCAATGAGATCATACTCAAAGGGAAGTATCCCTCGAGGTTTTTTCAGTTCAAGGCACTTTAAAGCGCCTTGTGTGAGGTATGTGAGCACAAACTATTCCTGCCGCCATCTTCGGCGAAATATAGATTTGAGTCGTTGTAATAATTTTTGGGTATAATGCGCGAAATTATCTATAAATAACAATATAACAAACAGAGGAAGCCCTGATGCAAAAAATCAAAAATATAGCCGTGATCGCGCATGTTGACCATGGCAAAACAACATTAGTCGATCAGTTGCTGCAGCAAAGCGGTACATTTGCAGCCCACCAAGAGGTTCAAGAAAGAGCCATGGATAGCAATGATATAGAAAGAGAGAGAGGTATCACGATCCTTTCCAAAAATACAGCTATTCAATATGAAGATCACAAGATCAATATCATTGATACTCCGGGGCATGCTGATTTTGGGGGAGAAGTAGAGCGGGTTTTAAGAATGGTGGACGGCGTTCTTTTGCTTGTCGATGCGCAAGAGGGCGTTATGCCTCAAACTAAATTCGTGCTTAAAAAAGCTATCGGATTTGGCCTGATACCTATCGTTGTCATCAACAAGATAGACAAAGACGCGGCCGATCCCGACAGGGTGATGAACGAAGTTTTTGATCTTTTGGTCGCGCTTGAGGCGAGCGAAGAGCAGCTTGAATTCCCTGTGGTTTACGCCGCAGCCAGAGACGGTTATGCCAAATGGGAGATGGAAGACGAAAACAAAGATATGACTCCGCTGTTTGAAGCTATACTCAAATATGTGCCTTATCCGACAGGTTCAGCCGAAGCAGATACGCAAGCGCAGGTTTTTACACTCGATAACGATAACTTTGTCGGCCGTATTGGGATCACCCGTATCTTCAACGGCAAAGTGAAAAAAGGTGATGAGTTTACGCTTGTCAAGGCTTGCGGCGCCAAATCAAAAAGCCGTATTTCTAAACTTATAGGATTCAAAGGACTTGAGAGGCATGATATCTCAGAAGCTGAAGCCGGTGATATCGTAGCAATTGCCGGATTTAACGACATCGATGTAGGAGACAGCATCTGCGACAACTACAATCCGGTCGCTCTTGATCCTATGCATATCGAAGAGCCGACTCTCTCGGTCATTTTCTCGGTCAATGACGGACCGCTTGCCGGCACGGAGGGCAAACATGTCACTTCGAACAAAATCAGAGAGAGACTTGAAAAAGAGATGGAGACAAATATCGCTATGCGTATGGAGCCACTTGGCGATGCCTCTTTCCAGGTTTCCGGACGCGGTGAGCTTCAGATCGGTATCTTGGCCGAAAACATGAGAAGAGAAGGGTATGAGTTTATGGTGGCTCGTCCCGAGGTCGTCATCAAAGAAGAAAATGGCGTCAGAATGGAGCCTTTCGAACATCTGGTTGTCGATGTGCCTGCAGAATTTCAGGGTATCGCGATTGAGAAGCTAGGCAAAAGAAAAGCAGAGATGACTTCACTGGTACCTATGCCGGACGGCACAGTAAGGCTTGAGTTTGAGATCCCTGCGCGCGGACTTATCGGCTTTAGAAGCGAGTTTTTAACAGACACCAAAGGCGAAGGGATCATGAACCACTCATATCTTGAATATCGCCCATACACAGGGAGCGTAGAGAGTCGCACCCAAGGCGCTTTAGTCTCTATGGACAACGGAGAGGCTGTAGCATTTTCGCTCTTTAACCTGCAGGCCAGAGGGATATTGTTCATCAATCCTCAAGATAAAGTCTATAGCGGTATGGTGATCGGAGAATGCGCCAGACCGGGAGATCTCGATGTCAATCCGCTCAAAGGCAAACAGCTTACAAACATGAGAAGCGCCGGAGCCGACGATGCTATTAAGCTGGTCCCGCCAAGAAAAATCACGCTTGAGTCCGCAATGGAGTGGATAGAAGATGATGAGCTTGTCGAAGTAACCCCGCTCAATATCCGCATCAGAAAGAAATTCCTTGATGAGACTGTCAGAAGAAGAATGGCGAGAGATAAGAAAAACGCGCAATGACAAGCGGACAAATGCGAAACTGTTATAACACGGCTTTCGCACACAAAAACCTTTTGTCATTCCATCACAACTTCTTTATAGGCAAAACAAAAGATGGATCCCAGGGTCAAGCCCGAGGATGACAGTATATGTGAAAGTTGAGATTATTAGTAAAAAATGCAACCTATAAAACTTACAGAATATAGTCATGGAGCAGGATGCGGATGCAAAATCTCTCCGATGCTACTCGATGAAATACTGCAAAACAGCGCTTCTCAGACATTCTATCCTCAGCTGCTGGTAGGAAACGAATACAAAGACGATGCGGCGGCGTATGACCTTGGAAACGGTACATCAGTACTCTCTACAACAGACTTTTTCATGCCTATTGTAGATGATCCTTTCACTTTCGGACAGATCGCCGCAACCAATGCACTAAGTGATATTTATGCCATGGGCGGACGACCACTTATGGCTATTGCTATTTTCGGATGGCCCATCGACAAACTCTCTGCGGATATCGCGCGGCAGGTGATAGACGGAGGGCGCGCGGTTTGTCAGCAAAGCGGCATCCCGCTTGCAGGCGGACACTCCATAGATTCACCGGAGCCGATCTTTGGACTTGCAGTTACGGGCATAGTTGAGAACAAAAATCTGATGAAAAACAGTATGGCGCAGGAGGATTGTCTCATATTTCTTACTAAACCTATCGGTATCGGCATACTTACAACCGCGCAAAAACAAAAAAAGATCGAGCACGGAGATATCGAACCTGCGATAGAAGCGATGACTGTGCTCAACAAAATAGGTACTTCATTCGCGCAGCTTGAAAGCGTTGTCACCATGACGGATGTGACAGGTTTCGGTCTTTTGGGCCATTTAGGTGAGATATGCGAGGCAAGCGGGATAAGCGCAAGAATATGGTTCGACAAAGTACCGCTTCTGCCAAATGTAGAAAAATACAGAGCCCTTGGGTGCATACCGGGCGGTTCGCGCAAGAATTTCATGAGCTATGGAGAAAAGATAAGCCAGATGACGCAGCAGCAAAGAGAGATATTGTGCGATGCCCAAACCTCCGGCGGTCTGCTGGTTGTCGTCAAAAAAGACGGTGTTGAAGAGTTTTATGCAGCGGCTCACCGTTCAGGCTTGAGTCTTGAGCCGATAGGCGAGACATTTGCGAAAGGCAAATATCTGATAGAGGTTCTTTAGATGCTTGAGCTATATGATGGTTTTAGATCTATCGTTTTGAACAATACCCCGCTTATAGATGTTCGAGCGCCCGCAGAGTTTGCAAAAGGAGCATTTCCCAACTCCGTAAACCTGCCTATCATGAACGACGAAGAGCGCCATGTTGTCGGTATCTGTTACAAAAACGAGGGCAATGCAAAGGCAGTGGAGCTCGGACACAGGCTGGTTAGCAGAGAAACGAAGGAGATGCGCGTCCAAGCGTGGTCAGACTTTATGGATGCTCATCCAGATGCTCTGCTGTACTGTTTCAGAGGAGGGCAGCGTTCCGGTATATCCCAGCAGTGGCTGCACAAGCACGGCAAAGAGATCAAGCGGATCAGAGGCGGCTACAAAGCATTTAGAAACTTTTTACTAAAGGAGCTTGAGGAGTTTCATCTGCATTTCAAGCCTATTGTCCTTGGCGGACGCACGGGAAGCGGCAAAACATTGCTGATCCAAAATATGCCAAACGCGATAGACCTCGAAGCTCTTGCGAACCACAGAGGCTCATCTTTTGGCAAAAAAATCATACCGCAATCATCGCAGATCGATTTTGAAAATGCCCTGGCATACGAGCTGATCCAAAAGGCAGAACTTGGACTTGGCCATCTCGTCTTTGAAGACGAAGGCAAACGAATAGGCAATATCTCGATTCCAAAAAGTTTCGTCTCTGCCACTGCAGAAGCTCCTCTTGTGATCCTCGAGACACCCATAGGCGAGAGGATAGAGATAACGCTGAACGAATATGTCATAGAGGCTCAACAAATGTATGCCGAAGCAGGTTTTGCGGATGCCTCCGGCGCATGGCAGCAGAGTATCCAAAACTCTATGTTTCGGATCAAAAGGCGTCTTGGCAATCAAAAGTATGATGAGGTTTGCGATATCTTCTTGAAAGCCGCTCAAGAGCAAAGGGAAAACGGCTCATGTGATAGACACAAAGAGTGGATAGAGTATCTTTTGCGAGAGTATTATGACCCTATGTATGATTATCAGATACAAAGACGCTCCCAGCAAGTCGCATTCAGAGGCAACAGAGCAACAGTCCAAGAGTATATAGACTTCATATCCGCTATCATCCCCTAGCTGATATTTGGCATCTTTATCATAATGATGGGTGATGAAAAGTTACACTAACGAGAGCCGTTGCAAACTACTAAATTCAGTATTGAATACTTGATCTATACTCCGTATTTGACTTTTTTTCACCAAAAAGGCGTAACTATGTTTAAGGTTCGTTTTTTAGGAGCTTTGTTAGAGTTATTTTAAAAATTTCACTGCTCTTGTCCAAAAAATGATCATTGGAGCTTCTCTTAATCTATATTGTGCTATACCCATCCATCAAAAACAAGAAGGTTCACTATGAATTATACGATCATACCGTTTCAAGAAGGAGTCATTCCGGAGGTGGTCAAGCCAAACCCTGCATTTTTGGAGGAGATCACAGAGGCAGGGATACGCGCTTTGCTGGAGCGATTTTATCTTTGTCTCTCGCAAAGCCCCATCAAACACCTCTTTCCCTCAGATATCGAAGAGCTCAAAAAGGCAGGTCAGACAAGCGCTGATTTTTTTATCCAGATTTGTGGCGGACCGCAGTATTTCAATCAAAACCGCGGCGCTCCGATGATGAAACAGCGACATGCACCGTTTGCCATCACCCCTGAAGCAAGACTGCATTGGCTGGTTTGTTTTGAAAATGCGCTGGAACCGGTGGGGTGCAGCGAGATAAGCAAGCAGAGTTTTTGGGACTATATCAACCTCTTCTCGATCCGGATGGTCAACAGCCGATAACTCTCAAAACCGCTTGACTCTGCTGCGGCTCCTGTATTTCCACCATGATGACATAGCAAGATAGAGATTTGAAGAGAAATGCTCCAAGTTTATTTGCTGGTTTAGTTTGTCCAGTACTTTTTGTGATAGTATAGTTGTTCCTTTTGTTATAAAAATTTGTCTTTGATTTGTGAGCACCATGTCTCTATCCTTGATGGTGTCAGGTCGCTCTCATTATCCTCGTCCAGCGCAAGACCTACAAAAAAGCCAGAGACAATCTCTGCCTTTGATTGGTCATGCACATATCCGTCGCTTGACCATTCGCCTATGATATTTCCTCCTTTTTTTATGATGACCTCGTATATCTCTCCCATCGCATCAAGATAATTATCACCATATGATTCCTGATCCCCTAAGCCAAAAAGGGCAACTGTTTTGCCTTGAAAATTTAATTCGCAAAAATCTTTCCATTCGCTCTCCCAATCATCCTGCAGACTGCCTTCGCCCCAGGTCGATGCGCCGAGTATGATTTTGTCGTACCCGTTCATTTTCTCTACACCTTCGGATATATCATATATATCATTTATGCCCAAGCACTTGCCGATAGCCTCTGCGGCACTTTGCGTATTGCCCGTGCTACTTCCGTAAAATATTGCAGTTGACATCTCTGCCTCTCCTTTTCCTTAAAATTGATCTTAGGGAGTATGGAACTATTTTGATCCGATACTCCCCGCAGGATTCAAGCCCCGGCACTTTGACATTGATATGTTTTTTGAATTCTCTGTTTTTGGGATAGACTATATAAATTTGTCTCAATGAAGTCTCTTTGATGCATTGAACCGCCTCGGCTATATGTTCGTTTATAGAAGTATGTGACGGACGGAACATTTGCCAATATGACAATAGCCGTACCTTCGTCTGTGCGGCCGGAATCACATCTATGAAGCCGCGTTCTTGGATGATTTCCCTGTCGTAATGGATTTTCCCAAGTTGTTCCATGATGAATTGCTCAAAAGCGTATTGACCGTTTAGCGCAAAATAGAGTCTTTCTCCGCCAACCATTATGACCAATTTCCTGCCATTTTGAAAATCTTGCTTGATTGAGCAAACAGGCACGATATTTTTGGGTTTTTTGAGACGGAGCATTTTTTGGATATGCGTATCAAACGGCGCAAAATAAGCAGTATCGTTTGGTTTCTTGTATTGCATAGGTATGAAAACAACGCCGTACAAAAGTGCTATTTTCATCCAAAAGGCATCATTGAGATATGTGGCCGACCAAGATCGAACCTCTTTTTGTCCAAAACGCAAAGAGATATCCACTTGATTGTTGAAAAAATCATAAAAAAGTTTTCTTTGAGCTTTGAGATTATCAAATACATCTATATTTGGCAGAAATTCCCGCTGTTTGTCGAAACCTAGCATAAAACCCGTATACTCGTTTGCCACGAGAGGAGTCTCTATGCTGCTGCGAGCCCGCGATATCCGTCCGCGTCTTCTAGCGCCGTCTGTTAGGACAGGAGTATCTACTTTGCACATTTGGCTTCCTTGATAATATGATCAGCAACGCCTGAAGCATGCTTATCATCCAGATCCATATGTCTCATTTTTAGTATTTTTACAATTGAACAAATAGATTTTTCGTTTATATTATTATTGTTTTTAATCATCTGTCTAATTTCTCTTCTAAGATCACATTCTGACATAACCGCTCCTTTTTGATATTGGTTATCAGAATACTAGCAAAACCAAGCTTAACTATTTATTAAATTGATAATCATAATCATTTAAGGATAAACAACATATAATGCTGTGTGATTATCTTATTCGGGACAAATTACTGCTGAGAATCATACAGCAAACAAAAAAAAGGATTTAAAATGTCAGTATTGGTGATAGGCGGTGACAAGATAGATCCCATCAGGGCTATTTTGAATCAATTAGGTGTGGACAATATCGTCCATTGGACGGCAAGAAATCAAAAAAATGGCTGCAAGAAAGACAGACCAATTCCAGTCAGTATAGAAATTGTCTTGATGTTGACAAATTTTCTAAATCATAATGCCATGAAATACTACCGTGCGGAGGCAAAAGCCAAAGGGCTTCCGATCGTTTATAGCACTAGAAATGTCGAATGTGTCAAGAGCGAGTTCAGTAAGATATTGGGCGAACTTGGTAAAGATTCCAGCGTATGCCGATCATGTGAAGAGTTTAACAATTGCTATAAAAAGGGATAGGCTGTGGAAGATTATTTTATTATACCATTAGATAGGCTTGTAGGCGAACTGCCGATTTTTGATTTTGAGCTGTTTGCATTGGAGTATTGCCAAGAAGATCTTGATATCCCGCTGCATCATATAGAAGAGGCTATTCTTGATAATGACGGTCTGCAAATTCAACTTAAAAATCTAGAAAATCGTATGTCAGGAGATGATTGGTATGTACAGCTTTTTAGAATATCGTGTTATTCTAGGGCATCTTAGTCTATGCTTCTTTAGGGCTTTTTGGACTATATCAAACGCTTCTCAAGCTGGATGATCAGCAGCAGATAGCTGTCAAAACCTCTTGACTCTGCTATGGCAATAGGGCTCTTTGCCATGTTTGGTATAGTAGTCTTGATGATACTCCTCCGCACTGTAAAATGCAGATTTTGGGAGGATTTGAGTTGCCACGGCGTAGCCTTTTTGTTTCAGGAGTGCGATAAGTTTTTTGATCGTTTCGCGCTCTTCGTCATCGCTCACAAATATAGCTGATCTATACTGCTCCCCGATGTCCGGACCCTGCCCGTTTTGCTGTGTCGGATCATGTATCTCGAAAAAGTTTTTGGCAAGCTCTTCGTATGAGATTTTCAGGGGGTCATAAGTTACCTCAACAGCCTCGTAATGCCCGGTATCGGTATAGACTACTTCTTTGTATGTCGGGTTTTCCAGATGTCCGCCCATGAAGCCGGAGATGACATCTTTGACGCCGTCAAGCTTTTCGAGATAATACTCCACTCCCCAAAAGCACCCGCCGGCAAAATAAGCCTTTTTAGTATTTTGTACTATTTGGTCCTTTTCAAATTTCATGGAGAGCGAATTGACACAATGTCTGGTGTTTTTAGAAGTCAATTCTTCTCCTCTAAACACATGTCCCAAATGTGCTTTACATCTTGCGCAGACGATCTCGGTCCTTCTGCCGTCAGCATCAGGTATCTCTTGCACCGCTCCGGGGATAGCATCGTCAAAACTTGGCCATCCGCAGCTGCTATTGAATTTGTCATCAGACTTATAAAGAGGCGCATCACATACCTTGCAATGATAAACTCCTTTGTCGTCTAGGTGCAGATATTCGCCGGTATATGGTCTTTCTGTCGCTTTGTCAACGACAATCGCGCGTTCTTGCGGTGTCAATTTTTCAAGTGCTTTTGCCCAAGGCTCCAAGATCTCACCGGACATGACAGACCCCAGCGCTATCATTATCAATATAAATATTTTTTTCATGCATTTTTCATCCTGCCTTTTAGATATTTATAGCCCAATGTTTATATGAATTTACTGAAGAATACGATTTAAGTGAAATTCGGTATAATCCTATCAACATTTTTTAATAGAAAATTTTAGATTAATTAGGAATATTATTTGAAGCAAGAAGTTTTGGCTTATCTCGGCAGAGATGGCAATATTATAGATACACAGTCCGTAGACAGTGGTAATGTGCCTGAGACAGCTATCGTATTTGACAACAGTGCAGAAGCCCTTGGTGTGATCCGCCACTCTGCGGCGCACCTAATGGCGCAGGCGATCAAAGAGCTGTACAAAAGCGCGCAGTTTTTCGTAGGACCTGTTGTTGATGAGGGGTTTTATTATGATTTCAGAGTCGATGAAAAGATAGGCGAAGAGGATTTGGCGCGGATCGAAAAGAAGATGAAAGAGCTGATCGAGCGCAAATACGCCATCGAAAAATACGAGATCAGCAAAGATGAGGCTGTCGCAAAGTTTGCCGGTGATGATCTCAAATTGGCGGTTCTTTCGCGTATCCCGGATCAGAGAGTTTCGATCTACAAACAAGGCGACTTTGAAGATCTTTGCCGCGGACCGCATGTACCGTCATTGCGGTATCTTCACAACTTCAAACTCACGCGTGTAGCCGGTGCCTATCTCGGCGGCGATGAAAATGCAGAGATGCTGACGCGCATCTATGGTATCGCATTTGCCGACAAAGAGTCGCTCAAAGAGTACTTGGCGATGATCGAAGAGGCGAAAAAAAGAGACCATAGAAAACTAGGCACTGAGCTGGAGCTCTTTATGTTTGATGAAGACTCCGGTGCCGGATTGCCCTTTTGGATGCCCAAAGGCGCCAGACTGAGGTCAAAACTCGAAAAGATCCTTTTTGAAGCCCACAGAAGAAGAGGATATGAGCCGGTACGGGGTCCCGAGATACTCAAGGCTGATATGTGGCGGACTTCAGGGCACTATGCCTGCTACGGTGAAAATATGTATCTTACGGAGATCGACAAGCAAGAGTACGGTATCAAGCCGATGAACTGTATCGGGCATATACAGATTTTCAAACAATCCGGCAAAAGCTACCGCGACCTTCCGCTAAAATATTTCGAATACGGTGTGGTGCATCGCCATGAAAAATCAGGGGTACTGCACGGTTTGCTGAGAGTGCGTGAGTTTACCCAAGACGATGCGCATATCTTTTGTACTCCTGCGCAGATCAAAGAGGTGGTGCTGGAGGTTGTCGAATTTGTAGATGCAGTGATGAAGAAATTTGACTTCAACTACTCCATGGAAGTTTCGACCAAGCCCGAAAAAGCTATAGGCGATGATGCTGTGTGGGAGATGGCGACAGAGGCGCTCAAGGAGGCGCTCACCGAAAATAATATCCCTTTCGGCATAGATGAGGGGGGCGGTGCGTTTTATGGACCCAAGATCGATGTCAAGATCACAGACGCACTGGGCAGAAAATGGCAGTGCGGCACCATACAGGTCGATTTCAATCTGCCGCAGCGATTTGGCGTGGAGTATGTCGCTCAAGACAATATGCGCAAGCAGCCTGTCATGATACACCGCGCCATCCTCGGCTCATTTGAGAGGTTTATCGCTATCTTGACAGAGCATTATGCCGGAGAGTTTCCGTTTTTCATAGCACCGACTCAGGTAATCTTCGTGCCGATCGCGGATGATCATGCTGCTTATGCCAAGGAGCTCAGAAATCTTTTGATCGAAGAGGGTATCGACAGTGAGATCTATGACAAAAATGACAGCCTCAACAAACGAATCCGCACAGCAGAGAAACAAAGAGTGCCTTTCGTGGTCGTCATCGGCGACGAAGAGAACAACAACAAAACCGTTGCTATACGAGACAGAAGAGCCAAAGAGCAGTATAATCTAACACAAGACGAATTTATGGTAAAATTAACCCAACATCTCAAAGAAGGAAGAATTTGAACAGACAGCAA
>DYNJ01000130.1 GCA_020721085.1 Sulfurovum sp. | reverse complement strand
AAGTGGTGACCCCACGGAGACTCGAACTCCGGTAACCAGGATGAAAACCTGGGATCCTAACCGCTAGACGATGGGGCCACGACAATAAAGAAGATGATAAAAGTGGTGACCCCACGGAGACTCGAACTCCGGTAACCAGGATGAAAACCTGGGATCCTAACCGCTAGACGATGGGGCCGCCTAAACTTGTGGACGCAATTATATAGATTTGCTTCTTAAAAAGCTCTTAAAATAGGACATAATTAAGGCAGAAAGAGGTAGAAATTGATCATTAGACCCTGAAACAAGTTTGGGGTGACGATTACTTTGCCATCTCTTTTCCGGCTATCATCCCGCTTGCCCACGCAAAGTTGAAATTGTACCCGCCCCGCCGACCTACAATATCCAGCACTTCGCCCGCAAAATATAGTCCGCTAGTCAGTTTTGACTCCATGGTTTTGTTATTTATCTGCACTGTGGCTATCCCGCCACCGCTGACTTCTGCGTGTTTGAAGCCGTGAGTACCGCTGACTTCAAATTTCCAATTTTTGATAATAGCCGAGAGATTTTGATGCTCTTTGGGCGTCAGTCCTGAGACTATTTTGGAGTGGTTTATGCCGGCATCTGTGAGCAGAGGGGGGATGGTTTTGGCAGGGAGCAGTCCCGAGAGTACGGTATCGATCGTATGGCGCGGCAGTGAGTCGCAGAGTTTTGACAGCGTGCGCTCAAGTGTTTGGGCATCAAAACAGGGGAGAAGGTCTAAACTCAGCATTACGCGTTGTTGTTTCATTAAAGCATAAGAGGCTTTTTGACTGATGTCGAGTATGGCCAAGCCCGAAATCCCATAGTTTGCAAAGAGGATATCGCCTGTTGCTTTTGCTGCCGCTTTGCCGCCGATATAGAGCGTCACATCGGCATGCGTTTTGACCCCTGCCATTTTATGGTGGATTTGGGAGTTTAGATGCAGTTGTACCAGAGAAGGATAAGCAGGAACTATCTTGTGGCCAAAGCCGCGCGCGAACCGATAGCCGTCATCAGTCGCCCCCAGCTGCGGCGCGGCCTGTGAGCCTGTAGCTATGAGTACTTTGTTGTAGATCATTTTTTCATGATTTGCGTCTATAACGAAGCTATGCTTCTCTTTCGAGACGGCAGACACAGTGTGTTCGGTGAGGATTTGAATGCCGGCGTCCGATACGGCGCTTTTGAAGGCGATCAATACAGATTTGGCTTCATTGGAGAGAGGGTAGCATCTGCCGTCCTCTTTGATATCCAAAAGCAATCCGATAGAGGTGCAAAAATTGACAAAATAGTCAAAAGAGAGCTGTTTTAGCGCGTATGCTGTAAACTCGGGATCGGTGCCTGCGTAGTCATCTGTGCAAGAAGCGGTGTTGATGATGTTGCACCGACCGTTTCCTGATGCTAAGATCTTCTTCCCGACGCCGGAGTTGCGCTCATAGATCGTTACATCAGCGCCGGCGCGAACCGCACTCAGCGCCGCCATCAACCCTGCTGCACCGCCGCCGATAATAGCTATTTTATTCATATGGTATTATAGCCAATGATACTTCCAATAACAATATTCCAGACACCCTAGCTTAATGTAGAACCATGTCGATAAGAGAATTAAGAATTGGAGCATAGAGGGCGTTGTCCTTTATAGATAATTGATATGAAGTAATAATGGTAAAATAAAGTAACATTTTTATACATTTATTTGACCAAACCAGATAAGCACACCATCTATTATAAACATTTAAATTATCGGATTATTTTTTGTGATACAA
>DYNJ01000090.1 GCA_020721085.1 Sulfurovum sp. | reverse complement strand
CGGCTACATTGTCGCTTAAAGTGTTAAATGAGATGATGGCGCTACTAAAGGTAAATGAAGAAAATATGGCTTGTGCTTGTATGGTGGGGCATCTTAGCGCTACTGATTTGGCTGATTATCTTGTCAAAAAAGCAGGGCTTCCATTCCGCGATGCGTATCATATCACAGGAAATGCAGTGAATTTGGCAGAAAGCAAAAGGCTGGATATTTCTGAGCTTTCTTTGGCTGATCTGCAAACTGTCGATTCTCGCATCGGCGAAGAGGTGATTGCGCTTTTGGACAATCTTGCTTCGATGAACGCACGCAATTCTAAAGGAGGCACAAGCACCGGACGCACAAAAGAGCAGATTGCAACTATGCAACAATGGCTTGCTGATATTACTGCTATAATATCAAACTAATAATTGCCGCACCAGTTTTTCATGGATCACTTTACACTAAATGCTTCGGTGTGTATCTTCGTGGAGATGATCCCATTTGAGTTTACCGCCTCCTAGAAGATGAAAATGGAGATGATGGATCTCTTGCCCGCCGTCATCTCCATTGTTGGTGATAAGTCTATACCCTGCCTGATCCAGACCAACCAATGAAGCAACCTTTTGTGTGAATGTGGTCAGTCCCGCCATCATATCCGGAGTAGCTTCTTGAAAGCTGTCTACATGCTGTTTGGGAATGATCAAGATATGGATAGGAGCTTTGGGGTAGATGTCGTGAAAGGCAAGATAATGTTCTGTCTCAAGTACCGTATTATTGGGAATCTCACCATTGGCTATTTTGCAAAATATACACATCTTCTTATCCTTTTCTATCTCATTAATAAGCAATTATAGCATAGCCAAAGCGGTAACCAATCACTCTATTATGATTTTTTGGATAAAATCCGAATAATTTGCAGGGGTATATAGAGCCGCTTTAATGATTTTAAAGAGTTATAGATACACAAACGAGGTTATTTTGGAACATTTATCAGAACAGATCATACAGTCAGATACACTTGAGGCATTAGAAAAGTTACGTATTGACATTTTCGGAAAAAAAGGAGTGCTCGCAACAGAATTTGCCAAACTCAAAGATATACCGGCGATGGAAAAAAAGGCATTTGCAGAGGGACTAAACCGGCACAAAGAGACTCTTCAAAACAGCTTTGATGCCAAATTTGATATGCTTCAAAATGAAGCGATAGAGCAGAGGCTAAAAAGCGACTTTATCGATGTTTCACTCTATAGTTCTTTGGCTAAAAAAGGAGCATTGCATCCCGTGATGGAGACGATGGATAAGATCATAGAGTATTTTGTAGCGATGAACTTTTCTATCGAGAGCGGCCCGATGGTCGAGGATGATTTTCACAATTTTGAAGCGCTCAATCTGCCCAAACATCATCCCGCCCGCGATATGCAAGATACCTTTTATTTTCGTGACGGTCATCTGCTACGCACACACACCTCCCCAGTTCAGATCCGAAGGATGCTTGAGACAAAGCCGCCGATCCGTATGATCGCTCCAGGGTCTGTTTTTAGGCGTGATTATGATCTGACACATACGCCTATGTTTCATCAAGTCGAGGGATTGGTGGTAGAGGAGAAAGGTAAGGTGAGTTTTGCCAATCTCAAATCTATTTTGAACGATTTCTTGAAGAGTATGTTCGGAGATGTAGAGATCCGTTTCAGGCCGAGCTTTTTCCCGTTTACTGAGCCTTCAGCTGAGGTAGATATAAGCTGTATTTTCTGCAAAGGCAAAGGGTGCAGGGTTTGTTCGCATACGGGATGGCTTGAAGTGCTGGGATGCGGGATCGTCGATCCCAATGTATTCAAAGCAGTCGGCTATAAAGAGGTGAGCGGATATGCTTTTGGTCTTGGGGTCGAAAGATTTGCTATGCTGATGCATCAAATCCCTGATCTGAGATCACTTTTTGAGGGAGACATTCGTTTGTTGGAGCAGTTTAGATGATAGTGACAAAAAGTTGGTTAAATGAATTTGTAGATTTAGAAGGCATCTCAAACGAGAAACTTTACGAAACATTCAACTCCATTGGCTTGGAAGTAGATCATATTTCATCGTATGTGATACCCAAAAAAGTTGTGGTAGGAAAAATCATCTCATGTGAAAAACACCCCGATGCCGATAAGCTCAATGTATGTCAGATTGATGTGGGCTCGGGCATAAGACAGATCGTCTGCGGCGCTGCCAATGTGGTGGACGCCAGATATGTCGCCGTAGCGACCTTGGGTGCAGTGCTTCCTGGCGATTTGGAGATCAAATATGCCAAATTGCGCGGGGTTGCGAGCGAAGGGATGGTCTGCTCTGCCGTCGAGCTGGGTCTTCCTGAGGTCGGCAAAGGGATCTTGATCTTGGATGAGAGTATTGGGACACTTGAGGTCGGCCGTGAGCTGGGAAGCTGCGAAAAGGTAGCTGATACCGTAATAGAGCTGGAACTTACAGCCAACAGGGGCGATTGTCTCAGTATCTACGGTGTTGCGAGGGATCTGAGTGTGGCGCTGGAGCGCAAACTCAAACCTTTGGAGCATCAAAGTAGTCTCAAGGAGAAGCTTGGGATCGCCAGAATGGTCGAGATTCAAGCAAGAGGTGAGATCGACGCAGATCTGAGCTACATGCTTGCTTCTGTTGACGGGGTCTCTTTGAGTTGTTTGGTTGCTTTGCGATTGGCGATGATAGAGATCAAAACAAGTGAACCCCTTGCCGGTCTGCTGCAGTACTCTATGCATGCTGTCGGAGTGACTATGCGTGCTTACGATGCTGAAAATTTAAAAGATGACGGTAAGATCCATCTGCATATAGAATCAAGACAGAAAGGTATAGTTGCTGTCATTGCCAAAGGAGAAACAGTCTCTATCGTAGGTATCAGCCAAGATGTAGCGTCGCGGGCAAAAGAAGAGCGCTCTATAGTGTTATTTGAGACAAGCTATATCCATCCGGATCTGCTTGTCGAGGCGGTGGCGCAGAGTACTTTGGAGCGGGATGAGATCTACTATAGAACATCCAGGGGAAGCGAACCGCAGCTATATATAGGGGCGCAATATCTCTCCTCGCTGCTCAAATCCAACGCTGATTGTACTTTTTATGACGGGTCGATGGATATCTCTTCTCATTTTGAGCCTGTCACTATCGGACTAAGCAGCGAGGAGGTCTCTTCTATCATTGGTCAGGGGATAGAAAAAAGCAAGATTGTAACGATTTTGGCGAGCCTCGGTTTTGAGATACATAGTTCCAAAAATGAAAATTTTGGTGTTGTCGTTCCTAGGTTTCGTCATGATGTCAAAAATATCCAAGATGTCACAGAAGAGATCGTACGCATAATCGGTATCAACAATATCGCTGCGCAACCGATGTCTTTAGTCGAATCCAATCAAAAAACCGAGGCAGCAGTCCGTTATGCATATAAAAAAGAGCTTCGTCAGTGCGCATCTGCAGCGGCTCTTGATGAAAATATCAGCTATATTTTCAGTGATAGAAGCAGATTGGAAGCCAATGGTTTTGCCTGTGTGAAAGAGGAGCTTGACCTAGTCAATCCGATCACAGAAGAGCTCAATACTCTTAGAAGCACCATGATGATCAACCTGTTAGAAGCGGTCAAGCGCAATGTGAGCTATACGAAAAAATCGATCGGACTTTTTGAGATCGGAGCTGTTTTTGATGCGAAGCGCAGGCAAAAAGAGATGTTCGCGGTGATTTTTTGCGGACAAAAAGAGAGTGAAAATGTCGCAAACAGCGGCAAGCCGGCCATGATCGATTTCGCTTCATTTGTAGGCAAGATAGGTTCTATCATCGGAACATTTGAATTGGCGCCATGTAGTTATAAAAACCGTCTCATCCACCCATACCAATCTGCGGATATTTTGATCAATGGTCAAAAATGCGGTTATCTAAGCAAACTTCATCCTGTCGTACAAAATGAGTATGGCATTTATGAAACTTTTTTTTCAGAGATCGATTGGGATGCGCTTTTGCCTGAGCATATCAACGCCAAAGCTGTTTCAAACTTTCAAGGTGTCTATCGGGATCTTAGTATTGTGATCAACAAACAGATCTCATATGGTCAAGTGAACAAAGTGATAACAGCTTTGGAATCGGAAATACTAAAAGAGTGGTATCCTGTCGATGTGTATGAGGATAAAAGTTTGGGTGGCCAAAAGAGTTTGACTGTCCGCTTTATGATCCAATCAATGCATAAAACGCTAGAAGAGAGCGAGATCGAATCGGTCATGATGCTTATTCTAAATTCACTCGAGCATAATTGCCAAGCGAAATTGCGATGATAAGCGCGATAGTTCACTCGATATCCAAAGGTTTTGAGCTTGTATGCGCCGATATCGCTGCGGACAAATCTATCTCACACCGTTGTGCGATGTTTGCTGTTTTGGCGCAGGGAGAGAGTAAAATTGAAAATTTTTTGCGCGCAGAAGATACACTCAATACCCTTAAAATTGTTGGGCACTTAGGGGCAGAAATCACCGATGACGGAGAAACGATTACAATTCGTTCCCGCGGGATTCAAGAGACGAGCGAAATCCTTGACTGTGGAAATTCCGGGACAGGCATGCGTCTGTTTTGCGGGCTTCTCAGCTCAGCTCAGGGGCATTTTATCCTTACCGGCGATGAGTATCTCAAGCGTCGCCCTATGAAGCGGGTGACGCAGCCGTTGCGCAGTATCGGTGCACAGCTTGATGGGCGGCAAAATGGCGATTTGGCTCCGCTTTCGATACGAGGAGCATCGCTGCGGGCGTTTGATTATACCTCCAGTGTGGCTTCGGCGCAGGTGAAAAGTGCGATGATACTCGCCGCTCTTCGTTCTGACGGAGTATGCACATTCAGAGAACCTGAATTGAGCCGTGATCACACAGAACGGATGCTTCGCGGCATGGGTGCGCATCTTGAAATCAACGGGCTGGAGACTAAAATCTGGCCGATAAAGAAGCCTCTTTCTCCTTTGAGTATCCGTGTCCCTGCCGATTCGTCGAGCGCTTTTTTCTTTGCGGTGGCAGCAGCGATTGTTCCTGGTTCATCAGTGCTGGTCGAGGGAGTTACTCTCAATCCTACCAGAATCGAAGCATTTAAAGTCTTAGAGAGGATGGGAGCCAAGATCACTTATAAATTAACAGACGAGAAGTATGAGCCGATTGGCTCTATCAGAGTGGAATACGCGCCTCTTCATGCCGTTCTGGTTGAAGAAAATATTGCCTGGCTGATCGATGAGCTTCCGGCACTTTCTATAGCGATGGCGTGCGCAAATGGCAAAAGCATCATCAAAAATGCTGAAGAGTTACGGGTAAAAGAGTCCGATCGTATCAGAACAGTAGTGGACAATCTCAACCTTTGCGGCATTGAAACCGAAGAGTATCAAGATGGCTATGAGGTAACGGGAGGGCAATTGAAAACCGCATATATCAACAGCCACGGGGATCATCGTGTCGCGATGAGTTTTTTGATAGCAGGATTGAGATGCGGGATGGAGATCGAAGACATTGAATGCATTAATACATCGTTCCCTAACTTTTTCGAGATACTTTCTCGTATCACAAAGGTGGATATATGAAGATAGAATTGGCGTCATCATATGGTTTTTGCTTTGGTGTGAAACGGGCGATCAAGATTGCAGAAGAGCACCCCGGAAGTAAGACTTATGGTCCCTTGATCCACAACAAAGATGAGATAGATAGGCTCAAAGAGGGTTTTAATATTGGGCTGGCTGAGTCTTTGGATGATATTTTGGACAAAGAGTCTGTGGTGATCCGCACGCATGGGATCCCCAAAAATGAGTTGGAAGTACTCTACAGTCATGATCATGAGATTATCGATGCAACATGCCCGTATGTCACCACTCCTCAAAAGATTGTAGAAAAGATGTGTGTAGAGGGGTACAGTATCGTTGTATTTGGAGACAAAAATCATCCCGAGATCAAAGGGGTAGTAAGCTATGCCAAGGATCAAAAGAAGGTATTTGTAGTCCTGGAAGCCAAGGAGCTTGAAGATCTTCCTTTGGGATCGAAAGTGGCTATCGTAGCACAGACGACCCGCAAACCGGAAGATTTTATCAAGATCGTCAGTGCGCTTATCTTGACACACAAAGAGATCCGGGTGTTCAACACTATCTGTAATGCAACTTTTGAAAACCAAGATGCCGCAGCGGATCTGGCAAAAAGAGCCGATGTGATAATAGTTATAGGCGGTAAACACTCTTCCAACACAAAGCAGCTTCATCTGATATGCAAGCACTACTGCGCCGACAGCTATCTGATCGAAAATGAATGTGAGCTTGAGCGTAAGTGGTTTGAGGGTAAAATACTTTGCGGTATCTCGGCCGGCGCCTCAACGCCGGACTGGGTCGTCCAAAATGTAGTCGACAAGATCACTGCCATCACAAGAAACTGACCCTCTTATCTGCTGTAGGACACATCTATAGACGTGTTTGCCATGCTTGTCGCTCGTGATGACAAAATTTACTTTAGGGCACCTCTAAAAACCCCTTGACGGTATAGCTTGTATGCCATAAGATAGTTC
>DYNJ01000089.1 GCA_020721085.1 Sulfurovum sp. | reverse complement strand
AAATCGCCGCCCCAGCTGATATTGACTGCCACAGGATAGATCAAGGCGCCCATAATGATAGTAAATATTGTCAAAGGAAAGAGTTTCGCCCGCTCTCCGACTCCGCCGCTCATGATATTGATAGCTTTGCCCACAAATGCCATCTGGAACATGAAAAATGCCCATTTGCTCATAGTAGTACTTTGAAGTTCACCAAACGCAAGTGTAAATCCAAGCAAAATAAATGCCATGGATGCCATTGCATAGATCATCACATTGACAGTCAGCACACTTGATACATTTTTGGTGCGCACTAAACCTGCTTCGAGCATTGCAAATCCCGGAACCATCAAAATGATAAGAGTGATAGAAAAAAGCGTATAAAGGGTATTGATAGCGTAGTCTAATTCCATGAGCTGTTTCACCTTTTTTTGATAAAAATTTAGTCTATCAAATTAAGATGGATAAAATCAATTACTAAATGATTAAATTTTAATCAAATATTGCAAGTGCGAGACAAAAGCCATTGCCTCGCATTGAGAATTGTAATTTTTACGGTTTAAAGAGCGTCTGTGTCCTCTTCGCCAGTACGGATCCTGATCACATGATCAATAGTGCTTACAAAGATTTTGCCATCACCAATCTTGCCTGTTCTGGCCGCATTTTGGATCGCCTCGATCGCGATCCTTTCGTACTCTTCGTTGCTGACAACTATCTCGATCTTGACTTTCGGGATGAACTCAACCACATATTCAGCACCTCTGTAGAGTTCAGAGTGACCCTGTTGTCTTCCGTATCCTTTAACTTCGCTCACGGTCAATCCCGTGATACCTGCAGCTACCAGCGCCTCTTTTACATCTTCAAGTTTAAACGGCTTGATAATCGCTTCTATTTTTTTCATAAATATATCCTTCTATTGTATTGGTGTTATTATATGTAAGAACCCATTAAAGGTTCATTACTTTTTCTCCATGAATCGCTTCGTCAAGCCCCATTTCTTCAATTTCTGCATCGACTCTTGCTCCGCCTGTGAGAAGTGAAGATATATAATAGACTACTACTGTACCGATCAGCGTAAAAAGACCGACGATGACCACAGATTCAGCCTGTACAAATATCTGACCAAGTCTGTCGTTGCTGTCCTTAAGCGGTCCTGCCCATAGCAGCGCCTTATCATCAAGCGCCAAGACGCCTGTAGCGATAGCGCCAAACAATCCAGCCAAAAAGTGTACCCCAAAAGCATCTAGACTGTCATCGTATCCAAATTTTTTCTTGAGTACAGTGATGCCGAAAAAGGCGATCAAAGCTCCTAAGATACCAATGATCAGCGCACCTCCAACACCTACAAAACCAGCCGCCGGCGTAATGGCTACAAGTCCGGCAATGGCGCCCGTGGCAGCTCCAAGAAGAGTCGGTTTTTTGAAGACTATCTGCTCTATGACAATCCAGGTGATTGTAGCAACAGCGGCGGCGATAGTAGTCGTAAGCATCGCAACTCCGGCTATGGCGTTGGCGCCGAATGCTGATCCCGCGTTAAATCCATACCAGCCAAACCACAATAGACCGGCTCCAAGCGCAGTAAGCATGACACTCATGGGCTTCATCGCTACTTTGCTGTATCCGGCTCTTTTGCCCACGAGAATCGCAAGAGCAAGTCCGGCCAATCCGCCATTCATATGTACGACTGTACCGCCTGCGAAATCCAAAGCCCCTGCGTTGAACAGGTATCCGCCACCCCAAACCATGTGAGCGATCGGAGCATATACTATCACAGTCCATAAAGCTACAAAAACAAGCCAAGTAGAAAACTTCATCCTCTCAATAACCGCACCGGCAGCGATAGCAACCGTAATGGCTGCAAATGTGCCTTGAAAAATCACAAATACAAACTTAGGATACAGTTGTCCCAAATCCACGCTCGCAAACTCAGTCCAGCTTATGCCGCCGAGCATGATATGACCAAAACCGCCTATAACGCTGTTAAGCGATCCTTCCATTGTTCCAAAAGCAACAGAAAAACCGGCAACAACCCATGCTATCATACCGACTGCAAATGCCATAAATACCATACCGTATGTATTGAGTACATTTTTACTTCTTGTCATGCCTCCATAAAACAGAGCCAATCCTATAGGTGTCATCAGCATTACCAACGCTGTTGAGATCAGCATCCAGGCAGTATCTCCAGAGTTAAGCACTGGAGTCGCCGCCTCTTCCGCAAAAGCCATCATTGGCAATAGTGCCGCCGATAGAGTTAAAAACTTTAACTTCATTTTTCATCCTTCAAATAAATTTACACAGCAATCATAACATGAATGAAAAAAATTTAAACAGGATAATTGATTAATTTTTAGGCAGTAGCCTATATAGTTATTTTTAGTCTCTTATCATAGGGATATGAAGTTCTATAGAGCGCTCCTTGAAGATGCAATCTATGAGGTTTGACTGTGCGATCTCTTTGATATCCCTATCATTGGCTGAGTACCTTCCGTTGGCTTTGATGATAAGCTGTGCTACAAGTTCTTTTTTTTCTTTGATGATGATATACTCGCCTATGAGCAGTTTGAGTATGATCTCGATAGCATCGGAAGCTCTGAATGTCTCTAGAGTTTTGCGGATCAATTTGGAAAATTGATTTTGATCTATCCTGCATAACGGCAAATCCTGATCGACCAGCAGACTTAGTTTATTATCATTTTGAAGTTTGAAAAAGGTGATATTGGCTTCGAGCAGGGCATTGATATCAGCCGGCGTATATTGATCCATCTCCAGTACTCTGCGTGACTCGTTTCTGGGTTTTTGATAGAGTCTCAGACCTATCTGTTCCTCATCTTCATATGCGACCGAGAGTGCAAAGAATGTAAAAATAGCATACTGAAGCTCTAAAAGTGTTGTTTTGGAGCCAAAGCTTTGGGGAGCGTATCCAAGTGCGATCTCATAAAGTTCATATTGGGTGACATGGCCAAGCAGCAGTTCGGCAGTGTTGTTGAGATAGATGATCTTTCCTTGACTGTTGAAAATGATAAATGGATTGCTGTCGCATTCGATAAAAAATCGAAAATCAATGGATTCTGAGTTCATGAATTTTTTTCCTTAGAGTGTTGCGGTTAATCCCTAGCATTTCGGCAAGTTTGAGTTGCGAACCCGCCTTTTTGAGTCCTGCTTCGATAAGCGGTCTTTCATAAAGCGGTAGATAGGTATGATAGTCATTCTTGCCCTTCATGTGGTGATATAGATAGTGATAGATGATATTTTGTATCTCTTGGGCATCTGATGTTTGACTGAATGCCTGGCGATAGATAGATGTCTTGAGGGATCTGATATTGTCTGAAATATCAAGCATAGATGGGTCGATTGTAATCTCCTCTTTGATCAACAGGATGGATTTGATCTCTTTGATAAATTCTCCCATAAACAGGTCAATATCTTCCGGTCTCTCTCTTAACGACGGCATTTGATAGATAAAAGCAAAAAGATTGTCGATAGTTTTTGATTGGATTGTAGAATTGTAGATGGCAATGATCCGTCTGTTGTTGAAATCAAGTGTTGCGCCAGTAAGTTTTTCAAAATTGGTAATTACAAGCTCTTCATGCTCACCCAAAAGCTGCTTGACGCTCTCTCTGTCTCCTCCGTCGGCATAGACTGCATCGGGATAGATATTTGAAATAAGACTTTTTTTGCCGGTATAAGGCTCACCCATCAAGATAGATGAAACTTGAAGAGATTTGGTGAGATTGAGCCCTTTGATAATCGCCTGAACCTGTTTGGAATGTGTAAAAAACTGATGAGGCATATTGGAATCCCTTGATCTCAGTGATTAAAAATTAATCAACTGTTCTTTATTGGATTGTATCAAAAAATATGTTAAAATATTTCCATTAAACCATTAAATAAAGTATTGAGAAAACACATCAAACAGCAGTTTAAAGATTTTTATTCACATTTTACCTATCTAGAGATGGAGCAGGCTCTTGAGTACTTTGCCGTATTTGGAGGTATGCAATCGTATGTAGATATCGATTTTTTTGATGACCTAGATGAGATCATTATGCACAACTTTGTTCTAAAATATAGTCAATTTGATGCGCTTATTACACCTTCATATCTGCTTGAGGCTCCCTATAGAACTCTTTTGATTGCCATCGCCCGTGGAGATGGGAAATTACTCAATATCTTCAGAAGAGCAAGGATCAATGAAACAGTCGGGGGAGAGTTGGTCGCGGAGCTCTCGGCTACGGGAATCGTGCAGATAGAGCTGTCGCGTGAACATCCACTGAAGCACTATCCCAAACAAAAGATCAAAAAAACCCTTCGTTCATACCGCATCCAGTCAAAGATTCGTTTTATGGATCCTTTCTTGCGTTTTTGGTTCGGTTTCGTGGAGCCGTATAGGCATCAAATCAAAGATGGCAAAAGTCATGATTTTTTCCAAAACTTTCATCTGCATTATGACAGATGTGTCAGCTTGGTATTTGAGCAGCTCTCCAATGAGCTTTTGGAGCTTCAATTCCAAGTACGCGATCCGCTGCAAAGCAAAGGCGGTTTTTGGGATCAATATAGCGAGTTTGATCTGCTCAGTCTGACCAAAAGCGGCAAAATAATTCTTGGAGAGTGCAAATACAAAGGACGAAAAATTTGCAAAAATGAGTTGAACAAACTTCAAGAAAAGGCGCTGCATTCCGGGATCCATGTGGACTATTATGCACTTTTTTCTAAAAACGGCTTTTCAAATGAACTGCTGCAGAGCAAAGATGCAAGTGTACTGCTTTTCGATATAGAATCTTTCAAACAGCTTCTTGTGTGATACATATTGATGGTTTATCCGCAGTTGTATGGCGGCAGTTATCACTGAGATGAGTTGATATCTTTTTTGTCTGATTTGACCTTTTTGATATGCACTTTGTGCTCATTGAAGCTGCTACTAAAGTCATGTGTACCTTCGCTGTTTTTCATAAAATACAGATAGTCGCTCTTTACAGGCACAAGAGCTGCTTTGATAGCAGGCAGTGAAACGGCACATACAGGATATGGAGGCAGACCTTTATATTTATAAGTATTAAAGTAGCTGTTGTCGCTGCGTATGCGTTCCGGGGTGATTTTCGTATGTGAGTAAGCGCCGTAGTTTAGGCTTCCGTCCATCTGTAGAGCCATTTTGTGATCAAGGCGGTTATAGATGACAGATGATACAAGCCCCATCTCTTCCTCGCTGGCCGCCTCTTTTTGGATGATGGAGGCTATCGTCAATATCCGATTCCACTGTTCCTGCCTGTAGTTACCGTAAAATTTGCTTGAGAACTCTTCATATTTTTGTTCGCTTTGAGAAACCAAAAAATAGATCAAATGTTTTTCTTTGATGCCCAAAGGCACGCTGTAGGTATCGGCATGGATGCCTGCTTCTTTATAGTGTGCGAGCAGATCGTAGCTGGATGCCAGTCTTTGATAGTCAAGCTGAAGCTTGGTGGCAAGATCTTGCAAGAAAAACTGAGTCGTCTCACCCGGTATGAGTGTCACCTCTATCATTTGCGCTTTGGCAGTGACAAGCTTGTGCAGAAAGTCAATACGGTTGAGATCGGTCTGCCCGATATGGATCCATCCTGTCTTGGGTGTGCCGATCAAAACCAATAAATACTTATCAATCTCACTCAAAGCATAGCCTTTTTGGATGAGCTGTGTTATAATGGTACCTACTGAGCCCTCAGGGATATAAAGAGTGGATGTGGTTTTGAGAGGAATAGTGGCATAGAAGGCGAGAGACAGTATTATGAAAAGACTCATAGCGAAGACCCATTTCACGATACGAAATATTCTTTTGATAGTCATAGCTCTTTTGATCGCTTTTTTTCTCTTGCTCAAAGAGGGGATTTCGATTGATCATCTCAAGATCGGTTCGATACAGATAGATCAATTATACCTAAAACTCGATAAAAAACTTATCCTCAATATCAACTATATAGCGATTCCCATAGAAAAAGATGATTCTTCCTTTGCAAATCTCAAGGAAAGTCTTGAGCAGGTTCATCAAATACTATACTATTTTCAGTCGATAGATATCCAAAAACTTCACTACAAAGACAACCGATACACACTGTCATTTGCCGATCATATTCTCTATATGACCGATGATGAGTATGAGATTGCCGCAAAAAATGTCAAGTATATCGATGATGAATTGCATGGCGATATCGATCTTTTTTATCTTAAAAAATACGATGCCCGTCTCTCAGGCAAGCTCATCTATAACGATCAAAATGAAAGTTTATTGCTTTACGGCAAAGCTGAATATCTGGATATCAAAAGTGATTTTGCGGTCACAGTACACCGGAAAAATCTCTATTATTATCTCAAAACCGCCAATTTTACGCAGCTTAAGCCGCTTATAGAGCATTTTAAAATCAAACCAAATATCAATGTTTGGATCACGGACAATATAACAGCAGGAGCATATCGGGTAGAGTACCTTTTGGGGTATGGCAACATAGGTGCTGACGGTATCAAGATAGATCCCGATACGATTGAGGGCAAAGCCGTGCTGGAGGATGTAGCGATCCGTTTCAAGGAGGGCATCGAACCGGTTATGGCAAAGACGATGAACCTCTCTTTTGCGCACGGCGTTCTCTCTTTCGATCCAC
>DYNJ01000013.1 GCA_020721085.1 Sulfurovum sp. | reverse complement strand
GCTTGCGGGATGCATACTTGACGCTGGCATCACCAAAACCTTCTCAACTTGAAGCAAACCGTTCAATCCCTCATAATCCCTAGCACTACTGTATCTCCAATGTGTGAGTTAGTAAATCTTATATCTGTTTCTTCCCATGAGAAAAGTGTATTATCTCTTTATTCGTGAAGACATTTCATCGAGCAGAATTCATCATGTCTGCATCCCGCAAGCCGGAGCTTGGGGACAAGGGAAGAGGGAATGGTTAAAGATTAGGTCGCTATCTTTTTTTGCAAAAGCTGCTGCGTCTGAAGTGCGATCTCCAGCTCTTCGTCAGTGGGGATCGCCAACACATTGACACGGCTGTCTCGGCTATGAAGTGTTACTATGCCGTCTTGCCGCCTGCACTCCTCAGAGGCTATCTCTATGCCCATGTATTCTAGCCCTTCGCACACCTTCGCTCTGATAAAGGCGCTGTTCTCACCGATGCCGCCGGTAAAGACAACCGCATCCGCTCCGCCCAATGATGCGCTATATGCTCCAATGTATTTTTTGATACGGTAGCAGAATATCTCCAGCGCCAACAGCGCCCGCTCATCTCCTTTGTCCGCCAATTGCATGATCGTGCGCATATCATTGACACCGCATATCCCTTTGAGTCCGCTTTCTTTGTTTAGCAGCGTATCTATCTCATCGATCGAGAGGTTCATCTGTCTGGCGAGATAAAAGAGCACGCCCGGATCGACATCACCGCTGCGCGTGCCCATCACGAGCCCCTCCAGCGGTGTCATACCCATAGAAGTATCTATACACACTCCATATTTGATCGCTGCAGCACTGCTTCCATTGCCTAAATGCAATGTGATGATACGAAGCTGTTCCAGTGGTCTGTCCAGGCACTCGGCCGCCTTTTTGGCTACGAAATAATGCGAAGTGCCGTGAAATCCATACCGTCTCACACGATACTTCTCGTATAGCTCATATGGCAAGGCATATAAATATGAGCTTGGCGGCATATTTTGGTGAAATGCCGTATCAAACACCGCGACCTGCACTGTTTGCGGAGCCTTCTGCAAAACCGTAATGATCCCCTCAAGATTGGCCGGATTGTGAAGCGGAGCAAGCGGAATCAGATCATTTATCGCACTGATCACCTCATCATCGATAATGACAGGCTCACGGAAAGTCTCTCCGCCATGCACTACACGATGCCCGACTGCATCAAGACTGCCTATATCTTGAAGTACGCCGGATTGGTTGAGCAGTCTCTCGATCACCGCCATCCCCTCTTGGTGGTTGCGGATCACCGCCGTCTCTTGTGTGGCTCCGTGATCGCTGTAGATCTTTGCTTTTGCCGTACCATCGCCAATATTTTCGATGATTCCCGAAGCGATAGAGCGTCGCTCTGTCATCTCAAAGAGTTGAAATTTGATCGATGAACTTCCTGAGTTGAGCACCAAAATCTTCATATATGATCCACCGTTTGTTGCGCCTGAATAGCCGTGATCGCTACCGTGTTGATGATATCTTCCACACTGCACCCGCGGCTGAGGTCGTTGACAGGCTTTTTGAGTCCTTGCAGCACCGGTCCTATGGCTATCGCACCTGCGGAGCGCTGTACGGCTTTGTAGGTATTGTTGCCGGTATTGAGATCCGGGAATATAAATACAGTAGCCTCGCCGGCAACTTTGGAGTCCGGCATCTTTTGCTTGCCTACTTCGGCATCGATAGCTGCATCGTACTGGATCGGCCCCTCTATCATAAGATCAGGGCGTTTGCGTTTGGCGATCATCGTTGCCTTACGCACCCTTTCGACCTCTTCTCCTACCCCTGAGTCGCCGCTTGAGTAAGAAAGCATTGCTACTTTCGGAATGATACCAAACTGCATAGATGTATCAGCTGACGAGATCGCTATCTGCGCCAGCTCTTCCGGTGTCGGATTGGGATTGACGGCGCAGTCTCCATAGACAAGCACCTTGGTATCAAGACACATGAAAAATACACTTGAAATTATCGATATTCCTGCCTTTGTTTTGATCGTCTCCAGCGCCGGTTTGATCGTATCTCTGGTGGTATGTGTAGCGCCCGATACCATCCCGTCGGCATCATTGGCATAAACCATCATGGTCGCGAAATAGGTTTCATTGGATATGAGGTCAAAGGCATAATCCATCGTCACGCCTTTGTGTTTGCGAGCCTCATAATAGAGCGACGCATAGAGTTTTCGTTTCACGGAATGATGAGGATCTATGATCTTGGCATCACGAAGATCTATACCCAATGTTCTACCGCGAAGCCTGATAGTATCCTCATCGCCTAACAGCGTGATATCCGCCACACCCCTTCTGAGCAAAATCTCTGCCGCGCGAAGTATCCGCTCGTCACCGCTTTCAGGAAGCACGATATGCTTGCGGTCTTTTCTGGCTTTGGCAAAAAGCATATACTCAAACATAGCGGGAGTCAAAACGGTCGTTTGCGTGGTAAGGATCCTGTCGTCTATTAGCTTGGTATCTACATATTTATCAAACATACCCATAGCAAGCGCGATTTTGCGTTTGCTGTGAGAACCTATACGGGCCTTGACGCTCTCTACACGCAATGCGGTAGTCATCGTATCGGCTTCAACCGCGATAAAAGGAAGCATGAGCATCTGTTTGAGTCCATCTAGAAGATGCAGTACAGAATCGGCAGGCCTTAATCCGCCGCTTAAGATAATTCCTGCAATCGATGGATAATTTTTGGCATAATTGGCGCTTAAAGTTCCTAGAAGTATATCGTGTCTGTCTCCCGGCACGATGACCAGATCGCCCTCCTCAAGATGCTCAAGGAAATGTTCCAAGTTCATCGCCGCAACTTTGCTTTGCCATACGATGCTGTTGGTCTGCTTGATATCCCCAAACAACAGATTAGCATCAAGATCACGCATCACATCTCTAAATGTAGGGCGGTCAAGCTCTTTGATCTCCGGCAACATAAATATAGGCAGCTTCTCAGACAATGTCAACGGCTTTTTTTCTAGAGAATTTTGGACATCTTCACTCAGACGATTGAGAAAAATCGCAAAATGCTGGATATCTTCGCCTATGATACCATTCCAAATCCTTATATCCTCTTCGATATCTGTACGGCTTCTGTTTTGACCGCTCAATACGCTGATGACAGGGCTGGCAAAATTTTTGGCGATGGCAAGGTTGATATCGAAATCGATCATCGAGGTGATAAAATTGCTATAGATCCCCTCACATAACACAAAATCATACTTCTCTTCAAGCTTTTTATATTTTTCGATCAATTTTTCAAAAAATTGATGCTGTTTATCTTGGGCAAAGAGCTTTTCCATCTCATCAGTCGTCAATCCATATGCATCTTCATAACTCTGCTGAAGCCCGAAATGAGTCAGGATAAAATCTATATCTCCGTCACGCATTCCGTCTGTATGTATGATAGGCCTAAAAAGTGCGACTCTGCCCAATCGCCTTTTAAGCAGCTCCATCATACCCATGACAATGACCAGTTTGCCGGCGGATGGCTCTTTGGAGATAATATAAAGTGTTTTTGTTTTCATCTGTCTATTCTCTTTTTTTGTTTGTACGGTTAAACTCTCTGATTAATTATCATGTAAACTGCTACTGTTTTAAAACCTTGCCGCAACAGAAATTTGTCATTGCGGGCAAAGCGCAGCAATCCATAGTATTCAGAACTCTAAATTATAGGGCAGCCTCTAAAAACCCTATAATAAATAACGACTACTTACCCTTCGGCAACAAGCATTTTTAGAGGCACAAATATCAACTTGCCGTTCCTGATGAGTCCGATCTCTTTTTGGCACGCCAAAGAGGGCAGTGAGCAGTAGCGGTCAAACACTTTTGCCTGATGGTAATGTCCCTCGATCACCAAATCAACATCGCCGTAGCATACCATAATCTCACCTGCTCTTTGCTCAAACCCTTCAAATGGATTACAGATATGTTTCCGAGCCTGTCTGTCCATAAAGCGATCCATAGCTCTTTTCCCCAGCATACTTATGACAGCTATCGCAGCTCTGGTGCGCAATATATTTGTAAATATGCCGTATACCCATCCTAGCGCATATCTGTCTCCATGTGCAATAGCTATTCGTTTGCCGTTTAGCTCAAAAGAGACCGGCTGTTTCTCTCTGGGGTATATTTTGATATTTGTAAATATATCAAATAATAAAAAGTCATGATTGCCTTCAAAATAATATATTTCAAGAGCTGTTGAGAGCTTCTGAAGCAGTTTGACCGCCTCCCAGGAGTATGATCTGACATGATTGTTGTATCCGAAAAGAAGGTCAAAATTATCACCCATCAAGAAGAGCTGCGGTGTGCGGATACTGCCTGACTCTATCAGCCGAAGAAGCCGGAGAAACTCATCACCATGGCTGGGATAATGGCTATCAGCGACAAACAACGCACCCTCAAGGATATTTATCAACGGTTGACTCTTTTGCGATTATGGGACATAAGCGATGACCGGTATCCCCATCCCCTCATCATAACCGCACATCAGATTGGCAGCGGCAAGAGCTTGTGAGCTTGCCCCTCTGAGCAGATTGTCGATTGCAGAGTTGACAAAGAGTCCATTGCCCTGCTTGGCGGCGTAGATATCGCAAAAATGTGTCCCTGCCGTGCTTTTGGTATCTACCGGCTTCTCTCTGATACGCACAAATCTGTCGTTGGCATAGTGCTTTTTGAGTATCTCAAGCGGATCGATATCCTCCTTGAGAGTCGCATATACGCTGATCAGCTCACCTCTGGTCATAGGGATCAGATGCGGGACAAAGTTGACATTCATCACAGCGCCGTGTATCTTTTGGATTTTTTCTGCGATCTCTGGAGCATGTCGGTGCTTGAGGGGATTGTAGGCAAAAATATTGTCGTTGACAGTGACGAAATGGGTCGTCTCGGAAAGCTTTTTACCAGCTCCGCTGACACCGGATTTGGCATCTACAAAGAGTGGTGCGTTTGTATCGATATATGGGATAAACGGCAAGATCCCCAGCAGTGTCGCTGTCGGATAGCACCCGGGGCCTGCTACAAGCGAAGCGGACTTGATCTTTTCGCGGTAGTACTCGATCAGTCCATAAACCGCGCTTGAGAGATGCTCTGCGTCTTCATGGGCGCAGTAGTGTTTTTCGTATGTATCCAGCTCCAAACGATAGTCCGCCGAAAGATCGACGATCTTCGTACCGTATCCTGTCAACTGGCGGACAAATCCCATCGACGCTTGATGCGGAAGCGACAAAAATACCAGTTCGCAACTCTTCGCCACACTAGACGCATCAGCCTTTTCTACCGGCATAGTCACCACTCCCTGCAAAGACGGATGGATCTTCTCGATCATCTCATCGCCAGTTGTGGTAGCCAGATATACAAGCTCAAAACCCGGATGAGCCAACAGCATTTTGATCAGCTCGAGCCCTGTATATCCGCTTGCGCCTACAATACCGACCTTTATCATACTCTCTCCTCTATTTTAAAATATTAAACTCTACCTAAAAGATCACAATCTCTTGGTAAAAAACCTCTTCGATACTGTACTCTTTTTTGCCTATAGGAAGATGCGCCACTATTTCGTCTCCCTCCTCTTTGCCCAGCAGCAGCTTTGCCAAAGGCGAACGGATCGAGATGAGACCCTTTTCCGGATCAGACTCCTGGGAGCCTACGATGGTATAAATCATCTTTTCATCTGTCGTTATTTCGACAAGCCGGACAGTCGATCCGAAACTGATGCGCCGGTGTGCCAGACCGGAAGGGTCGATCACATGAGCCCTGCTCACCAGATCGCCTACTTCAGTAATGCGCGCCTCCATCAAGCCTTGTCTCTCTTTGGCGGCGTGGTATTCGGCATTTTCTTTGAGATCGCCCAATGCCCTCGCCTCGTCTATCACTTTGGCTATCTTGCCCCGTTCTTCATTTTTGAGTTGCTCAAGCTCCCTAAAAAGCCTCTCAAATGTAGCTTTGAGCATAGGCTCTTTTTGCATACACACTCCTCTGTCACACTTATATTTTTCGTATTATACCAAAAAGGCTATAATGGCGTTATTCTAAAAGGTAATCTTCTAAGGAATACGATGAAAAATATCCTTATCACAAATGATGACGGCTACGAATCAAAGGGGCTTCACGCCCTTATCGAAGCGATGCGCCCGCTGGGACAAGTGACCGTAGTCGCCCCTGCGCTTGAGAAATCCGCCTGCGGCCATTCACTGACGCTGACGCGACCGTTGCGGTTCATCAGCGTGGATGATGACTTTTACAAACTCGATGACGGCACGCCGACTGATTGTGTTTTTCTCGCACTTCATAAGCTTTTTGATCAGCAATACAAGCCCGATATCGTTATATCAGGCATCAACAAAGGCGCCAATATGGGTGAAGATATCACCTATTCGGGTACGGCGTCTGCTGCCATGGAGGCGGTGCTTCAGGGGATTCCGGCGATCGCCGTTTCGCAGGTGTGCCGTGACAATTGCGAAAATGTAGATGAACTGGGATATGATCTCGCCAAAGAGGCGGTTACGACCTTGGTACGACGTATCTTTGAGCACAAATTTCCTCTGCCCGAGCGGAAGTTTCTCAATGTCAATATACCCCCCATCCCGACCCATCAGTGTAAGGGCTTCAAGATCACCCGTGCAGGCAACCGCTACTATGGCAACGACGCTCAACTGCACCGCAATCCGCGCGGAGTTGAATACTATTGGATCGGCCTGCCCCGCCTCGACTGGCTATCCACCACGGGGCATATTACAGATTTTGAAGCAGTCAATCAGGATTTTGTTTCGATCACTCCCGTGCATCTGGATATGACGAGCCATGATGACCTTGCCCTGCTCCGAGAGTGGCTATGAGAGATCAGCGCTGCAAAACTCTTTTCGGTGAAGACAACTTTGCCAAGCTGCAAAATGCCAGGATACTCATCCTCGGTGTCGGCGGAGTGGGAAGCTATGCGCTTGACTGCCTCTATCGCAGCGGTGTGAGAGATGTCACAATCGTGGATTATGACATCTATGACGAAACCAACCGCAACAGACAGATAGGAAGTGATGCAGTGGGAATGCTCAAGACAGAAACACTCGCACGGCTCTATCCCGGCATCACAGCGATCAACCAAAAGATGGATATTGCCTGGGTGGAGACATTTGACTTTGACCCTTATGATGTCGTCATCGACGCAGCCGACACCACCCGTGTCAAGATTGAAGTAGCGCGCAAAGTTTACTCCAAACTTATCATGTCGTTAGGCTCCGCCAAACGGTATGACACCTCCAAGATCGAGGCCTCATCCATCTGGAAAAGCCACGGCAACGCCTTGGGCAGGAAGATCAAAAATGAGCTTAAAAAAGCTAAATTTGACCGTAACTTTACTGTTGTTTTCTCACACGAAGAGGACAAATGCCGCGAAAAAGGAAGTTGTGTCGCCGTCACAGGAACATTCGGGCTAACCGTCTGCTCCGAAGCGATCAAGAAAATTCTAAATTATATGCCGAGCTAAGCTACGCCATTTTTTTGCGCAAAACATCGATCGGCATCGTAAACAGCGCTTTAAACAGAGGCGATACTAGCGTTGTTTGATTGTCTATAACCTCCAAAGCAGCAAATGAAAAACCATTGCCGTCATCAGCATTGGCTGGCATGACCGTAAATATCAACGGCTTGAGTGAGCGGATCATATTGAGTATATTTTTGTGCCGTTTGTCTTCGGCAGGAAGCAGTATATTGCCCTCTTTGGTACGCACTTTTGCCGATTCGACAAGGAGTCTCCAGTTGTTAGCATGGAGAGTTTTGTTCCATGTCATCGTGCCGCGAGGGTAGTTGATCTGCCGTTTTTCCAAGAGCATGATCTCCTCTCTTGTGGTTCTTATCGTCTCGGCAAGAGTCATAAAAAAGTTTTTGCCCCCGATCATATCAGCATATTGACTCAACTGCATATCCAATGTCTGCTCCGCATGTTTTGTATCAGATGATGCTGTATCCATCTATTTCCTTTATTTTTTACATATCATATCAAAAATTTCACAACTAGAAGAGATCAAAATATGTATCTCTACAGTTTGTGCACTCTCTCGATCTTGACCCTCGCCACCCCTGCGCGGACCAGCCCTATCATTTTGGCGGCTGCCTGCGAGAGATCGACGATCCTGCCTCGACTATAAGGCCCTCTGTCATTGACCTTGACGATGACACTTTTACCATTGCTCAGCATTGTTACCCGTATCATCGTCCCAAATGGAAGTGTGCGATGTGCCGCTGTGTAGTTATTGATATTGCAAGTCTCGCCGCTTGCAGTTCGCCGTCCGCTAAAACAGCTGGCATAATAGGATGCTTTTCCTGTTTGAACCTTGGCATTTTTATCGACTTTATAGTTCTTCTCTTCGTAGGCCGCAGCTGGACATCTCTTTGAACCATTAAATTTTTCACAGGGTTTAGGCTGACTGCACCCTGTGAAAATAAAGAGCAGAGAAAATAGTATAGCAATATTACGCATCATCTTGCTTCGCTTTCTTATTTATTAATATAACTATCCTACAGGATACCATAATTACTCTCACACAATCGCTGCAGGATACATGAACTGATCAAACAGATTATACACTTTTATTCTTTAATATCAATCTAAGTTACACAAACCATCAAGCCTTCTGTAACGACCAAATCGCTATAATAAACAAAAAAATCAGGAGCGACAGTATGGGTCGAGCATTTGAGTATCGCAAAGCAGCCAAGATGAAACGATGGGGTACAATGTCCAAAGTATTTCCCAAGCTTGGCAAACTGATCACCATGTCAGCCAAAGATGGCGGGCAGGATCCGGAGATGAACCCCAAGCTTCGTACCGCCATCCTCAATGCAAAAGCCCAAAATATGCCCAAAGACAACATTGAAGCGGCGATCAAACGGGCAAGCGGCAAGGATGTCGCCGATATCAAAGAGGTGCATTATGAGGCGAAAGGACCGCACGGCGTACAGCTTGTCATCGAATGCGCGACAGACAACAATACCCGTACCGTAGCCAATGTCAAAGCGATCTTGGTACGCAACAAAGCAGAGCTGCTCACCAGCGGATCGTTGGATTTTATGTTTACACGCAAATCTGTTTTTACCTTTGACAAGAGAGATGATATGGATCTCGAAGAGCTTGAGCTTGAGCTGATCGATTTCGGACTCGATGAGATCGAAGAGGATGTAGAAGCCCAAGAGAACGGTGAAGACAAAGCGATCGTGAGGGTTTACGGTGCATTTACGGCTTTTGGCGAACTGGGGCATGCCCTGGAAGATCGCGGCATCGAAGTCACAAAAGCGACTTTGGAACGCATCCCAAACAGCCCGATAGAACTTGACGAAAAGTATATGTCAGAGATCGAAACATTGATAGAGAAGCTTGAAGATGATGAGGATGTGCAGGTAGTCTATACCAATCTGGCATAACTGTCCTTTGACGCTCTTTTTGATTGGTGTTGGACTTTTTTCTCCTTTACTGCCGGTTTTGGTGCGATCTGCTTCAAAGAGCTTCAAGCGAAACTCTTGTCCAAGACTTATCGCGGCAAAAGTATGGTATAGGTATCGGCGGATTTAGCAATAGCGACATGAATCTGGTCATTGGGATTACCCCTGAAGATAAGCGACCCAATATATAACCAATCAAAGTTTTATAGGGCTTTTATTTCCTGTCTTTAGTGTGATTATCCTTAAATTTGTAGAGAGCTATACAGTGATCTATCTGATGACTATCGTTCTTTTAGTCATAGAATTTATTTTGAGCTAAAGATTAAAAATATCAAATAATCGCAATGATACTTCCAAAGCTCCTTGAACGATCGAACTATTTAAGCTATACTCTCACTTATGAAAAAACAATCAAAACTTGAAACCGTCCTTCACCTGCTCCCCTCGCCCGCATGGGTGCTTGAGGAAAATTTACTTCGATACAACCTTGCTATTTTCGATGAGATACGACATGCCAGCGGAGCCAAGATATTGCTAGCGCTCAAAGGCTATGCGCTTTGGGCGAGCTTCCCGATAATTCGCGAACATCTCCAAGGATGCTGCGCAAGCGGACTGCATGAGGCGAAACTGGCGGCTCAGAGATTTGGCAAAGAGGTACATACCTACTCTCCAGCCTTCAAAGAGGAGGAGATCGATGAGATCGCATCTATCTCCCATCATCTCGTCTTCAACTCACCGGCTCAGCTCAAACGCTTTGCAGCGCAAGCCAAAAAGATCAATCCAAGTCTGTCGATAGGACTTAGGATCAACCCGGAATATTCAGAATCACCTGTAGAACTCTACAATCCGTGCGGTCTCTACTCTAGGCTTGGCACTACACTTGCAAATTTTGATCCCCAAGTGCTTGAATGGTGTGATGGATTTCATTTTCACGCACTCTGTGAACAAAGCTCAGAGGCGCTGGAAAATGTACTGAATGCCTTTGAGGAGAAGTTCGGCGCTTATCTGCACGGACTGAAATGGATCAATTTCGGAGGCGGTCACCACATCACACGAGACGGTTACAACAAAGTAAAACTCATAGAACTGATCAAGCGATTCAAAGAGCGTTATGGAGCAGATATCTATCTGGAGCCTGGTGAGGCTGTGGGTTGGCAGACCGGCTCATTGGTCGCATCGGTACTTGATATCGTACACAACGGAATCGATATCGCCATTCTTGACACCTCCGCAGAGGCGCATATGCCGGATACCATCATCATGCCCTACCGCGCAGATGTACGAGAAGCGTCAGATGCAGGTGTCAAAAAATACACCTACAGACTTTCCGGCAATACCTGCCTGGCTGGCGATACTATGGGAGATTACAGTTTTGATCAGCCGCTCGCAATCGGCAATAGGATTATTTTTGAAGATCAGATGCACTATACGATGGTCAAAGCTACGACATTTAACGGCATCAAACTTCCCTCGATCTGCATACTGGGAGCAGACGGCAGACTCAAAACAGTCAGAACATTTGGATATGAGGATTTTGAAGCCAGGTTGTCATAGCGATGACCAAAACAGCTAACGCAGAGTCAGTCGGCGCTATGCGGCTATCCTTGCTCCGATTCTCCTGAGTCGGAGCTCTGCTGTATTGACACAGTCTGCTGTTTGTGTTCTCGCTCAGGAGATTGGGACAAACAAAAAGTATATCCGAAGCATCAAAACTCTTTTTTATAAAACACATCCACGCCGCTAGATTCTGGACTGACGATGATATCACCTTCTATATGTCTGCTGTAGTCATATCTGACCTTAACGCTTGAGACTTCATCATTGACATAGATTATCGTCATTTTGTCGGAAATCTTTTTGCCCACCTCCACACTTCCGTCTGTGCCAAATGCCAAATGGTCAAGCTGCACTCCTATATCAGAGAGTGCGGATTTTGCCATCGCGCCTCCCATCATCTTCATCATATCTTCGCTGCTGTTGGAGCCTGCTGCATCTTCGGAGTCGAACAGTATCACAGAAAGGATCTGCTCTCTTGTCAGATAGGGCTTGGATGAGAATTGGATATTGGGCATGCTTGCGCTGCCGGTGATTTGGATCTTGATATCATAGTTCAGTGTTTTGAGTGTCGCGGTGATATCCAAAAGCGGTTTTGCAGGATCTCCGGTGAAACTGATCATACTCTTTTTGAGTCGGAAGTTTTTCTTCTCGAAACGATAGGTGCCGCCTTCCGGCAATGCGACAGTGCCCAATACAAGTATCGGTCCAAAGGGTTCTTTGAGTATCTGCAAATCAGGCTTCAGCTGAATATTAACTGTATCATTTTTGTACAGGAGCGGTTTTCTGGCATCGACATGGACAGCCGCTGAGAGATGCTCCATGAAGGGACCTTGTTTTTTGTCTTGCAGCTCCTGCAGGATGATGATATCGCTGTCAGAGGTGAACTTTTTGCTGTCCAAATCATAGTGCAGATTGCCGCCATCCAACGAGATCTTTCCTTTGATGGATGTCTTTTCGCCGTCAATATCAGTTTTGAGATCGACAACAGCACCCAGATCGGCTAGTTTGTGTGTCAGCGTCAAGGGATCGGCAGAGCCAAGAAGCTGACCTTTTTTGTTTTTGGTATCATAGAATCCAGTGACCTTAAGCTGATCATTGATCCACAAGGGAGATATCTCCACCAAGCTCTCTTTGAGGGTGATCTGTGAGGGCTTGGTGGCAAAAAACTTCTGCTCTTCAAAAGTGGTATGATACCCCTTGAGCAACAACACGGAGTTCTCAAACCCCAGTGAAACCATTGTATCGGTAAAAACTTTTTGGGCTTTCGGATCTGATGTGTCAATGAGTTGATTTGAGTTCAAGAGCAGATCGATCTTTTTAAGCTCATTGGCTTCAACGACAATCTTGGCATCCCCGTCGATCGGAGGCGCCTCAAATCGGTAGAGTGTCTGAATCTGCCTAAACAGATTTTTTAGAGAGCCTATCGTATTGTTGAGGAGGATTTTTTTCTCCAAGTTGCCTTCAAAATCAAACTTAGCCCCCCCAAAGACAATTCCTCCTTTGAGGTTTTTGGAGGAGGTATCAAGATGCACATTGGAGGTTAAGCCTTTGGATTTAAGTTCAATCTCTGTTGCATTTTTGTTGACGATTGTCTTGGTATTGAGCGGGCTTAAGGCATCGAAATTGACATCTTTGTTTATGCTTCTTAGCGGCGAATCTTTCGGTACTACTGTCTTGGTTTCGACGAGTATCTGCTTGTCGTAAGTGATCACGACATCGGTATCTGCCAGATTGGAGGCGATTTTTGCGCTGCCTTTGAGCGGCTTCATCTTCTCGAAATCGATTGGCAGACGAAGATCAACCGAAGCAGTAGAACCCTGAAGCTCCTTAGGGAGTGTCACAAGTTTGCCCAGATCAAGCGCTTTTTTGGTCATGATATTCAAATCGCCCTTTTTGAAATTTTTGGAGATTAAAGTTCCATTGATCTCATTGGAATCAATCAACGCAAGGATACCCGTACGGTTACCCTCATAAGTGATCGCCAGATTCTCGATCGGCTTGGTGATGTTGCGGTCTATCCCCTCAATTTTTCCGGCTGTAATGGTACCGTTATACTCCAATTTTTGGTCATTAAGCGTCAAGCTATTGGTCAGGCGGGTCTCTTTGGCATAGGGTGTCGCAAGATTTCCGGCACTTTGAACCGTCACATTGCCATCAGTGATGTGGTAGATGACGGTATTGGTCAGAAGAAGCTGATCGATATTGAATTCGCCCGGTTTGGCCTCAAGGAGCCCTGTGCCTTTGAGAGTCACATCTGCTTTGATCTGTTTTTGATCTGCATCGACAACCGTTTGGATCTTCTTCAATCCCTCTTGACGCAATGGTACCTTATACTTCTCAAAAAGCGCTTTGAGCAGTGTCACATCACCTTTGCTTTGGAGCTTATTTGATATAATTGTCATATGCTGCACTGAGTCGGCAAAATTGGTTTTGACCTCCAAATCAGCCTTCCCGCTCTTGACAAGAGTAGCCATTATATCGATATCCAGATCAGTCACATTGAGTTCGGCGGCATGGATGATCACGGGATCATGATAGGCACTTTTAACAGAAGCATTCATCTGCTCCACAAAAAGCTGCATAGGAACGATCGGATCTTCCTCCTCGTCTGGTGATCGGCTGTCCGGTTTGGGAGCAGATGGCTTGCTTATATTCGTCTCATTATTCTCTTGGGTCAAAATATGACTCAAAATGATCGTATCTATATCTAAAAGTGCAACTTTGGAGAGTATGATCCTGCGTTCATCGATCTTGCCATTTGCGGAGATTTTGCTTACATTCGTATCGGCATTGAGTGCGAAATTGGCGATTTGCAGCTTATTATGGCTATATACGACTCCTTTGCCGTCAAGCTCAATATTATTGACGGGAATACCCTTTTGAGTGAAAGGCTTTATTGTGATATGAAGCTTTGAAAGTCCTATCGATACAGGCAGCTGGGATCTGCCCTCCGAACTCTCTTCTGCCGGCCTTGGCGGAGCAATGGATTGTGCTGCTTTGGTAACATTTTCGACATCAACTCCTTCAATATCAAGATGTGTTACAGAGACCTTTTGGGCGAGAATAGTGGCTGGATTCCACCCGATACGAAGCTTATCAAACAGTTTGTCATCTTTGTAGCTTAACTCCTCGACCTCAAGGCCGCTTAGCAGTCCTCCGGATATGCTCTTATATCCAAGACCGTATTGAGGAGCATATTTTTGTGCTGCCCACTGAACAGTTCGTGTTGAATTGACCAGAAACAGCACCGACACAACAGCGAGGATGAGAAATCCCCAAAATAGATAGCCTATCCAATCAAAAAACTTTTTCAAAATGATTGCCCTATCTGAAACACGATGCCATATTGCGTCGTATCTTCCACATTCATACCCACATCGAGCTTAAAGGGTCCGATAGGTGTCATATACCGCACCCCAAGACCTGCCGCAGTGATCACTTCGCCGCCAAAATCATGACTCTCAGGCGAGAGCATCGTATTGTCCGTAAACACAGCGCCATAAAGATCACCCACGATAGGATAATCCGCCTCAAGAGAGAGATTTGCCATCGTATAAGCACCATTGATGCCATACTCCGTTCGGGAGAGGATGACTCCGATCTGATTGTAGCCATATGCGCGGTTGCTAAATGATCCTCCGCCAAAAAAAAGTTTTGATTCAGGAAGCTCATTTTCGGCCTCTTCGATCACTCCTGCTTTTGTAACTGCGGCGAGGGTAAGATCTCCAAAACTATGGATCACTCTTCCCTCAAGGGTGCTTTTGGTATAACTGCTTGCCTCATCATCATAAGGCAAACCGTACTCGATCGAGGCGGCGATATAATAGCCGTATTTTGGATTGAGCTTGGAGTCTCTTGCGTCATAGATACACTGCGCATAGGGATATACCAGCAGAAAATCGCCCTCTTTGATCGCCTGTGTCAACAGCGATTCGTCAAAATTATCCAAAAGTTCGATAGTGATATCTTCCGCGCCCAAGCCGGCAATGAGCCTTAGCTGCTCATTGGCATAGCTCAAAAAGAGTTTTGCATAGCCGTTGTTTTCTGTAAAACCATCGTATTCAAAATAGCTGTATCCTGCCTTGCCTCCTAAATCTATATAATATCCTGATACATCAAAAAGTGCCGGCATCACATAGCTGATCTCTGCAAGCTGCTCAATAGCCGAATAGGTAGCGCGGAAAGTGACTTTTTGGGCATTGCCCATGAAGTTTTTCCTGGCAATCTCCGCTTGGACGCGGGGTCCGACATTGGTATCGTATCCTACACCTGCACGGAAGTCGTATGGTTTCTCTACCTCAGAAACGACGATATCTACAGGGACGACATTGTAAAACTTCCGATCTATATTGATGTTTACCGAGTCAAAAGCATCCAATCCATAGAGGCTGTCATAACTCTCTTTCACCCTTTCAGTGCTAAACCTCTCGCCTTCTACTGCCCTCACCCTTGAGAGTACCACCTTCTCGTCGATAGTTTGCAATCCTGCAGTATTGACTTTACCGAAAGTACATACTCCTCCTTTGCGCAAAACAAAATGGATATCGACCTCATTTTTCTCAATATCAACAAATGCTTTGCTGTCTAAATCATAACTGCAATAGCCTGATTTGAGCATCTTTTCTATGATATTGCTCTTGATTGTGACAAACTCTTTGGATCTGAAAATAGCACCTTTTTTGAATGTGACCAAAGGGGCTATGTCAAAATCACTGCTGATATTGATATCATCAACCACGACAGGTTCATTCTCTTGGATAGTTACCGAAACTGCGGTATCTGTAGTTTTGATCTCAAATTTTGCTTTATAAAAGCCCTCGGATACATAAAAGCTTTGCATCGACTCTTCAAGCGTCGGAAGCAGTTTGTCTTTGATAGCAGAGCGATCCTCTTTCCAAAACTGAAAAAACCGCCTATAATCCACTCCCAAAGCATCCTGGAGATCTTGCTCCTCAAAATGCTTTTGACCTTTAAAATGGATCTCATGAGAGGGAAAATCATCTTTGCTGAAATCAAACAGCGAATATGACCGGTTTGTTTCATTTGACTCTTCGCCGAACAATGGCAAAAAAAGCAATAACAAAAATACAATACTATTGTGCATATTCAGCCTTGCATGGTAAATCTACCGAGATAATTCTATCGCTTGCCCAAAGGGCCAAATCCATATCGTGCGTGATCAAAAGAATTCCTATTTTATGAAGGAATTGTAGCAAAATCTTCATGACATCCAATTGTATCACATTGTCCAGTGCACTGGTAGGCTCATCACACAACAAGAGATCCGGTTTCATCAGCAGCGCGCGGAGGATGCTGCACCGCTGCAGCTGGCCGCCGGAGAGCTCATGAGGGAGCTTGTCCAGAAGCGGCAGCGCGATACCCATCTGATATGAAAGCTGTTCAATGTCATCAAGCTTTGCCACATCGGCGATCTGCTGCCTGATATCAAAACTGGGATGAAAAGAGCTGTACGGATCTTGAAATACCCAGCCTATTTTGCCGCATTTGATATCGCCTGACAGCGGTTTGAGATTGCCGGTGATAAGTTCAAAAAGAGTTGATTTTCCACTGCCGCTCTTTCCCGTGATGGCGACCAATTCCCCTCGTTTTAATTCCAGATCAAAATCGGCATAAAGCAGCTTATCCTTGTCGTATCCGAAGCTTAGCCCTTCTATCTTCAGTACGCTTTGATGTGCCATTGGATCTTGTATGCCTATTTTCTGATTTGACCATGACCATAGATCTTGAACTTATATGTGGTCAGCTCATTGATCCCCATAGGTCCTCGCGCGTGCAGTTTATTGGTCGAGATACCCACCTCTGCCCCAAAACCAAAGACTCCTCCATCTGTAAATCTGGTACTTGCATTGACATACACGCACGCAGCATCAACCCGCTCCAGGAAAGCCTCAGCCGCATTATAGTTTTCTGTGATGATCGCTTCGGAGTGGCCGGAGCCATACTTTGTAATATGTTCAATCGCATCGTTAAGATTTCGTACTACCTTGATACTGAGGATATTGGCGAGATACTCCGTCTCGAAATCTTCTATCGTCGCAAGCTCTACTTCGATTATCTCCTGCACCTCTGAGTCCCCTAGCAGGCGCGTATTTTGCCGATTGAAGGCGGCATAGAGTTTTGGAAGTATCTCATGCGCGATTGCCTGATCGACCAGCAGTGTCTCCATAGCGTTACACACACCGGGGCGCTGACATTTGGCATTGATCGCAATGGCGACAGACTGCTCTTGATCGGCATCTTTGTGGATATAGGTGTGACACAGCCCTTTGTCGTGTTTGACCACGGGGACGGAGGCGTTTTTGGAAACATAACGGATCAAAGCCTCACCGCCTCTAGGGATGATCAGATCAACGAAGCGATCCATTGTGATAAGTTTAGAGACCCCTTCTCTGGAGTTGTCGGGCAAAAGCGAGATGATCTCTTTTGGCAGCCCGTTGCGCTCCAATACGCTTTGAAGTACTTCGGCGATGACTCTGTTAGAGTGCTCCGCCTCTTTGCCTCCTTTGAGAATGGCTACATTGCCGCTTTTGAAACAAAGAGCACCGACATCTGAAGTGACATTTGGGCGAGATTCGTATATAACAGCGATAACACCTATCGGAACAGAAACCTTTTCTATGCGCAGACCGTCACTGTTGACCCACCCCTCCAGCACTCTGCCTACCGGCTCTTTGAGCTGCGCGATCTCACGGAGCGACTGCGCCATACCGCCGACACGCTTTTCGTCAAGCAGCAGACGATCAAGCAGTGCGCTGTCAAGACCGTTTTGTCTGCCTGATTCCATATCTTTGTTGTTTGCGTCGATGATTTTGGCAGACTGGACGATCAATGCATCTGCCATCTCTCCCAATAGCCTATTTTTGCTTGCGCTTTCAAGTGTTGCTATCACTTGTTTGCTTTTCTTTGCTCTGGCCAAAAATGTCTCCATGCCTTCTCCTTTTTTATTGGTTTATTATGATCTATTTCAACAGATCCTGCACGCTGCGATAAGGATCTTTGCCCTCTTTAAGCATACGATAGACCTCTTGGGCGATCGGAAGATAGAGGTTCTCTTTTTGGGCGATACGATAGAGCGCTCTTGCAGTCGGCACCCCTTCGGCTACCTCTTGGAGCTCTTCTAGTATTTTCTTTAAACTTTTGCCTTCTGCTAACCCCAGTCCAACCCTATAGTTGCGTGAAAGCGTGGAACTTGCAGTCAAGAAAAGATCTCCGGCGCCGCCAAGCGAGAGAAAAGTCTCTATCCTGGCGCCAAAATAAAGACCAAAACGAGACATCTCTACAAGTCCCCTGGAGATCAAAGCGGCACGGGCATTGTTGCCGAGTCTAAGACCGTCAGATACGCCGCCGGCTATAGCAATGACATTTTTATAAGCGCCCCCCACTTCGGCGCCTACGATATCATCATCGATATAACCCTTGACAAACGATGGCAAAGCATCGGCAAATTTACGAGCCAGCTGCGCATTGAGTGAGCTGATGATAAGTGCGGTAGGAAGCGACTGCATCACTTCAGCGGCAAAAGAGGGACCAGAGATATATGCCAAGCGCTCTTGTGGCAAAACTTCTCCGTAGATACTATTGAGAAATGCCCCTGTATCAGTTTCTATCCCTTTAGCAGCCACCAAAATATTCTGTCCAAGATCCACAAACTTCTCTTCAAGCCAACCGCGCACCTCTTGTGCCGGTATCGCAACTACCAGATACTCTCTTGCCATTGCTGTTTCCAAAGAGACAAAATTGTCGATAGGTTTTGGAGTTCGTGATGTGATCACGACATCATTGTGCTGTGAAAATGCGTGATAAAGCGCCTGCCCCCATTTGCCCGCACCTATGATCGCCATCTTCATTATGTCACCTCGTTTTGCGCTATCAATGCTTGAAATTTCTCAAGATCCCTATTTTCCCCAAGGACTACGATCGTGTCACCGATATCAAGTTTATGTTCATATCCGCTTGTGATAAAGATGAAATGATCCCCTTTTTCTCTATCGATCAGCCCTACAAGGATCACGCCGTATGCCCTGAAATCAAACGATTCAACTTTTTTGTGATGCAAAAATGATCCATCCGGAATGATAAGCTCTCTAAAGTTGATCTGCCCTCCGGAAGTTGCAAACTGATACAAAAGTTTTGTAGCAACAGGCTTATTAAGTATATTATGGATGCGGTTAGCGCTTACCTCATAAAGATCGATAACCATATCAGCGCCTGCCATCTCCAGCTTTTGACTGGCATATATAGAGTCTGATATGGATAGAATATAGCTTTTTGGAAACAAAGAACGCAAGGAGAGTGTCAAGAAGACATTGAGGTGCTCATCGTCCATCACGCATATCAGCTGATCGGCAGGCTCGACCATCAGGCCTTCAAGATCTGCATCTTTGGTGATATCCACCAAGACAATATCGATGTATTCATCTTTTTTGGCTTTTAAAAAATTGGCTTCATCGGACTCTACGATCGTGAGCCGGTGACCATCTTTTTTGAGCCCTTCAGCGATCGGTATCCCATGCCGTCCATATCCGAAAAGAAATGTTTTTTGGGTCATCGTCTTTTGCTCCCGCGATAATACTCCCTAAAATAATCGATACTCAACTGCATTCCCATCACTACGATAACATCACCTGCTTTCAATACCGTCTGCATAGGAGGATTGAACACGAAAGTATCACTTTGGGCGCCTTGAATACCGATGAAAAGTATCCTTTTTTCTTTGAAATCAATCTCATCTATTCTGCGTCCCTCCAAGCCTCCATTGGCCTCAACAAGCACTTCATCGACAATGGCAATATCTTTGCCTGTCAAGATCGCATGGATTACCTTGTACATAGACGGATAGCTGATCGCCATCAGCATCATCGAATTGGCTGCATGGATCGGACGCAGAAGATAATCCGCCCCGGCGCGTTTAAATTTGCTCACCATGGCATTATTGTTAACCCTTGCGATAACTTTTACATTGGGCGAAATACTCTTGGCATTGAGTGTGATATAGATATTTTCTATATCGCTGTTGGTCAGGCAAAGCACGGTAATCTTAGCAAATTGCGCATTGAACTTGACGAGTGTCTCGTGACGGCTTGCGTCATCATATATGGCATTATATCCGTTTTTGATCGCTTGGCTTACCCTCTGGATGTCATTGTCTAGAATGATATAATTATAATTTCGATTCCCCATTTGCCTGAGAAACATTTTGGTCATCTGTCCATAGCCGCACACTACAAGAAACTCTCTGTTTTTGTTGATCATTTCTACCAGACGATTTTCCTTGAGCTCGTGAAGCTTTTCCGAAAACGCAGAGACGATGACCGATGTCATGAAAGAGATCATAGTGATACCCATGAGCATCACTGCCATCGAGATGATCCTGCCTCCGGCTGTCACAGGCGAGATGTCGCCGTATCCTACTGTAGCGATAGTCACCATCGCCCAATAGATCGCATCAAAAGGATTGTTTATATTTTCATTGAGCTGCTCTTCAAGGACAAAAATAGCGATACCGGCTGACAAAACTACAAAAATAAGCAAAAACAGAAGTGTGTAGAGCTCAAACCGTTTATTTGCCATCACCTCAATAAACTGTTTGATATTTTTGGTGTAGCGCAACAGTTTGAAGAAACGAAACAGCACAAAGATACGCAATATGGCAAGCGGTCTGTAGGCAGGTAAAATAGCCATGAGATCTATGATGGCAAAGGGGGTGAGCGTATAGCGCACTTTCCCCGCAATCCCTTCTCTCAATGCACGCCATGGATCAAAAGCCCTTCGTAGAAAATAGGACTTTTTATACTCATCGATTATCAGTTTATGAAAATCATTATGCACCCAAAGTCGCGCCAAATACTCAGCCAAAAAAACAAAGGTCACAAAATAAAGGTCGTATCGCTCCATCCAATGAGGCACCGGATGCTTCACCCCATAGACAAGAATCATGATAGAGGTAATGATCAAAAAGATTATAAAAATGTCTAAATATTTTTTATAAGGATAGTTATAATCATTGAGTAATGTATTGACAAAAGATTTGGTTCGCCTATAGCTTTTAGAGCGATCCAGCATAAGCGCGGCATTGAGGATAGTTTTATTCATTCCGATACTGCCGCTTCACATTTAGCCCAGTCGTTCTTTGAGAAGCGTATTGACCTTGGCCGGGTTGGCGCTTCCTTTGCTTGCAGCTATCGTCTGGCCTACGAAAAAGCCAAATAGTTTATCTTTGCCGCTCTTATATTGGGCGATCTTATCCGGATTGGCAGCCAAAACCGCATCTATGATCGCCAAAAGAGCGCCGTCATCGCTCATCTGTGCAAGGCCCAGCTTGATGATGACAGCATCAATATCCTCATTTTGATTTTCCATCATATAGTCAAGCACCTCTTTGGCGCCTTTGCCCGAGATGGTGTCGTCTTCTATTTTGCCGATGAGTCTGCCCAGTGTTTTAGCTCCCACTGGCGAGGAGTCTATCTCAACTCCTGCTTTGTTGAGCCTGCCTAGCAGCTCAGAAGTGAGCCATGTCACAGCGCTTTTAGGCTGCGCGCCGCCTGATATCATCTCCTCAAAATAGCTTGCCATCTCTTTGGATGCACAGATCACCAGCGCATCGGCATGCCTGATACCCAATGCCTCAACATATCGTTTTACTTTAGCATCGGGAAGCTCCGGGATATTGCCGGCAGCGGCTATCATCTCATCCGTTACGATCACAGGTCTGAGATCAGGATCAGGGAAATAGCGATAATCGGCGCTATCCTCTTTACCTCTCATAGATCTGGTCACTCCTTTGCCCGCATCCCAAAGGCGCGTCTCCTGACAAATCTCCTGATCATACAGACCGTCTTCGTATGCTTCGATCTGCCGTTGCACTTCATATTCAATGGCTGCTTTTACAAAGCGGAATGAATTGATATTTTTGATCTCTACTCTTGTTCCGTACTGCTCTTGACCTTTTGGTCTGATAGAAACATTGACATCACATCGGAATGATCCCTCCTGCATATTGGCATCGGAAATATCCAGATAGCGCACGATCGAATGGAGTTTGCGCAGATACAGCACGGCCTCCTCTGCGCTTCTCATATCCGGCTCAGAGACGATCTCCAGCAGCGGAGTACCCGCACGGTTGAGATCGACTTTCGAGAAGGCATCGTCATGGATATTTTTGCCGGCATCTGCCTCGAGGTGCGCTCTGGTGATACCTATACGCATGACAGATCCGTTATCTTCATCGATAAAAAGTTCGCCGTTCTCTACGATAGCAATATCAAACTGTGAGATCTGATATGCCATGGGGCTATCGGGATAAAAATAGCTTTTGCGGTTGAATATCGATCTCTTGTTTATCGTTGCGTTGACGGCATGACCAAAAGAGATCGCCTTTTTGACCGCTTCTATATTGAGCACCGGCAGCGCCCCCGGAAGTGCCAAACAGGTCGGACATGTATTTTGATTCTGATGTGCCGCAAAACTTGTAGGACATGAGCAAAATATCTTTGTTCGTGTATTGAGCTGGACATGCACTTCTAAGCCGATCACTGTTTCAAACATCAAATAAACCTTTTGGGCTGATAGAGAAACCCTTTATTGAAAATATCGTATCGATGCAAAGCCTGATGCACCGCTTGATTTACACTCATCTATCTGCTTTTCGGTCAATATGCCTCCAAGAGCTATGATGGGTAAAGCTATTATACCCTGTAACTCTTTTAGCGCACCTAAACCCAATGGTTTTCCTTTGTTTGGAGTATCAAATATGGGACTGAATGTGATCATATCTGCTCCCAAAATTTCTGCTGTTTTAGCCTCTTCTGCTGTATGGGTGCTGATCACGACAAAAAGTCCTAACGATTTTGCCTTTTGGATCTGGTCGGATTGCGTACTGCTCAGATGAACACCGTCGGCTCCCAGTCTTGATGCCAACTCTGCATTACAGTGAAACAAAACTTTATCAAAAGTGAAATGTCCGGCATGATCTAAAAATATCTTGGCATCGCGAGCATAATGCATATTTGATTTGTCGCGATAGACGATCATGTCCGCTTTGGAAGCAAACCGCTCCAGATCTTTGTCTATCTCTTCAAAAGAGAGTGTGGATGGGTCGGTAATGGCGTAGCGGATCATAGAAAAAAAGTGGGCTTACAATGGAGTTTCTGGATGAGAAGCATGACCTGAAGAGATCTTTTCGAGAAGTTCTGTATGCTTTTTCATCTCTTCAAGCCGTTCTGCTCCCATAAGGATATGCCCTAAAAGCACTACTAAAAAAAGTCCGGGAAGCGCTCCGAAAAATGTCATCAACAAAGCCTCTGTCAGACCAAACCGAAAGAATGAAAAAAATGTATATAAAGAGCCGATCAATACAAATGCCCAAGAGACTCCGAGCATAAAATTGACCAAGGAGACAAATCTTGATCGCAGTATCATATCCTAAACAGGCTATACGGCGCCGATTGTCTCTGCGATAGGATTTACCGCGCCTTCATGTCCATGGTCGTCTTCTATCGCTACTGCTCCGGCAAGGTAAACATAGATCAATATCATGAAGACAAAAGTCTGAAGAAGCGCAGAAAATGTCAGCAAAAGATAAGCCGGAAGCGGCGCAAACCAAGGAACCAGCATCAAAAGAACCCACAAGAAAAGATCATCACCCTTGATATTTCCAAAAAGTCGAAATGAAAGCGAAATGATTCTTGAGATGTGAGATACGATCTCGATCGGGAACATCAAAGGAGCGAGGAGCTTTACGGGACCCGCAAAGTGTGCGATATAGTGTCCTACGCCCTGCTCTTTGATACCCTCGTAGTTATAATAGACGAAAACCATCAATGCCAGCGGAAGTGTGACATTGATGTTAGAGGTAGGTGCTTCAAAACCGGGAATGATACCGATCAGGTTGGAAACCAATACGAACAGACCCACCGTAGCTACCAAAGGAAGATACTTTCTGGCAAGATCTTCGCCGATCACATCTTTACCCATAGATATGACACCCTCAAGGAAAGATTCCATTATATTTTGCGTTACCCCGGGAACTGCTCTGAGATTTTTCGTAGCGCTACTCGCAAGCCATATCACTATCACAGCCACCAATAACAAGTGACCGACCACCAACATACTCCCATGTCCCGTTAAACTACCGATATAGGTAAATACACCTTCCATTAAGACTCCTCTTTTATAGTGCTTTATTATAACTTTTTTTTCTTAGACTTTTAATGAATTTTCATCTTTTTTGTATCGGATGTTACGCTCTTGTCCGATACGATACAGTGCAAAGTCATATTTCACCGGATCAGCTTGGTCAAACTCCCTGAATCTTCGGGTCAACTCCAACGCCGCTTTCATATCACAGCTTTTTCGCTCAAGCAGACCCATATTGCGAGAAATATGGAATGTATGCGTATCAAGAGGCATGATGAGATCAGCTTTGTCGATCTTCTTCCATAATCCCATATCAAGACTATCGTGCCGCACCATCCACCGCAGATA
>DYNJ01000129.1 GCA_020721085.1 Sulfurovum sp. | reverse complement strand
AAATATGGTTTTAGTGACCCCCAAGACCCAGCGAAAGCGCAGAGTGTGAGAGGTGGGCGGAAAGAAATAGGGTTATTCAAGGATTATCAAGAGCTAGACACAAAGCTTAAAGAGCTTGTCGCCCAGGGGCATATCAACAGCAGAGATGAAATGGTGGCGTTGCTCAAGCAAAGCGGTATCGAGGTGACGCGGGAAAAGGCGGAGAACAGCATATCGGTGAAGCTTCCCGACAGCAAAAAAGCAAGAAAATTTGTAGGGGGGATTTATGAAAAGCAATTCACAGACAATCAAGGACTTAGCGCAATTGGCGCAGAGCGAGAGCGAGCAGAAAGAGCTTACACAGCTGGCAAATCTCGCAGAGCTGGAGAGTTGGAAGCGGTCTCAGAACGCCTTGATAGCGCAATTGAAAAACGAGCTATCTTCAATCAAGGGCGATTTAGTAAGCCAAAGAGAAATCTCAGACAAGTGGCAAAAGCTAGTAGAGACGCGGTTAGTAAGTCTATCACGCTACAGCCTACTGTGGCGGTTCGTGCGGTGGATAAAAGAAATGAAAGGGTAGAAAAAAATGACAGCACTAGAAAAGCAATTGATGAATATGCTCAATCAAGAGCAGAGCGCACAAGAGAGCGAGATAATCGAATTGAACAAAGAGAGAGGCGACATCATCGAGTTGTTGACCTCAATCTCAACGCAACAAGCATCGATATTGGTGATGCTGGAGACCTTGAACAAAGGGCTACAGAAAGGCGAGCCGAAATCGCCAGAGAAAACGCTAGAAGAGACGCTGAAAGAACTGCTGAAGTCCTTTCAATCGGAGTTGAACGCATCGCTTCAAGTATCATTGCCCAAAGCCTTGCAGACGGCGTTAGACAGCTCTTTGAGCGAGTTCATAGCGCAATCAAACAAATAGACGAAAAGTTGGTGCAAGCGGTGAAGATAAGGAATCAAATTGCACGGTTTGCCAACGGTAAGAAGCCTGTGGTAGCCGACAAAGGCTATGATTTAGGGCGTTAGCACCGCTCTTAACCTTTGCCTTTTTTTCCCTTTTCCAATGTTTCTGTACGGTGGTCTTAGAAACCCCAGACTCTTCAGATATTGCCCTCACGGTGATTTTTCTATCACCGTACAATCTTAAAATGTTTATCGCTGATTGTATCTTGTCTTTTGTGCGCTGGGTGCGTATAGCGCGCGCCCTGCTCATTGATTCAGCTTTGGTCATAGTCACCCCTTTTTTGTTATATTGTACCATTTAGAAGCTTACTAAATGGTACAATAAAAAAAATAATACAGATTCAGGAAAAAACATGATATAATTCGGATACGAGACTTTTTTCGTTGGATTTTTAGAAGTATGTTGTTAGGTTTGAAGACTAAGAGATGGGGTTTGGACGCCTAACAACCTCTTAGCAGTATGCTATTTTAGCAGAAGTTTCCCTAAAAAATCAACAAAAAAACCCAATCTTGACCCAAAAATTGGGCAAGGCTTCAAAACCCTAAAGCTTTTTAGCTATGGGCAAGCGAAGAAAACAGACCGACTTAGGGTGTGTGAGGCGGACAGCGGATCAATTCACACGGAACGACAAACCCGTAGTAGTCTAGCAACGCCAAACCTGCATGACTAGGCAAGGTTGGGCTAAGTGAAAACGAAGTGCAGGATAAGGGCTACCGTCCTGCATACAATACCCCCCGAACAAAAAAACCAAGAAATTTTTGATTCTCCTAAATGGCTATACCATCACAGGACTTGTCACCAAAGAGAAACGCGAGAATTCTCTTTGGGGACAAGTCCGTCCAAGCGACCCATCAGTCGCAAATCGTCCT
>DYNJ01000128.1 GCA_020721085.1 Sulfurovum sp. | reverse complement strand
GAGAGGTGAGCCAACGGTATCCACAAAAAGTGATCTTAAAAAGCCCGTGGGGGACGTCTCGATTTTTAGAGACCCCTAACGGCGAGTTATTGCCAAGAATATGTTAGAAGTTTTAAAATCGTTCGTGGTGAGCCTGTCGAACCATGAATATCACCCTTCGACAGGCTCAGGGCGAACGGAGATAGGAATGACGAAAAAAGGAACTTATTGTGCATGAGTATTCGATCGTGCAGGCGCTGCTGGATCAGTGCGAACAGCATGCAGCGGCGAACGATGCGAAATCGATCACGAAAGTGGTCGTCAAAATCGGTCAGTTCAGTGGAGTGGAGACTCATCTGCTGGAAGTGGCATTTGATACCTTCAAAGAGAAGACAGTATGTGACAGAGCCGAATTTGTATTGACTGTCGATGACGGCGAAGAGATGTACCTGATGAGTCTGGAGATGGAATGTTGAGATACTGCGGTCTAATCTCAATAGTGTTATAATCTTTTACTAATACAATCGAAGCAAAAGGTCATTATGACACAAAATCCCAAACTCGTCAAAACAATTATATATATGGGTACACCGCAATATGCGCAGGTAATACTGCAGGCTCTGTTAAAGGCCGATGATATAAGAGTTGCTTTAGTGATCACACAGCCTGACCGTCCAGCAGGCAGGAAGATGGAGCTTGTCGCACCGCCGGTGAAGCTTTTGGCATTAGAACACGGTATCGAAGTAGCACAGCCTCGGAGTCTGCGCGAAGAGGGGATAGTTGATCAGATCAGATCGTATAAGCCTGATTTCATCATTGTGGCGGCATTTGGTCAGATATTACCCAAAAATATTCTCGACATCGCTCCTTGTATCAATCTTCACGCCTCGCTCTTGCCCCAATACAGAGGCGCCAGCCCTTTGCAGCAATCCTTGCTCCATCATGATACATATAGCGGCGTGACTGCCATGCTGATGGAAGAGGGCTTGGACAGCGGTGCAGTGCTCGGATACAGTTATTTTCAATTACCGGATGATATGAGGCTGCATGCGCTTATGGCGCAGCTAAGCAAGGATGCCGCCATACTTACTGTAGATACAATACGCAAATTTGAAAATATTCAACCCATACCGCAGATCGGCGCGCTTGCAAGCTATTGCAAAAAGATCAAAAAAGATGACGGAATGATAGATTTTGGGAATGCGCAGGAGCTTTACAGCAGATATCGTGCATTTGAGGGGTGGCCGGGTGTCTTTACGGCTGAAGGGCTGAAGATATTGGAGATGGAGCTTATCGAGACTGAGCAGGTACACCGTAGTAGCGACATCTTGGCTGTTGGGGAGCGGGATATCGTGATCGGCTGCGCTAGGGGGTCGGTGCGCATCGTGACGCTGCAGCCGCCATCAAAAAAACCGATGGATGCCAAATCATATCTTGTCGGAAGGGGACTCAAAGTTGGAGATCTGCTTATTTGATACACTTCCTTCCACACAGACTTATCTTGCTGGGAAGATCAGAAGCGGTGAACTGTCGGCTCCGATAGCAGTCATCGCAGACGATCAGAGTGACGGAGTAGGGAGCAGAGGGAACACCTGGAGCGGAGGCAGAGGCAATCTGTTTGTATCAATCGCGCTTGATACTGAGATGCTTCCAATTGATCTTCCTTTGAGTTCAGCCTCGATCTATTTTGCTTTTATTATGAGAAAAATATTGACAGCTTATAATGGAAATATTTGGCTTAAGTGGCCCAACGATTTGTATATTAAAAACGATAAAGTCGGAGGCGTCATTACCCAAAAAATATCTGAGCAGATAGTGTGTGGAATCGGAATAAATCTAAAAAATTATCAAAA
>DYNJ01000012.1 GCA_020721085.1 Sulfurovum sp. | reverse complement strand
TCATCACCCCTTCGCACAATCCTCCGGAAGACGGCGGATTCAAATACAATCCTCCTCACGGAGGTCCGGCAGATGTGGATGCTACATCATGGATTGAAAATCGCGCCAATGAGATCCTCTCCAGCGGAATGCAGGGAGTTCGATCACTCCCATACGAAGAGGCGCTTAAAAGTTATTATATTAAAGAATATGATTATATAACTCCGTATGTAGCTGCACTTGACAAGATCATCGATATGCAAGCTATCATTAATTCAGGGATTCGGATCGGAGCTGACCCGCTAGGCGGTGCGAGTGTGGCAGTATATCAAAAGATCAAAGAATACTATGGTCTCAATATGGAGATAGTCAATCCGTATGTGGATCCGACATTTTCTTTCATGACGCTTGACCATGACGGCAAGATCCGTATGGACTGCTCGAGTCCTTATGCTATGGCATCTTTGGTAGCTTTGAAAAATGATTATGATATCGCATTTGGCAATGATGCCGACTCGGATCGTCACGGCATCGTCACACCTACCGCTGGCCTGATGAATCCCAACCATTACCTAAGCGTGGCGATCTGGTATCTTTATACCCATAGAAGCTCGTGGAAAAAAGGTCTAAAGGTCGGAAAGACACTGGTTTCAAGCGCTATGATCGACCGCGTGGCAGGTGATCTTGGTGTTGAGGTAGTTGAAGTGCCTGTAGGATTTAAGTGGTTTGTGGAAGGATTGATCTCAGGCGACATAGGTCTTGGAGGCGAAGAGAGCGCGGGAGCTTCGTTTTTGCGTTTCGACGGAACTGTCTGGACGACAGACAAAGACGGGATCATCCTCAATCTTTTAGCGGCGGAGATGTGTGCTAAACTGGGAGTCGATCCTTCTGTCCTGTATATCAGACTTGAAGAGAAGTTCGGTCGCTCCTACTACAAACGGCTGGATGCTCCGGCTACTGCAGTACAAAGATCTGCTATCAAGTCTGTGGATCCACAGAAACTCTCTTTGACACAATTGGCCGGAGAGAAAGTAGAAAAGATCTTGACCAAAGCCGAAGGCAACGGCGCTGCGATCGGCGGACTCAAGGTGATGACTAGCAATGGCTGGTTTGCTCTGCGGCCGTCAGGAACGGAGGATATTTACAAAATATATGCTGAAAGTTTCCTGTCCGAGAGTCATCTTGAAGAGATTTTGAGCGAAGCGCAACAGCTTGTAGGGGCGCTGTTGGATTAGATCATTTGGTAACAGGCTTGATACTGTTTTTAGGTCGGAAGCTATAAAGCTGAAGTATATTTTCGATAAAATTTTAAAGTAAAAATCATAAAAAAGGATTAACATGGCACTCAAAGTAGCAATCAACGGAACAGGAAGAATCGGAATGATCGTAGCGAAGATCATTATGCAGAGGAATGACATAGAGCTTGTAGCGCTCAATACCACATCGGCTCCTGATATGCTGGAATACCTTTTTAAATACGACAGCGTACATACCGGCATCGATGCAAAGGTCGTGGCCGATAACTGTATAGAATTGAATGGAAAACCTATAGCACTCTTCAGCGACCGCGATCCTGAGAAAGTGGACTTTGGATCAACCGGAGCGGAACTGGTCATCGAATGTACCGGAGCTATTCTCACCACTGAAAAAGCTCAAAAGCATCTGCGCAACGGCATACGCAAAGTAGTCATGTCGGCTCCTGCCAATGACGATACACCGACCTATGTACTCAATATCAACACAGACGGTTACAAAGGCGAAGCGGTCATCTCCAATGCAAGCTGTACTACCAACTGCCTGGCGCCGATCTGTAAAGTGCTTGATGATACATTCGGTATCGAAAACGGTCTCATGACGACGATCCACTCTTATACCAATGACCAAAATATTCTTGATGTCAAGCACAAAAAAGACAAGCGCCGTGCCCGTGCAGCCGCACTCAATATGATCCCAACTACCACAGGCGCCGCGAAAGCGATCGGCTTGGTCATGCCGCACCTTCAAGGCAAGCTCAACGGCTATGCCATGCGGGTGCCTACAGCGGATGTTTCAGTCGTGGATATCACTGTCAATCTCAAGAAAAATGTCACCAAAGAGGAGGTCAATGCAGCTTTTGATGCAGCTTCCAAAGGTGCTTTTGCCGGCTTGATCGAGATTGACAATGACAAACGCGTCTCAAGTGACTTCATCGGATCAACTTACAGCTCTACTTATGTTCCCGATATGACCAGTGTCGTAGATGGCAAAACCGTCAAAGTACTTGCCTGGTATGACAATGAGTGGGGATACAGCAGCCGCCTGGTCGATATGTGTGTATTTGTCGGTAATAGATAATGAACGAGAGATTTTGCGAGCTTAAGCTTAAATATGAAGGCGATTTTACACTTCCGCCCAAGCATGAGGAGTTGCAAAAATATGCTTTCGAGCATATGAAGCAAGAGCGCAAAAGCGGTAATGTCGGATACTATGATGTGCCGCATACACATCGTGAGCTGGTATATCAAGCCTCTGCCAAACTTTACAAGACAACCAAAAAACTCTCAAAATCGATTGATACTGTCGTTGTCATTGGTATCGGCGGCTCATCATTGGGTATAAAAGCGGTTGAATCTCTGCTCAGTCCATTGCCCGGAGAAGAGAAAAAGATTATCTATCTTGAAAACTCCGATCCGGTCGATCTCAAAAAATCACTCAAAAAGATCAAAAAAGAGAAGTCGCTCTTTTTTGTGATCTCCAAATCAGGCGGAACCATAGAGACAATGTCTATCTTCAAGCTGGTGCTGAGCAGGTTTGATATCCATCTTGACAGCAACGAAAAAAACCGTCTTTTTATCATCACTGATAAAGATTCGGTTCTTTCAAAGTTCGCACAAAAATTCGATATCACTGAGTTTAATATCCCGCTCAATGTAGGCGGCCGTTTTTCGGTACTCAGCGCAGTGGGGATGGTACCGCTTTTGGCTGCCGGCTACAATGTACAAAATATTCTTGACGGTGCGGCGTGCATGATAGACCGCTTCTTTGGCGGAAGAGAAAACCACATCCTGGAAAAAGCGGCATTTTTGACAACTAACCAAGAGAGATACCCGATCAATGTCCTTTTCGGGTACTCCAATATGTTTGAAAATTTCACCAAATGGTTTGTACAGCTCTGGGCAGAGTCACTTGGCAAGATCGACAAAGACGGCAATCGCGTAGGTCTCACGCCGATCGGTCTGACAGGCGCTGTCGATCAGCACTCCTTTTTGCAGCTGATCATCGAAGGACCGCGCAACAAAACGGTGACTTTCATGAAAATAAATGATTTTGAAACAGATCTGTGTATCCCGGATTTTTCACTTGATTTCATCGAAAAAACCAATTTTGTCAATGGTAAATCATTCAATACTCTGATCAATGCCCAGTGCGATGCCACAAAGCAGAGTCTTGTTCAGGTCGAAGTGCCTGTTGATTCGATCATACTGCAACATGTTGATGAAGAGAGTGTTGGTCAGCTGCTGGTCTATTTTGAGCTGCTTACATCTGCAGCGGGCGCTATGATGCATATCAATACCTATGATCAACCCGGTGTAGAACTTGGCAAAGTGATACTTCAGGAGAGATTTCAATAATCAAAGATTTCTCGTTTTAAAAGAGAGTTTTTGATAGAATGCTTTACTATCTGTAATAGCAAATATAAAATTTTCAGATGGTTTGATATTTTTTAACAACAAGGGGTACAATGTCACTATTTACTAATAATAACATCAATAAACAATATACTACACGGGTTGCCTATTTTTCTATGGAATTTGCATTGGCTCAACCGCTCAAGATCTACTCCGGAGGTTTAGGGTTTTTGGCGGGATCGCATATGCGCAGCGCATACGATCTCAGACAGAATACCATCGGGATCGGGATGCTGTGGAGCTATGGCTATTATGATCAAGGGCGCAGTGAAGACCGTACGCTCAGCGTACAGTTTAGACGCAAATATTACTACTTTTTAGAAGAGCTTGATGTGAATGTCCATGTCATTATCCATGGTGTTTCCGTGAAAGTCAAGGCCTTTTTGCTGCCTAGCGAAGTATTTGGTACTGCACCCATGATCCTGCTTTCGACTGATTGTGACGAAAACGACTTTTTGGCGCGCACGATCACCCATAAGCTCTATGATGGCAATGAGCGAACCCGTGTGGCACAAGAGATAGTATTGGGCATAGGCGGGACAAAAGTACTCGAAGCCCTGGGGGAGAAGATCGATATCTATCATCTCAACGAAGGTCATGCGTTGCCTTTGGCGTTTGAACTCTATCAGCGTTTTGGAAATATGGAAGATGTCAAAAAACACATGGTCTTTACCACCCACACACCTGAAAAAGCAGGCAACGAAGAGCACAATATCCATTTTTTGCATGAGATGGGATTTTTTGCCGGTATGGAGTTGCCTCTGGTGCGCTCTTTGATGGGATATAAGCTTGATGAGAATTTTTCTTTGACTGTGGGGGCGTTGCGTTGCGCCAAGATCACCAACGCAGTTTCTAAAATCCATGCCAAAGTCTCCAATGAAATGTGGGCGCATATCGACAACCGTTGCGAGATCATATCTATTACCAATGCGCAAAACCGCCACTATTGGGCAGACAGAAACATCATCAGATCCTTGGAAGAGCATGAAGATTATGAGCTTGATGCGCGTAAAAAACATCTTAAGCATATTCTTTTTGGTGAGGTGGCAAACCAAACAGGCAAAATATTTGATCCTGAAGTTCTCACTATCGTTTGGGCGCGCCGTTTTGCTGAATACAAACGACCGGGATTGCTGGTGCGAGATATGAAGAGATTCCATGATCTTATCACCAGGACAGACAAGCCTATCCAGATCATTTGGGCAGGCAAGCCCTATCCGTTTGACTACGGTGCAGTTGAGATCTTTAACAATTTGATCAAGATAAGCCATAACTACAAAAATATGGCTGTACTCGTCGGCTATGAACTCTCTTTGTCAAAGCTGTTGAAACAAGGAAGCGATATCTGGCTCAATACGCCGAGAATCACCAGAGAAGCCAGCGGAACCAGCGGCATGACAGCTAGCATGAACGGCTCGATCCACTTCTCTGTCAATGACGGATGGCATCCGGAGTTTGAGGAACATGGGAAAAATGCTTTTACCATACCGGAAGTTGACTACAAATTACCGATAGAGGAGCAGGACCATATAGACCATGCCAATATGATGGATATTTTGGAAGATGAGATCATTCCGACCTATTATGATTATCCTAAAGAGTGGATCGCTATCATGAAAAGCGCTATTAGAGGCACAGAGATAGATTTTGACTCAGGACGAATGGTCGATGAGTATTACAAATTAATGTACAACAAATAAATATATAGGTAAACAATAGATGACTTCAAATATTTCCATTATGCAAGGCGTCAAAAGCCTCAAGGCTATCGATGTCGAAGGCAAGAAGGTTTTGATTCGGGTGGACTTTAATGTTCCGATAGATTCACACGGCAATATCACAGACGACAGGCGCATCCGTGCAGCGTTGCCGACCATCAACTACTGTATCGACAACAACGCCTGCTCGATTACGCTTGTGTCGCATTTTGGCGATCCAAAAACACCGAATGATCCAAAATTCAGCCTCAAATTGATCGTAAAGCGCCTCGAACGGCTGCTTCATAGACGAGTAGAATTTATAGAAGATTTTGAGGCTTCCAAAAACGAGATTGCGGCGTGCTCTTTGGAGCGGGTCTTTTTGCTTGAAAATATCCGCTACCATGCAGGCGAAAAGAAAAATGATCCTGAACTATCCAAAAAACTTGCATCTATCTGTGATGTCTATGTCAATGATGCCTTTGGTGCGTCACACCGCAAACATGCTTCGACTTATGGAGTAGCTGAATTTGTCGAAACAAAAGTAGCCGGATTTTTGATGATGCGTGAAATAGAGGCTTTTGCAAAAGCTCTTGAAAATCCGGTACGCCCTATAGCGCTGGTCGTAGGCGGCGCCAAGATATCATCGAAGATCACCCTCCTCAAAAGCGTACTTGGCAAGGTTGACAAACTTATCATCGGCGGCGCTATGAGCAATACCTTCCTCAAAGCAATGGGCTATGATATGCAAGGGTCCCGTTATGAAGCGGATTTCGTGGAAACTGCATTGGAGGTCATGCAAGAGGCTCGCAAAAACAGCGTCAAGATCTATCTGCCCGTCGATGTGGTCGTGACCGACTCTATCGAGTCACCGATAGATGTCAAAGAGGTACCCGCGCAAGATGTACTTGAAGGGTTCAAGGCAGTTGATATCGGACCGGCTACCGTCAAACTCTTCAGTGAAGCCATCGGACTTTCCAATACAATCATCTGGAATGGACCGATGGGTATCTATGAGATCGATAAATTTTCCAAAGGTACTTTCAAAATCGCCAGCGCTATCGCTGAATGCTATGCCTATACTATCGTTGGCGGCGGTGATACTGCCGATGCTGTCGATCGCGCGGGAGAGGCGGATAATTTCAGCTTCATCTCGACAGGCGGCGGCGCAAGCCTAGAATTGTTAGAAGGCAAAGTTTTGCCGGGCTTTAGCCTGCTTGACCGTGCCGACAAGGAGGATTGATGGCTTTGGCGATTATGTGTTCCGGCGGTGATGCACCCGGAATGAATCCTGCGATCAAGAAGTTTGTTGATTATGTCTACAAAAAAGGGGAAGAGCCGTTCTTGATCTATGACGGTCTTGAGGGATTGATCGACAACAAGATCAAATTGGCGGTACATACTGATGTGGCCGGTATCCTCCACCGTGGCGGTACGATCATCCGCTCTTCCCGCTCAAAACGATTTTTTGAGTATGAGTACCGTCTTCAAGCCTACAACAACCTCAAGGCAAACAATATTACAGGTCTTGTTGTACTTGGCGGAGACGGCTCGTTTCGGGCCATGGAGAGATTCAGCTCCGAGTTTGACCTCAATTTTGTAGGAATTCCTTCCACTATTGATAATGATATAAATGGCACAGATTACTGCCTGGGGGTTGATACCGCGCTCAATGTCATCCGTGACGCACTCGACAAGATCAGAGATACCGCCTCCTCATTTAACCGCGCTTTTTTAGTCGAAGTGATGGGGCGCAACTGCGGTTATCTGGCGATCGTATCTGCGATGATCAGCGGAGCTGAGGTGTGTGTCATTCCTGAGATCGAACCGGAATATCAAAAGCTTGGAAAACGCTTGCGGGGCGAGGTCGAAGAGGGACGAAACTATGTCTTGGCGATAGTCGCAGAGGGCACAAAGCAGACCACTCAGATACACAAGTGGCTTCAGGAGACTATCGGACTTGAGACGAGAGTCAGTATCTTGGGCCATATCCAGCGCGGAGGAAATCCTACTGTGTTTGACAGACTCATGGCGTTTGATTTTACCATTACAGCAGTTGACCATCTGATGCTGCACAACAACTCCAACAAAGTGGTCGCTTATCAAAAAAGTGAATTTAAGCTTATAGAGATAGATGAGGTGGTCTCCAAAAAATACCAACTTCCTCAGCGATATCTTGATGCGCTAAGTCTGTTGGATTGATAATAAGTGAAATTGTTTACCTAAGATTAAACTTTTATGTTATAATTTCTTTAAATCCCAAAATAGTACGGCGTGTGGGGTTTTTAGTTATGCCTTAATTTTTGAAAGGGAGATATGAACATGATCAAAATCACAGAAAAAGATGATAAAGCCTGGGTAACCTTTTCGGTAGAGCCTATGGATGTAGAATCAATGGAAATAGTCGGGGAGTGGAACAATTGGGAACCGGAACCGATGAAGGTCAAAAAAAGCGGTGAATTTTACATCACAAGAATTCTTGAGAGAGGCAAAAGTTATCAATTCGGTTACCGCTGTGGCGATACATGGTTTTGTGACAACGGACTCAAAACAGTATCAACTCCTTTTGGCTCATCAAATTCTCTGCTGGAGCTGTAAAGCAACTTTCGCTCATAGTCCCTCCTATGGCTTGAGTGTAGAATTCATTTTTTTGCAAATTACTGCGTTCATTTTTTTCGAATTAGCTTCATCAAGGAAATCCCAAAAAATAAGTTTTTTGGGAATCCTCTTGTCCTTCCAAAAATTTGCCTTATGATTTAAGGGGGCTACTAGAGGTGCCCTTTATTGACAAAAGAATACAAACGGGATTTCGGCATCCAGGCTAAATAGCACAAAAGTTTATCAGTCCCGATTGGCAAAAGCATGCAACAGACTGCATATGTTTCAAAAATACCACACCGAGCCTCCTTTTGTACATAAGTTTCATTTTCAAGCAACTTTTAAAATAACTTTAATGTCTATGTTATAAAATAGAAACATCATATTGATGCGATACGCTGATGTATTATATTATTAAATATAAAGGAGCAATACGACAATGAAAGCTGTAGTCATGGCAGGAGGATTCGGTACGCGGATCCAGCCCCTTACAAATTCAAGACCGAAACCAATGTTACCGATAGTCAACCGTCCGATGATGGAGCACACTATGCAAACCCTCAAGAAGTTGGGGATTGAAGAGTTTATCGTATTGCTCTATTTTAAACCGGATGTTATTCAAGATTATTTTGGTGACGGAAGTAAATTTGGAATGAAGATTACTTATGTCATCCCGAATGATGACTATGGTACTGCCGGCGCTGTCAAACTCGCCCAAGAGTATATCGGCAATGATAATTTTATCATTATCAGCGGTGATTTGGTGACAGACTTTGATTTTCAAAAGATCTTTGATTATCACAAACAAAAAAATTCCAAACTCACCATCACCCTCACATCCGTTGAAAACCCTTTGGAGTTTGGAGTTGTCATTGCCAATGAAGAGGGAACAATAGAGAAGTTTTTAGAAAAGCCGAGCTGGGGAGAGGTGTTTAGCGATACGATCAATACCGGTATCTATGTGATCGAGCCGGAGATCCTAAATTACATCCCAAAAGGTGAGAATTTCGACTTTGCAAAAGATCTCTTTCCGCTCTTGATGAAAGAAGGCGTGGAGCTGATCGCCGGCAATGCAACCGGATACTGGAGAGATGTCGGCAATCCGGAGAGTTACCGAGAAGTTTATGAGGATATTATGAGCGGACGGGTGAACTTCACTTTCCCCGGCAAGAAGTCTAACTTCCCAGACGGTGTGCTCTATAGCGACGAGTCATATCGCCTGGATGAGAGTATCGAGATCATCGGAACGGTAGTTTTGGGCAATAATGTCGAGATTGACAAACGCACTAAGCTCAAAAATGTAGTCATCGGAAACGATGTCAAAATCGAGAAAGACTGCAAAGTAAGCAATAGTGTCCTTTGGAATGATATACTGGTAGGCAAAGGAACCAAAATCGACAATGCAGTTATTTGTAACAATAACGAGATCGGCAAAAATTCCAAAATGACTGCCGGGATTATCCTGGCAGAAGGCTGCGAGATCGGTGAGCTGGTCTCTGTCGAAAAAGATGTCATCATCTGGCCCAACAAACAGATAGATGCCGCTTCTATCGTCAGTACCAATATGATCCTTGGAGACAAATACAAAAACTCCATCTTCGAATCAGGAAGCGTATCCGGACAATCAAATGTAGAGCTCTCGTGCGAAATGTCAACAGCGCTCGCCGAAGCATTCGGCGCGCAGCTTCCTATCGGCTCAACCATACTTATAGGCAGAGATCACCACAAAAGCTCACGGATGCTTAAAAGGGCATTTGTAGGAGGCTTGCTGGCATCAGGCATCAATGTGGTAGATCTCAAAAGTATCCCGTCTGCGGTTTTGCGCTTTGATCTTTCGCACCATTCCGACTTTCTAGCAGGGGTATATTTCAGGCAAAACAGAGAAGATACAACAAGTACCGTCATCACTTTCTTTAATGAGGAAGCACTGAAAATCAATAGTGATATGGCCAAGAAAATCGAAAAAGCCTTTTTCAAAGAGACATTCAGAAGGGTTGATTTCTCACAAATCGGACAAGTTACAGAGTCTCACCGCACCTCAGAGTGTATCGAATACAAACAAAACATGGAAGACGGTTTCAAAAAAAGGCTCTTCACCTGCGCTGATTGCCGTATAGCAGTCGATATGATGCACGGCATGGCTTGCGAAGTATTCCCTTTCGTGCTCAATGATCTTGGCATCGAAAACATGATCTTCAACAACTATCCGGATGCTCATCGCCTTGCCAACTTCAAATCATTGGCAAAACGATCTGCCGATGATATGACCAAAATCGTCAAAACACTTGGTTTAGATGCAGGATTTTTGATCTATCCTTATGGACAGCGTCTGGATATCGTGTGTGACAACGGTACGCTTCTGACGATGCAAGATGCTCTTCAGGTCGTACTGACGCTGATGAATATGGAGGGTACGCCGGAAAATAAAAAAAAGGTATTCTTGCCGACATGGGCTCCCGATATCGTCTGCTACGACAATCTTGAGATCGAGCGGGGCAAATACGCCAACTTCAAAGCTGACAAGCTCAAACAGTATGACCTGATCGCTACCGTGGACGGTAACTTTGCCTTTACAGAATTTGCCTTATACAGAGACTCTATGTATGCCTCTATCAAAATTTTGGAAATGCTCATCACTCACAAGGCAAAACTCTCTGATCTGGTCGGCGAAGTACCTAGCTTTTACTATCAGCAGACCAAGATAGAGTGTTCGCAGGCGCTCAAAGGCAAGATGATGCGTAAATTCCTAGAAGATACCAAGGGCAAACGCTCTTCATCGGCTGACGGGGTCAAAATCTGGCTGGATGAGAGCGACTGGATATTGATGATCCCGGATCAATACAGCGATCATCTCAATATTTATATTCAGGCGATCAATGAAGAAAGAGGCAAGACGATCTATGATAAGTATGCGGAGAAGATCAAATCTTGGTCGGATGCATAAGTATGATCCCGTCTTTAAAGTTAAGTTTTTTATGGCATATGCATCAGCCGGACTATCGTGATGCTCAAGGCATCATGAGAATGCCTTGGGTCTTCTTGCATGCGATAAAAGACTACTATGATATGCCTTGGATGCTTTCCAAGTTTCCACAACTCAAAGCAAGTTTCAATATCACGCCTCCTTTGATAGAACAGCTCAAACTCTATCAAGAACCTCTCAAAAATGACTATTTTTTGTCATTATGGAGTAAAGATCCGAGCCGGTTGAGTCCAAGTGAGCAACAATGGCTGATCAAGATTTGCAAATCCGCCAATTTTGAAACAATGGTCGAACCCCTTCCCCGCTACAGAGAACTCTATGAAAAAACTGAGATGGAATACAATGAGCTGATCGACCTGGAGATGCTCTTTTTACTCTCTTGGTGCGGACGTTATCTTCGTACCCATGATGATCTGATCAGAGACCAGCTCAAAAAAGAAGATAGCTATACGGCAGATGACAAAGAAGCGCTGCTGGCGGCACTTGTCAAATTCATTGCCGGCATCATCCCATTTTATGCACAGTTAATGCAATCAGGTCAAATAGCTGTTTCTACGACTCCGTACAATCATCCGATTTTGCCGTTGCTTATCGATATGAACAATGTAAAACGAGCCAATACATACACCAATATGCCTGACAATCCAATCTCTCTCAGAGAAGATGCGGTCGAACAGGTCAAGCGGGCTATTGCACTATACAAAGAGACTTTTCACACAGACCCTGTAGGATTTTGGCCTGCAGAAGGCGCCGTGGACGAAGAGAGTGTCGCGATCTATAAAAGCTTGGGCATAAAGTGGATCGCGACTGATGAGGCAATTCTGTTCAAATCATTGGACACAAAAGAGCGTTCCAAGCTCTACAAGCCATATAGTCTTGAAGGTGTTGATATCTATTTTAGAGACCATGGACTTAGTGATCTTTTCGGTTTTGATTATCGTTTCAAGTCCCCGTATGATGCAGTGGATCATCTATTTTCATCTCTTGAAAATCTTGTTCCTGCAAAGAATGATCGTACGGTATTTATCATCTTGGACGGCGAAAATGCCTGGGAATATTATCTGGAAAACGGCTATCCGTTTTTTATGCAGCTCTATGAAAGACTCTGCGTGAGTGCATGGTGTCACACTGCTACCATGGATGAGATCTCAATGCAAAAAAAGAGCACTCCTTTGCCTCGCCTTGCATCCGGAAGCTGGATCTGGGGTGATTTTTCAACTTGGTCCGGGCATCCTGAAAAAAACAGAGCATGGGAATTGATATTTCAAACCAAACGAGACCAAATGGACTGCACCAATATCATCTCGCCGGAAGCTGAAGAGCAGATCAAGTCTCATTTTCTCGCCGCAGAGTGCAGTGACTGGTTTTGGTGGTACGGAGATGATCATTATACAGATTTTGCTTTAGAGTTTGATACTCTGTTTAGGCGTCATCTGATCTCTATCTATGAACTTCTTGGGATTAAAATACCGGCTGCTCTTTTTGTGCCGATCATTACTATCAAGAGCGGCACCAAATTTTTACTTCAACCAAAATCACATATCCACCCTCTGGTTGATGGAAAATCAAACTCATTTTTTGAATGGATAGGCTGTGGCACTATAGATGAAGACCGTATATTTACAACCATGGATCGCTTGCGTGGTCCGATCAGAAAGATACGATTCGGTCACAATGAAGAGATGGGGTTTGTAGCTTTTGAAGGAGATATAGAGGGTCTCAAAAAAGCTACAATGGCACTCACAGTAGAAGAGCTTTCCAAGACATTTTATCTTCCTTTGCGACAAAGCGCATCGGTAGACGGGTTACGGCTCGGTATTGATAAATCTATAGAGATAGAACTTCCCAAGGAGTTGTTTGGCGATCGCCAAAGAAGGCACTTTCGCTTTGAGATAGAACTAGAGGGCAAGATCATCCAAACCTTGCCGGGATACGGAGCGCTTCGGATAGATTTGGATGAAAATTATAATAAAAACTGGTTTATATAGGAGAAGAGATGGGTTGTAAAACCGCGCTATTATTTGGTATCCATATGCATCAGCCTGTGGATAATTTCAAATGGGTGATTGACCATGCCGTGGAGAGTTGCTATGCTCCATTTTTTGAAGTTATGCATCGATATCCTGACTTTCGATTTTCTGTCCACTGCAGCGGCTGGCTTATGGAACAGATCAAAGCAGACTACCCTGGCCTCTTTTTGACAATTCAAGATCTTGCCAAACGAGGTACCGTAGAGTTGTTCAGCGCAGGGTATTATGAGCCGATTCTGAGCGTCATCCCTTCTGATGACCGGGTAACACAGATTGAAAAACTCAACAACTCAATCTCAAATGATTTTGGACAGCGGTCAAAAGGACTTTGGTTGACAGAGCGGGTCTGGGAATCTTCTTTGGTTCCGGATCTTGAAAGATCAGGTATCTCTTACACAGTTATGGATGATTACCATTTTCAGTGCACCGGATTTGACGAGGAAGTACTTGACGGATACTATATGACCGAAGAGGGAGGAAGCAAAATGGCTCTCTTCCCGATCAGCAAAAAACTCCGCTACGCGATCCCTTTCATGGGTGTTGAAAGTGCATTAAACGCGGTGAGATCATACAATAAAAATGAAGATTCGGCAGCGATTATATTTGACGATGCCGAGAAATTTGGAATGTGGCCCGGAACTCATGAGTGGGTTTACAATAAGGGGTGGCTGGAGCGCTTTGTCCAAGGAGTACTTAGTGACAGCTCGATCGAAACGATGCAGTTTGGTACCTATTTTGCCCAAAATACTACCAGAGGCATCGCTTATCTGCCAAATGTCTCATATTTTGAGATGGGTGAATGGAGTTTGCGCGCTGATGACGCATTGGCGCTGGAGGCATTCAAGGAGGAGATGGGCTTTGAACGGTATGAGCGTATAGGTGTCAAGTTCCTCAAGGGTGGGATTTGGAAAAACTTTTTTGTTAAATACGAAGAGAGTAATCGCCTCCATAAAAGAATGGTGGAACTCTCAAAAGCAAGAGCCTCTATCGACGATAAAAATTTTGATGAATTGCTCTACAAGCTCCAAACCAACGATGCACTTTGGCATGGTGTCTTTGGTGGGCTTTATCTGCCAAATCTCAGAGACAATGCCTACAACTTCCTTGTCCAAGCTGAAAAAATACGCTACAAAGGCAAAAGTCTGATAGCAGAAGATGAAAACGAAATGGACGGACATCCAAAGATCAAGATGGTCACACCAAAACACCTGTTGCGCTTTGACGCACGATGGGGTGGACAGCTTGTAGAGTTTGACCTGTTCTCGAAGCCGTTTAACTGGCAAAATACCCTCACCCGCCGCAAAGAACACTATCATCATATCATCCTCTCGCCAAAAGAACCAAAAAATCATGATACATCCTCTGCCAAACACCATGACGGGATTGACACTATCCATAGCGCTGAAATGGTATTGGGCGAGACGAGCAAAGATGTATTGATCTTTGACTGGTATCTCAAAAACTCATTTATAGACCATTTTAGCGATAGCTCTTTTACTCTTGAGCATTTCCGCCATTGTGATTTTAGAGAATACGGTGATTTTGCCAATCAGCCATTTATATCCGGTTTTACACAAGAGCAGATCACATTCGAACGCTCCGGAGGTCTCTATCTTCCGGGAAAACAAAATTCGAAACTCAAAAAGTGCTACAAGACCGCAAAAAACGGATTTGATTTTACGATTGATTTCGATACCGAAACACCTGATTTTTTCAATTATGTACTTGAGCTCAATCTGCATTTTGCCGATTATGAGAAGGTATCGGTCAACAGTCATTCCTCACTCGATCCCGCAAGGATGGAGCATCTCAATACGATCGTGATCAAAGACAATTATCTAAACAAAAAGATTGTCATCACTCTTAGTGATCATGTCGATCTTCTGTTCTACCCGCTTGAAACTCTCTCTCAAAGTGAAAAAGGTTTTGATCTGACGATACAAGCCTTGAGTTTGGCTTTGGTATTGCCATTCTCTCATTCATTTAGACTTGATGGAAGTGTGGAGGTCTTAGATGTCTGATATTAGATACAATATTCTTGACGATAGCTATGTGATCATCTCGCCTGAACGCCTCCATCGACCTGAGTATATGGCTTGGAAAAAAGTAAAAAAAAAGATCTTATCTTGTCCTTTTTGTGAGGGCAACGAAGAGATGACCCCTGGTGAAATATTTGCTATCCGCGATAGAGATTCTCATCCTAATCAGCCGGGATGGAGCATAAGGGTCGTACCCAATCTATACAAAGCCGTGCAAATAGAAACGCCAAACACCTCTAGAACCGATGGTATTTATAAGGTATTTGAAGGTTTTGGGGCACATGAGGTGATTATCGATACTCCCAAGCATTTTGAGACTATGAGGGAGTGGGATAAAGATACTTATACTCATTGGCTTTTGGCAATACAAAGCCGTATTATCGACCTCAGATATGATCACCGTCTATCCTTTATCTCAATTTTTAAAAATGAGGGTTCCAATGCAGGAGCCACGCAGGCACACTCCCATTCCCAGCTCATTGCCCTGCCGATTATCCCTCATAAAATACTGCACCGATATAATTATTTACACCGCCATTATAAAGAAACAGGACACTCTTTGATCGCTAATATTATCTCCCAAGAGCAACACGATGACAAGCGAATCATCAATGAAAATAGTGATTTTATCGCTTTTTGTCCCTACGCAAGCGCCTATCCCTTTGAGGTGATGGTCGCCACAAAAAAAGGTATCTCAGGTATCGCCAAAATGGACCATCAGAATATTGAGCAGCTTGCACAACTCATGAACGATCTGATGCCTCGCATGTACCAACAGCTTGGAAACTTTGATTTTAATCTTTCTCTTTGTGTCTCTCCTATGCAAAAGACCTTTCAAACAATATCTTTTTTTGATGATATAGATGCGATCAGCCATTTTATGATTCATATCACACCGCGTATCTATAGGCATGGTGGCTTTGAAGTATCGACCGGCATCATCATCAACCCCGTAAGCCCGGAAGAGAGCGCTAGGCTCTTGCGAGGGGAAAATGCATAAAAAAGCAAAAAAACTCAAAGTTCTTTTTGCGTCAAGCGAAGTCTATCCATTTGCAAAGAGCGGTGGTTTGGCAGATGTAGCGTATGCACTTCCGAAAGCACTTTCCAAAAAGTTTGAAATCAATGTGATATTGCCACTCTACGCCAGTATTGATATTGACAAATATCATATCAAGCCCGTTAAGCTCTCCTTCTCTATCCAAATGGGCGGGACAACTTATGATATACTGCTCTATAAGTGCCGATATAAAGGTATCATATATCTATTTGTCCAGTCAGAGCTGATCAGCGAAAAAGAGTATTTTTACGGTCCCCCTGATCAAGGCTATGCAGATAATGCAGTTCGTTTTGCACTTTTTTGCCGTGCTATTATCAAAGTCCTAAAAGAAGACTCCTCCTATACCATCTTGCATTGCAATGACTGGCAGACTGCTCTGGCTCCATTGCTTGTCAAAGAAGATCTATCACTGCATATCAAAACAGTTTTCACGATCCACAATCTTGCTTATCAAGGAATTTTTGATCGGGATACGCTTGATGAGATCGGTCTGTCACCCAGTTATTTTCACAGTGAGGCTTTGGAGTATTACGGCGCTATCAATCTGATGAAGGCCGGTATCGTCTATGCCGATAGCATCACAACAGTCAGCAGCGAATATGCCAAAGAGATTCAAACTCAGGTTTTCGGCTGCGGACTGGAGGGTCTTTTGGTCTATCATCGCACCAAACTGCATGGTATCCTCAATGGAATCGATACAGAATTTTTCGATCCCCAAAGTGACCCGTTGATCAGCCATCACTATACACCTTCAGATCTTGACGGTAAAAAGAGTGACAAGAAGGCTTTTCTCAAGTACAGCGGTCTCAAGGGAGCCCAAAAACCTCTGTTTGTCTTTATAGGCCGCTTCACGAGACAAAAAGGTATTAGTCTGCTGATCGAGATATTGGAACAGACCGCTTCGCTCGAGATCAATATCGCTATTTTGGGTGAAGGCGAGATCCGCTACCGCACACAACTTGAGCAGATAGTCTCCTTGAATAGCCATATCCATCTTTTCTTTGGCTACGATGAAGAGACTTCACACCGACTCTATGCGGCGGGAGACTTTCTGCTTATGCCGTCGTTTTTTGAGCCTTGCGGTCTGACTCAAATGATCGCCATGCGCTACGGAACTGTTCCGATCGTCCACAATGTCGGAGGACTCAAGCAGACAGTGCACTCCTACAAAATATTTGATCCAGGCGCTAAGCATGGCTTTGGTATCACTTACAGCGAGCAGAAGCCGGAAGTTTTACTGGATGCGTTACTTAAAGCGGTCAAACTCTACAAAACGCCTTTTTTGGAAACTCTCAATTTGCACAATATGCGGTCTGATTTCTCATGGACAAAGAGCGTTGAAGCCTATACCGCCCTATACCACAATCTGGAGCAGCTATGAAACTTTTCATTGATATCGGCGGCACCCATCTGCGAAGTGAGATCTATACCGCAGAGATGATACACCGCGAGAAGCTTTCAAGCCAAGAGCACGATCTTGCAGATTATATCAAGCAGTGTTTGGCGCGCTACCCGGATATCAGCTTTATCGGTATCTCTTTCGCCGGTCAAGTCTATCAAGGAGAGATCCTCTCTGCGCCCAATATCCGTATCACGACCAAAAATATCAAAGAGTATTTTGAGTCTTGCTACCCTCTTAGGCTGGAGATCGACAATGACCTCAATTGTGCTGTTATGGCGGAGGCTTCATATTTTCAAGAAGCAAATATCGCCGCATTATATGTCGGTACCGGTTTGGGTGCGGCTGTGATCGATCAGGGCAGGCTGATACGAGGTTTTCATAATCAAGCCTTTGAGCTTGGACATATACCATACAAAGAGGCGCCCTTTCTGTGCGGGTGCGGAAAAAACAATTGTGTTGAACTTTTTGCTTCAGGAGGCGGCTTGGAGAAGCGGATGCGGTATAATCATAAAGAGGGAAAGCCTGATCTGAAAAAGCTCAAAGACCAAGGCGATAACTCAGTGGAGCTTTTTGAGGATGCTTTGCTTCATGCGGCTGCTACGCTGGTGAGCTTGGCTAATCCCAGGATTTTGGTTTTGGGAGGCGGGATCGTAGAACAAAATCCCTATTTGATCCAATTGCTCAAACAAAAGATTGGCACAAAAGCATTTCCAAGTGCCTTGGAAGGTCTGACTATCACAGGTACGGCGCTTAAAAATGCCGGGATGGATGGCGCAAAACTATTAGAAAGGAGAGAAGATGGATAAACTGAATATTTTGATAGCCGCCTCAGAGGTGGTACCATTTGCAAAAAGCGGAGGATTGGCGGATGTGACTGGAGCGCTTCCCAAAGCGCTCCGAGCGCTGGGGCATGATGTGCGCGTAGTGATGCCACGATACTATATCGTGGATAGAGAAAAATACAATCTCAAACTTTTAGAGGGTCCTCTTGGGGTACCCATGGGGGTGATCGGCGAAGAGTGGGCGGGTATTTATGAGGGGGTACTTCCTGACAGTGATGTGCCTATCTATTTCGTAGAAAATGAACATTATTTCGGACGAAAAGGGCTCTACGATGAGAACGGCATCGCTTTCAATGACAACGACAACCGCTTTATCTTTCTCTCTCGTGCCGCGATGCAGTTGGCAAAAAAGTTACATTTTCAACCTGATATCATTCATGGCAACGACTGGCACACGGCTGCCATGCCCATCTTTCTAAATACTGTCTATGCCCATGATCCGGATTTTTCGCGTGCTGCTTCTGTGCTCAGTATCCACAATCTCCAGCATCAAGGTAAATTTTATAAAGGCGCTATGGATGTTTTGAGCGTGGGCTGGGAACATTTCACCGCAGATGACCTCGAAGAGTATGACGGTATCAACCTGCTCAAAGGCGGCATAGTCCATGCCAATGCCGTCAATGCCGTCAGCCAAAAGTATGCCCAAGAGATCATGACTTCAGAATATGGCTGGGGACTCGAAAGGCTGATCGGTCACTATGGCTACAAGCTTTTCGGCATCCTTAATGGAGTGGATTATGATGAGTGGAGTCCGGCAATTGATGATTATTTGCCTGCCAAGTTTGACATCGATAACCTAGAGGGCAAAAAGATCTGCAAACGAGAACTTCAAAAACAGTTCAACCTGCCCCAAAAAGATGATGTGCCCATCATTGGTCTGGTCGGAAGACTGGCAGAACAAAAAGGGATCGGATTGCTGGCTGAAGCGATCGGCGGACTTTTGGAGATGGATATACAGATTGTACTACTAGGCGCCGGTGAGAAATGGGCTGAACACTACTTTAGCAATATTTCCGCAAATTATCCGGATAAATGCGGAGTTTATATCGGATATCGCAACGACTTGGCGCACCAGATCGAAGCAGGAAGCGATTTCTTTTTGATGCCGTCACTTTTTGAGCCGTGCGGACTCAACCAGATCTACTCTCTTCGCTACGGAACTCTGCCTATCGTTCGTGCGACAGGAGGATTGGACGATACGATAGAAAATTATGAGCCATATACCGACAATGGTGACGGATTCAAGTTTTACGATGCAACTGCCAGCGCATTGTATGGGACAGTCAAGTGGGCAGTCGATACATACTATACAGACAAAGAGGGCATGGAGAGCCTGATACGCAATGCCATGCAAAAGAGATTTAGCTGGGAAGTGGCTGCTAAAGCTTATGAAGATGTTTATCGATACTGTATTTCACAACGCTTCGGCGCTTAACTACCAAAGGAGAAAATATGTTGCAACCTATACATTACAATGTCAGCCGTTTTACCGAATTTGATATCTACCTTTTCAAACAAGGCAAGCACACAAAACTCTATGAAAAAATGGGTTCACACCCGATGACATCTGACAAAAAAACTGGAGTCTATTTTGCAGTTTGGGCTCCTAATGCCAAAAACGTGAGCGTACGAGGTGATTTCAACCATTACGATATAGATGCGCACCCGCTGCGGCTGCGAGGCGACGAATCCGGTATTTGGGAAGGCTTCATTGAAGGTATCGAGATCGGCTTGACTTACAAATACCATATCGTCTCCCAGCACCACGGTATCGTTCACGAAAAAAGCGATCCTTATGCGTTTTATAGCGAAAAACCATCCAACTCCGCTTCCCGCATTTGGGATATTAACAAATATCAATGGAATGATACCGCATGGATGGGGGTACGCCGCCGGCACAATGCACACGATGCGCCCATTAGCGTCTATGAGATACACTTTGGCTCATGGAGACGAAAAGTAGAAGAAGAGAACCGTTATCTGACATATCGTGAGATGGCTGTAGAACTGGTTGATTATCTACAAATGATGAACTATACCCATGTAGAATTTATGCCATTGACAGAGTATCCGTATTTTGGCTCATGGGGCTATCAGGTCGTAGGGTATTTCGCGGCGACGGCACGCTACGGCGAGCCTGAAGATCTGATGTATCTGATCGATCTTTTGCACCAAAACAGTATCGGCGTGATCATGGACTGGGTGCCTTCCCACTTTGCGGTAGATATGCACGGCCTGATCAATTTTGACGGTACGGCACTTTATGAGCACGATGATCCAAGGCAGGGATTTCACCCTGAATGGGGCAGTATCATATTCAACTACGGCCGCAATGAGGTCAAATCCTTTTTGATCTCATCGGCTATGTTTTGGCTGGAAAAATATCATATCGACGGTATCCGTGTGGACGCGGTCGCTTCGATGCTCTATCTAAACTATGCCAGAGAAGAGGGAGAATGGATCCCCAACCAATACGGCGGCAACGAAAACCTGGAAGCGGTTGATTTTATGCGGCAGCTCAACACGACTGTTTACGGCGAACATCCGGATGTATTGATGATCGCTGAAGAGTCCACAGCATGGCCAATGGTCACCCGCCCCGTGCATGTGGGCGGACTTGGATTTGGATTTAAGTGGAATATGGGTTGGATGCATGATACATTGAAATATTTCAGTTATGATCCTGTATATCGCTCACACCACCACCATCAGATTACCTTCAGTATGTGGTATGCATTTGATGAGAACTTTATGCTTCCGCTAAGCCATGATGAAGTAGTGCATATGAAAGGCTCATTGATCAACAAAATGCCGGGATCCAATGAGCAGAAATTCGCCAATCTGCGCGCGCTTTATGCATATATGATGGCGCATCCGGGCAAAAAGCTGCTCTTTATGGGCGGGGAGATCGCGCAGTTTGCAGAGTGGAACTACAAACAGAGTCTTGATTGGCATCTTCTCGAATATCCTCTGCATTCCAAGCTCCAAAAGATGCTCTCCGATCTCAACAAACTCTACAAAGAGCAAAGAGCTCTTCACCTGTATGACGAAAAGCGGGAAGGTTTTGAGTGGATCGATGACAGTGATTATCAGCACAATTGTCTGACATTTATGCGAAAAAGCGATAATATGGACGAGACAATCATTGTGATATCTAATTTTGCTGACACTACGCGTCATAACTACCGCATCGGGCTGCCTTTTGCCGGTGAATTTGAAGAAATCTTCAATTCACAATCAGATTTTTATGAAGGATGGAATATCGGCAACTCCGGTATGCTCACATCCGAAGCGATTCCGTTTCACGGCAGAGACTACTCTCTTGATGTGACACTGCCGCCGCTGGGTGTCATCTATCTCAAGGTAAATAAGCGGTTTTAGAGGATAAGAAAAGATATGACATTAGCTATTATGCAGCCCTATCTTTTCCCCTATATCGGATATTGGCAACTCATAAATGCCGTAGAGACTTTCGTTATTTACGATGATGTCACTTTCATCAAGCAAGGCTATATCAATAGAAATAGTATTTTAATAAACAGACAAAAACAACGGTTTACTTTAAATCTCATTGGTACTAGTTCAAACAGGCTGATAAATCAGATAATAGTTGGCAACAATCAAGCAAAGTTGCTACAAACCATGGAGCAAAGCTATGCGAAAGCTCCTTTTGTCGTTAATGTAATGCCAATATTAGAACAGATATTAAACCAAAATGAAAAAAATCTGGCAAAATTTTTAGGATTTTCTCTACAAAAAATTTCAGATTATCTGCAGATCAATACCGAATTTATCTATTCGAGTGATATCAAAAAAGATGTTAGGCTAAAAGCCCAAAACAAGGTAATAGATATAGCCAAAAGGCTGAATGCCGCAAAATATATAAATGCGATCGGCGGTCAAAAACTTTACAGCAAAGAACAATTCAAAAAAGAGGGAATTGAACTTAATTTTTTAAAAACACAAATAGAGGAATACAAACAGTTTAATATTGATTTTATTCCCAATCTGTCAATAATAGACATTATGATGTTTAATACTCAAGACGAAATTCAAAAAATGCTAAAAATGTATGAATTGGTATAAAGAAATTTAGAGATTTTTTGATTATATAGAAAGTATTATATTTCATAATATGGCTGAAAGTGTATTTAATATTCAATACGAGGGATATTGAATAATACGCTATAATTCTAAAGAGTTTAAGAAGGAGAACTAGCTATGAATTTTGGAACTACACTGCTTTTGATACTGATCGGTATTGCTGGATACTTTGTCATCATCTATAACAGACTGGTAGCGCTTCGCGCAGGCATAGATTCGTCTTGGTCGGATATAGATGTGCAGCTCAAGCGGCGCTTCGACCTGATCCCTGCGCTGGTCGATACCGTCAAAGGTTACAAAGAGTACGAAGCCTCTACTTTAGAAAAAGTGATCCAGGCACGACAGCAGGGGATCAATGCTTACACTATCAAGGAAAAAGAGGAGGCAGACAATCTACTCTCCGGTGCGCTTGGCAAACTTTTCGCTTTGGCAGAAGCATACCCTGACTTGAAAGCCAATACGACATTTTTGAAACTGCAAGACGAACTTAGCACTATCGAAGATGATATCCAAAACGCGAGACGATACTACAATGCTATCACGAGGGACTACAATGCAAAAATAGAATCCTTCCCTGATCTTTTTGTCGCCCGCAAGTTTGACTTTGGATCTCGAGAATATTTTGAACTTGATGCCGATGAAGCGGCTGCTGCCAAGAAAATGCCAAAAATAGAGTTATGAAAAAACTGCTCCTCACACTCTTTTTGGCGTTATGGAGCAGTCCGCTAAATGCCGAAAGGATAGTGCAATACGATGTCAATATCACTGTCTTGGGCAGTGGTGAGCTTCAAGTCACTGAGCGCATCCTCTATGACTTTGAGCAAAATTCAAGACATGGCATCTTTAGAGACATTCCCTTTACAGTAAAGGGTGCGGGACAGCCCAAGGATATCGGTCTTCGAGAGTTTTATGTTCAGATGGATGACGATATAGCCGAATGGGCACAAAGCACTCTCAAAAGCTCTGATGCGGGAGAGATGATTCGCCTTAAGATCGGCTCTGCTTCTGTGTATATCACGGGTCAGCATCTCTATACGATCGGATACATTGTCGCTAAAGGAGTACTGCCCTCATCAGAGGACTCATCGCAGGATGCAGTGCGGTGGAATACCATAGGTACGGGCTGGGAAGTCCCTATCGACCATGCAAAGATAGATATGTATCTCCCCTCCCCTCTAAACAAATCAAATGTTTCTGCCAAAGAGTTCGGCGGTCATTACGGATCGGCACAGCATAAAGGAGAAATTTCCTGGATCGGTGAACACCACTTGCAGGCAAAAGGTGTTGACTTCGCGCCACATGAAGGGTGGACTATAGAGGCAAGCTATCCTATCGGCCTGCTTGACCAGACGGGTACCGGCAATATGGCAGTCACTTTTGGCGAAAGAGTTCTAAGCAGTTGGCATTGGCCGGTACTTGTCGGTTTTCTTCTCTATCTTTTCAACTACATGACAAAACATGCCGGTGTGGAGGACAAGCGTTCTATCACACCGCAATACACGCCTCCAAATGGTATCAATACCCTGCAGGCAGGTCTATTGTATGATAAATTTGCCAACAATGAAGATTTTTCGGCTGCCGTGATCGAGCTTGCCCGGCTTGGATATCTGGAGATCCACCAAAAGAGCGGCAATGACGATCCGATGCTTGTCAAGAAAGAAAACAATACCGACACACTTTCCTTGGATCAAAAATACCTGCTTGATCGTCTATTGTTTCCGAACCAAAAGACTCATCTACTTAAGAAAAACTCTCAAGATGAGGCAGACAGGCTTCGAAACGGCTTCGAAGCGATCAATGAAATGCTCTACAACTGGTCTGTATCAGAAGGATATATGCGCGAAAATCCCAAAAAGAGCAGAAATACTTTTTTGACCAAAAGCGTTTTGGCGCTATTGCCGATAATCGGCTTAGCGCTCTATACCGGCGCCCGGATTTATGGGATAGAGATGATGACCGTGCTATTTGTCCCTTTTGTTTTTGTCTTTATAGGTTTATCTTTTATATTTCTCTCAAAAAATCTTTTTCAAAAGATTTTTGGTTCGATATTTGCATTTCTCGGAGGAGCTGTAGGTATCGGCCTCTCCTCATGGGAAATGCTTGTTTTTAGCCCGCTGATTGCTCCTCTTATACTTGGAATAGCGATCTTTTTCATTTACCGCAGACTTGGAGCCTATACACAAAAGGGAGCCGATACTCACAAATATCTGCTTGGGCTCAAAGAGTTTATGACTCGTGTCAAAAAAGATGAGATCTCCAGACGACTCAAGCAAGATCCGCTATATCTTGAAAAACTGCTCCCGTTTGCGGTGCTTTTCGGCGTGAGTGATCATTGGCTCAAGCTTTTTGATGCCATGAACGCTCCGCAACCTGCTTGGTATCATGGCTCATTGACAAATCTAGGAGGGTTTTCGTCATCACTTTCCAGTGCATCCACCCCTCCTCCTTCAAGCAGCGGCGGTTTCTCCGGAGGTGGAAGCAGTTATCTATACCGCGTTACAATATAACC
>DYNJ01000088.1 GCA_020721085.1 Sulfurovum sp. | reverse complement strand
AAAAAGGCCTATTTTGAATTTTCAGACTATTCGACAAGTTATATCTTCTATGAAAAACAGTAACAAAGGTAATCAGATGCGAATTATATCTACGCTAAACGCACCGCAGGCGATCGGACCTTACTCTCAAGCCATCGTTGTCAATGGGCTGGTCTATACTTCGGGACAGATTGGATTGACGCCGAACGGAAAGATGTCGGGAGATGATATCGAGTCGCAGACACATCAAGTGATGCGTAATCTTTCTAAGGTTTTAGAGGAGGCGGGATCAGACCTTGGCCATGTTATCAAAACAACGATCTTTTTGGAAGGTATGCATGATTTTGAGCAGGTCAATAAGATTTATACTCTTTATTTCGGCCATCATAAGCCGGCCAGAAGTACGGTCGCGGTCAAAACTCTGCCTAGAAACGCACTTGTTGAGATTGACTGTATCGCTGTCGTGATCTGAAGCTGCCTTGTGGCGGTTTATCAAGAGTCGGAAAATATCCAAAAAATTTCGCAGGAAGTCTATGTTTGCAGTATCTTTAAAAATATATTAAACATATTTTAGATATAATCGCAAACTTTTTTAAGACAATAATATAATAAAGGGTTTTGCTATGTATGCAATCATCAAAGCAAGCGGCCAGCAGTTTAAGGTGCAAGAGGGTGATATCATCTGTTTTGACAACTTGAGCCTTGAGCCAAAAAGCGCAGTAGAGTTCAAAGAAGTTCTTGCGCTTGACAACGGTACATTGACCGTGGGTACTCCTTTTGTGGAGGGCGCTATCGTCAAAGGTGAGGTGATCAACGAAGGCAGAGACAAAAAAGTGATCATCTATAAAAAAAGAAGAAGAAAAGATTCTAAGCTCAAGAGAGGTTTCAGAAGAGACTTCACAAGAGTAAAAATCACAAAAATCGCATAAGGAGATACAATGGCACACAAAAAAGGTCAAGGATCTACCCAGAACAATCGAGATTCAGCCGGAAGAAGACTGGGCGTAAAAAAATACAGCGGTGAAGCTGTGATCCCTGGAAATATCATTATCAGGCAGAGAGGAACAAAAGTTTATCCAGGTACCGGCGTGGGTATGGGTAAAGACCATACTATCTTCGCTTTGATTGAGGGTGTCGTTAAGTTCGATAACAGAACTGCTTCGCAGAAAAAAGTTTCTGTCGTACCAGCTTAATTACTCTCTTCAAAATACTCAGTTGCGGCTGGGTATGTAGTTTCTAGTTATACACTTAAGTATCTCTCTGTTGTAAAATCATTTAGCTCTATTTTCAGATTTGTTTTGCCAAAGTGATTGCAGCAGATAGCTTCTGCGGATGTTGTATAAATTTTTAGGAGTTGTTTTGCAAAGAAAAAATTATTGGATGGTTGCTGGAACTGCCGCACTTTTGATAGTCATGTCCGGATGTACCAAAGAGACGCCTGTGGTCAAAAATGGCAGATTTACCACCAAAGGCCCTACGGATTATCAAGCTTCCGGTATGATGCGCTGTTCCGCCGACACCGCTTTATATGACAATACATGCAGCTATCGGGTGGTTCAGGGAGATGGCACTGCTGAGATTTGGATATCGGATGTAGCAAAAAATAAATATTCTCGTTACCGTGTATTTTATTTTGATGGAGAGAACTTCAGATCGGAAAGCGGTGAGCCTGTGACATCAGAAAAGACAGGCACCGGTCGCTACAAAGTCAATGTCGGCAATGAATACTATCTTATATCGTACCGTTGTCTCACAGAGAGGTACGAGAAATACTAAAAGAGCACACAGTTCTCAACGAAGCCATAGCCGCTGTAATTGTGGCGAGCAATGTTGTAAACACTCTTATAGAGATAATTGCCAATATGGGTCTTGACACCATTTGCGACCATCAAACCACCCTTCGTGGTAGTCCATGTCGTTATTGAATTTTCTATGATTTTTTCTATAGTCTCCTTTTGCCGTATCACATCCTGCTTTGGCACCACTTTTGTAGCTATCGCTGCGGTTATCTCCAAAGTTTATCTCGCCATAGACGAAGTCATTGGGTCCCGGCCGACCGCCTGCGCAGCCAAAAATCATGGATGTGACAGCCAATATTGCTATGCTTTGAAGTAACTTTTTCATCAAAAAATTCTCTTTGTATGTTTTCTTAAAAAATTATATCAAAAAAACTTTAGTGATGCCCTTTATGATAAAAGGCTGTTCGGCAGGAATTTACATGATTTGGATATAATTTGAAATTAAAACTGGAATTATGCAATAAAAATTAACCAATAAGTTTTTGATAAGCTTTTATTGAATATTTTAGGTCAAAGAGGTTATTAAATGTTTATAGATAATGTAGAATTGACGATCGGTTCCGGCAAAGGCGGTGCAGGATGCGTCTCATTTTGGACAGAGAAATTTGTCACCCATGGCGGACCAGATGGCGGTGACGGCGGTCGCGGCGGGTCTGTTTTTTTTAGAGCAGACGGCAATACTGATACGCTCAGCGCACTTCGAGGCCGCAATGTGATCAAGGCTGAAAACGGCCGTCCCGGTGAGGGGCGTAAGTGCTATGGACGCAAAGGCAAAGATACTACCATCGTCGTTCCTCCCGGTACGCAGGTGGTCGATATGGAAACCGGCGAGATTTTGCTAGATCTGCTCGACGAGGGCAAAGAGGTGTTGTTTCTGGATGGCGGCAAGGGGGGGCTGGGCAATCTGCACTTTAAAAGTTCGACCAACCAACGCCCTACCTATGCGCAGCCAGGACTTCCCGGAATCACCAAGCATGTGCGCTTGGAGCTCAAGATGATTGCAGATGTCGGACTGGTAGGCTTCCCGAATGTTGGTAAGTCCACGCTTATCTCGACACTCTCCAATGCCCGTCCGCAGGTAGCCAATTATGAGTTTACCACCTTGACACCCAATCTCGGCGTTGTTATGGTCGGAGAGTATGACTCGTTTATGATGGCGGATATCCCTGGGATCATCGAAGGAGCCAGTGACGGCAAGGGATTGGGATTGGAGTTTTTGAGGCATATTGAGCGTACCAAAACACTGCTTTTCTTGATCGATGCGACAAATTATAGACAGATGAAGTATCAATATGAGATCCTCAAAGAGGAGCTGAGACATTATTCAGAGGAGCTTTCCGGTCGTCCTTATGCAGTGGCAATCACCAAAATAGACGCATTGCCTACCACGGATATCAATCCTATGATTGAGATTTTTTTGATGGATATCGGGCTGGTAGCCAACAAAGAGTTAAGACATTTCAAGGCAGACACAAGCTATCTGAGCTATGGCTTCAAGAAAGAGGCATGGGATGCATATCCCAAAGACCAGCCCGCATTTGTGATACCTATCTCGTCAGTAGGGCAGTTCAATACAGAAGCATTGCGTTACGCACTTGCGGAGTTCATCAAGTCTGAGAGTTCAAATCCTATCAGGCAGAAGTCTGATGTGATCACAGATGACGAGAAGGAGATAATAGATTGAAACGGTTTGTGCTCAAAGTGGGTTCCCATGTCGTGACCGAAAACGGGAATATGGCTGACGAGAGGATGATGGCATTGGTCGCAATGATCGCCAAGCTCAAAGCGCTCGGCCATGAGGTGATACTTGTGAGTTCAGGAGCCGTTGCCGCAGGCTATACCAAGCTTCCGCTGGATCGCAGTGTCGTTGCCAACAAGCAGGCTCTAGCTGCCATTGGACAGCCGTTTCTGATGCAGATGTATCAAGAGAAGTTTGACACATTTGGGATCATCTGTTCACAAGTGTTGCTTATCGCTGATGATTTTGATTCGCGTTCTCGTACGGCATATGCTAAAGCAGCGATCGATAAACTTCTGCAATATGGCGTAGTGCCTATCGTAAACGAAAATGATGTCACTGCAACCGAAGAGCTGGTATTCGGGGACAATGATAGGCTTTCGGCTCATGTTGCTTGCTACTTTGATGCGCATTTGCTGGCGATCCTCTCTGATATTGATGCCTACTATGACAAAGACCCAAACAGCCATAGCGATGCCAAGCCGTTGGCAGTCGTCACACATATCAAAGATGAGGAGCTTCGCGCCGGATCAACTGCCCATAATATGTTTGCGACAGGCGGTATCGTCACGAAGCTTCAATCGGCAGATTTTATGATGCGGTACGGCAAGGAGATGCTTCTTGCCAGCGGATTTGACTTGAGTGATGCGGAGAGTTTTTTAGTTGAAGGAGTTCAGACAGGGGGGACACTTTTTAGGAGTGTATAGATGAAGCCCTTTTGATCTCAATAATATAGAGAAGGAGCAAGAATGGCGATTGTGCAATCTTATGGCGGGGCTGAGGTCGTGACCGGCTCTTGTCACCTGTTGCAATTACAGTGCGGAGTCAATATCATGGTCGATTGTGGTATGTTCCAAGGGCTTTCAGAAGGCGATAACGACAAGCCGTTCGGTTTCGATCCCTCGCAGGTTGACTATCTCATCATCACACACGGTCATCTCGATCATGTAGGACGGATCCCGAAACTTGTCAAAGAGGGATTTACAGGCACCATAATCACACACCGTTCTACGGCGGATCTGGCCGAAGTTGTTTTACTTGACAGTGTCCATCTGATGGAAGAGAATTACAAGACGAAGTTCAAAAAAGCACAGCGCAGAGGAGAGGAAGACAAAGTCAAAAAGCCTCTTTACGCACTCAATGATGTTGAGGCGGTCTATCGGCTTCCGATGATTTTTACCGATTATGATGAGACGATAGATCTTGAGCATGATATTCGCATCATCTTCAAAAATGCCGGCCATATCCTTGATTCTGCGATCATTCAATTGATCTTTAAAGAGGACGGTGTGCACAAAACTGTGGTTTTCAGCGGCGATCTGGGCAATGATGAAAACATGGTCCTGCCGTCTCCTGATCTCATCGAAGAGGCGGATGTGCTGTTTATCGAATCTACATACGGAGACAGAAACCACAAGAGTGCAAAGGAGAGTGAAATAGAGCTTCAAAAGGTGATCGAAGCGACACTCAAAAGAGGAGGGAATATCTTGATTCCGTCCTTTGCTATTGAGCGAACTCAAGAGATTTTGTGTATGCTTAAACAGATGTATGACAGGGGCGAACTGCCAAAATGCCGTATTTTTCTTGATTCGCCCATGGCTATCCGTGCGACAGAGCTCTATGCACTCTATCATGAAGAGTTGAGTAAGTGCTGCAACGACTTTTTGCGGCGTGATGGGACAATTTTTGATTTTCCATATCTGCATTATACTCCGATGGCGACCGACTCTATGAGGATCAATGAGGAGATATCCGGAGCGATCATCATAGCAGGTGCTGGAATGTGTAACGGCGGCAGGATACTTCACCATTTCAAACATCGTCTTTGGGATGCAAAAAATACACTTATTTTTGTGGGCTATCAGGCAGAAGGGACACTGGGGCGCAGGATCGTCAACGGTGCAACGACGATCAAAATATATGGTGAGGAGATCATCATCAAAGCCGATGTCCATACCATCAACGGCTTTTCTGCACATGCCGATCAAGAGGGTCTGATCCGATGGATGAAAAGTTTCAGGCGGCTTGATAAGATCTTTTTGATCCATGGAGAGAGAGACAAGCAGAAGATATTTGCCCAAGAGATCGAACGACAACTCGACAAAAAGGCGCATATCGTCGTATTTGCCGAGAAGATCGGTATCTGACCGTAGGGGTCGGAAATATTCGATACATCAAAGGAGGTGTGATGGAAGATACAATAATACCTATGTTGCTCAAAGCCTCCGGAGGTGTGGGGCTTTTGCTGTTGGGGATTATTGTGATGACAGATGGTCTTCATATGCTTGTCGGCGATACGCTCAAATCAGTTTTGATGCGTTTTACCAAAAGCCCGCTGACAGGTGCGTTGACAGGCACGATTATCACTGCAATACTCCAGTCTTCTACAGTGACGACGGTCACAGCGGTGGGATTTGTCGGGGCGGGACTGATGACATTCCCAGAGGCGTTAGGCATCATCTTTGGAGCCAATATCGGTACGACAGTTACAGGCTGGATGGTTGCGCTGCTTGGATTTAAGTTTCATATCAGTACCTTTGCTTTTCCTTTGGTGCTGATAGGTTCGACACTCAAGCTGGTATTCAAAGGCAAAGTCGGCGCATTTGGCTATGCTATCGGGGGTTTTGGCCTGATCTTTGTCGGACTTACCTTGCTTCAAGAGGGTATGAGTGGCTTCGGAGGGATCATCACGCCGGACAGCTTCCCTCCGGATACATGGATGGGGCGGATAGAGCTTATGGTACTCGGCATCCTCGCCACACTCATCACCCACTCTTCAAGTGCCGGCGTAGCCACTGTTTTGGCGATGCTTTTTTCTGAGGCGATCAACTTTGAACAGGCAGCCGCACTCGTCATTGGTATGGATATGGGTACCACCGTAACTGCCCTGATGGTCTCAATAGGCGGATCGGTCAATGTACGAAGGACGGGGTTTTCTCATGTTTTCTACAATCTACTGGCAGGTATAATGGCGCTATTTTTGATCACTCCTTTTATCTACATCTGGGAACGCTTGGCACCGGGCTCTTTGCTGCCAAATGCCGAGATTGCCTTGGTCGCTTTTCATACCTTTTTTAATCTCTTGAGCGTTCTTATCATCTTGCCGTTTACCTATCAGTTTGCACGGCTTATAGAAAAAATAATCCCCTCCAAAGAGCCGCAATTCACCGAAAAACTTGACAAGAAACTGCTCGATGATCCTTCTATTGCCCTAGAGGTTGCGCGTATTTCGGCTCAAAACGAAGCAGTTGCACTGTTTGGACATATCAATTTTCTCTTAAGCGATCCGAAGTATGGTCAAAAAGCAGATCTTGTACTGCTCCAATCATCACTTGACCA
>DYNJ01000087.1 GCA_020721085.1 Sulfurovum sp. | reverse complement strand
ATTGATCTCTTCGCTATTTATATTCATAATAAACCTTGATCTTTTACAAATTTATGGCCGCCTATCATCTTTGGCAGAATTATAGACCGTTTCTCAAACAATATTTTTGGAAAGAGAATACATTTTGGACTGACGGATATTTATCTGTTCAGTTGACGAAGCGGTCCTGAGACCATACGCAATTATATACAAAATCAAGGTTAGCGCCTTGTACGCATTCATCCCAACGGCTAAAGACCATTGGGGTTTCTGCCAAGGGCGATAATAATATCATGGGCAAAACCTAGATTCCGTCAAGTGTTTCGATCAAAAGTTCGATCTCGTCTTCATAGCTGGTATTGAGCTTGGCAAGACGCAGATACGCCTTGAGCAAACCGGAGGCGTTGTTGTCGCGGTCAAATGCGACACCGGCGCTTTGCAGATCTTTGATGACAAAATCAGCAAAATTCTCTTCCAGATTTACTTCGTAGCGATTTCCGGAAATTGTCAGTCCGATCTTTTTCATCTCTCTATTCTCCTATGAGGAATTTCTCTTTTGGCCGTTAAGCCAACAGCTCTTCGACTTTTGCGATGATCGCTTCGATCTCTTTGTCTTTTTCTGCGATATCGTTTTGCAATCCCGCGATCACTTTTTGCTGCTGGGCATAGCTGTCACCTGCGCTCTCTATGCGCGCATGAAGCTGTGCATTTTCACTCTTGATCGCCTCATATCCGTTCTTTAGCTGTTCGATCTTTTCTTGTAATTTTTGCAGTACGCTCATCTCAATACTCCATTTCAATTGATTCACTTTGATTATTTTGTTATAATATCCAAACATTCAATAATTCATAATTAATAATTGAACCATATGATGAAATATTTTCGGCAGAGGGTTCAATTAGAAAAAATAAATGGCCTTATAAACCTGATTGTTATTTCTCAAAGGATACTCCTGCCTCATTTCAAAGTCTCAAGTCCATACCAGCCATCCGGAGATCAGCCCGAAGCGATCGAAGTTCTGAGCGGTTCCATCATGCAAGGCAACCGCTATCAAACACTTCTAGGCGTGACCGGAAGCGGGAAGACCTATACTATGGCAAAAATTATTGAAAAAACTGCCAAACCGACACTGATCATGACACACAACAAAACACTGGCCGCACAGCTTTATAGTGAATTCAAAGGATTTTTTCCCGACAATCATGTAGAATATTTCATATCATACTATGACTACTATCAGCCGGAGGCCTATCTGCCGCGCCAAGACCTTTTTATCGAAAAAGACAGCTCCGTCAACCAAGAGCTCGAACGCCTGCGGCTAAGCACGACAGCCAGTCTGCTCAGCCATGATGATGTCATCGTCATCGCCTCCGTATCGGCGAACTACGGACTGGGATCTCCGGACGAGTACCGCAATGTCGTCCAAAAACTCTGCCAAGGAGAAAGCTACAGCCAAAAAGAGCTTCTGCTGAGACTGGTAGATATGGGCTACAAACGCAATGATGCCTTTTTTGACCGCGGAGACTTCCGTGTCAGCGGAGATGTGATCGATATCTATCCTGCGTACAGCGAAGAAGAAGCGATAAGGATCGAATTTTTTGGTGATGAGATCGAAGCGCTTTACAGCTTCAACAGCCTCACAGGCGAAAAAGGCGAACACCGCAAGACGGTGACTGTCTACTCCGCCAACCAGTTTATTGTCAGCAAAGAGAAACTTGCCCTTGCCGTCAAAAGTATCGAAGAGGAGCTGCACGAAAGACTGGCATGGTATCACCGCGAAAACCGCCTGATCGAACATCAACGCCTCAAACAGCGCACAGAGTTTGACCTTGAGATGCTGGAAGCCACGGGAATGTGCAAAGGGATTGAAAACTATTCGCGTCACCTCACAGGCAAAAAACCGGGAGAGACTCCCTACTCTTTGCTTGATTATTTTGAAGCGATGCACGAAGACTATCTGGTCATCGTCGATGAATCCCATGTCAGTCTTCCTCAGTTTCGCGGAATGTACGCCGGCGACAGAAGCCGCAAGGAGGTATTGGTCGATTATGGCTTCAGACTCCCGAGTGCCTTGGACAATCGCCCCTTGATGTTCGATGAATACATCCGAAAATCACCGCATTTTCTCTTTGTCTCCGCGACACCGGCCGAGCTTGAACTGGATCTCTCCTCCGTCATTGCCCAACAGGTCGTCCGCCCCACGGGCCTGCTTGACCCGCAGATAGAGATCATAGACAGCACATATCAGGTTGAGGATCTGCACGACAGGATGAAAAAGGTTATATCCCGAAATGAAAGAGTTCTTGTAACTGTTTTGACCAAAAAAATGGCAGAGGAGCTGGCGACTTACTATAATGATCTGGGACTCAAAGCCAAATATATGCACTCAGATCTTGACGCTATCGAGCGCAATCAACTGATCCGAAGCCTTAGGCTTGGAGAGTTTGATATACTTATCGGCATCAATCTGCTCAGGGAAGGACTTGATCTGCCCGAAGTGAGTTTGGTAGCTATACTTGATGCCGACAAAGAGGGATTTTTGCGGAGCGAAAGATCATTGATACAGACTGCCGGACGCGCCGCGAGACATATCCATGGCCATGTCCTTATGTATGCCAAAAAGATCACCCGCTCTATGCAGGCTGCACTAGATACCACAGCTGCCAGACGAGCCAAACAGATCGCCTACAACACACTGCACGGCATCATTCCCCGCTCAACATACAGAGAGCTCGATGCCAATCTCAAAGCAGAAGACAACGGCGAGCTGTATGCCAAAAGCTCCAAACTCGAAAAGATGCCCAAAGCCGAACGCCAGCAGTTCATCAAAGAACTAAGAGCCAAAATGCTGGCTGCCTCAAAAAAGCTGGAGTTCGAAGAGGCAGCCAGACTCAGAGACGAGATCGCCAAGATCAAGACACTTTAAAACTGCCTCCGGCAACCACCGTCATCCCGATAAAAATCGGGATCCAAAGAGATGGACTGCCACGCTTCAACCGCAATGACACCATCCTTTGCATATCTTCCTGCTAAGCCGTGATCAAAGCGTAAAAACTATCCACACTCAACGAAGCGCTTCCTACCAGCACCCCATCTACATTGTCGATAGAGACGATCTGGGCTATATTGGAGGGATTGACGCTTCCGCCGTACAAAATAGGCTTGCTGACAGATTGACGAAGCACTTTGTGAGTCGATGCTATCTCCCCGACTGTGGCGCTTCTGCCTGTTCCGATCGCCCAGATCGGCTCATAAGCGATGATCAGCTTCCCGTATGCCGTATCGATACCGTCAAACTGCGCCAATAGGTATTCGACGACTGCACTGTCACCCTGCTCGCGGATCTCAAGAGGCTCTCCGATACAATAGACAATCTCAAAGTTTTCCTGCTGAAAAAAGGCAAATTTCTCAGCCACGATCTCTTGGGTTTCGTGCAAGAGCTGACGCCTCTCGCTGTGGCCTATGAGAATCGTACCGATACCGAACTCTTCAAGCTGCTCAAGCCCGATCTCACCCGTAAAAGCACCCTTTCGTACAGGATAGCAATTTTGCACACCCAGCGTATAATCGCCCTCATAATGATCCAGCGCGGTGAAGGGAGGGAATACAAAGATTCTGTCTGCAGTATTTCGTCCTGATATCTTCTGTTGAAGCTCCTCCAAATAGCGCTTGGTGCCCGAACGGGTATGGTTGGTTTTGAAATTTGCTGCGTAGATCATATAATATCTTCTCCTTGGTAATTATCAGAAATCTTTTCTCAAAGACCTCAGTTCTCTATCGCTTCCATACCCGGCAATACTTTGCCTTCGATCAGCTCCAGGCTGGCGCCTCCGCCCGTACTGACAAATGTCATCTCATCCGCATCGCCGGCTCTGGCAACCACATCGGCTGTATCGCCTCCGCCTACAATCGTCGTAGCATGCGACTCTGCGATATAGTGCGACATTTTGATACTCCCTTTGGAGAACTTATCGATCTCGAAGACACCCATCGGTCCGTTCCAGATGATCGTCTGCGCATCATTGAGAGCCTCTCGAAACAGACGCGTTGTAGCCGGTCCGATATCCAAGCCCATCCAGCCTTTGGGGATCTCTTGGATCGGCAGATATTTGACTGTGGCATTTTGGCTGAATTCTGTGGCGACCACAATATCAACCGGCAGATAAAATTTCACATTCAGCTCTTTGGCCTTTGCCATGACCGACTTTGCCTCTTCGACGAGATTGTCTTCGACCAATGAGTTACCGATCTCATATCCCAGTGCCTTGAGGAAAGTAAACGCCATACCGCCGCCGATGATGATTTTGTCAACTTTGCTTACAAGGTTGGTCAATGCTTCCAGTTTGCCGGAGACCTTGCTTCCGCCTACGACTGCCACAAACGGCCTGACAGGATCTTCGATCACTTTGCCAAAGAAGTTGATCTCTTTTTTCATCAAAAATCCTGCGACTTTGTGATTTTTGTCGAAATGCTTGGTGATCGCATAGATAGAAGCATGTTTTCTGTGACATGCGCCAAAAGCATCATTGACATAAATATCGCCGAATGATGCCAGCTCGGCGGCAAGGGCTGCGTCATTTTTGGTCTCACCTGCTTCGTAACGGAGATTTTCCAGCAGCAAAATATCACCTATCTCCATCGCGGCTGCTTTTGCCTTGGCATCCGGACCCACTACATCTGCCGCCATAAGGATATCTTTATCCAGTTTTAGCAGCTGGTGCAGTCTTTTGGCGATCGGCTTGAGAGAGAACTTCTCCTCATATTTACCCGGCTCCGGTCTTTCGTAGTGAGAGGCCAGTATAATTTTGCAGTCTCTATCCATGCAATAGCGGATAGTCGGCAGTGCGGCACGGATCCGTCTGTCATCTGTTATATTGCCGAATTCATCTTTTGGTACATTGAAATCACATCGGATAAAGACTCTTTTACCTTCAATTTCTATATCATTTAGCGTTTTGATCATCGTGTTTCTCTCCTTTTTTGTTACATCCGCTGCCATAATCCATACCTACCGACAGCATATTCAAAACTGCCAGGCCCGCATCACAACCGAGATGTTTGATTTTGAGTTTTGAATTATCATAAATTTATGATAAAATCCCTCATGACTAATTCTATATCAAATGAGGTTATGGTTTGATTAAAATTGCAATCTTTGGAGGCAGTTTTGATCCGCCTCACAAAGGGCATCAGATGATTGCAGATCTTGCGCTCAAAATGCTTGATATCGACAAGCTGATCATCCTGCCTGCTTTTTTGAATCCGTTCAAAAAAAGTATGCTGGCATCACCGCAGCAAAGACTGTCTTGGTGCCATAAGATTTTTGACAATGTCGCCGATATCGAAATCTGTGATTATGAGATCAGACAGCATCGTCCGGTATATACAAGCGAGAGTTTGAGATATTTGCAGCAAAATTATTGCGTCGCCTATCTGATCATCGGAAGCGATAATCTATCGACGATTACAAAGTGGCATGAGTTTGAATGGCTCAACCGTGAGATCACCTGGGTAGTCGTAGATAGAGGAGAAGATCCTTTGCCGACAGATATGCTTCGCGAATGGATACCTCTTGAGATCGATCTGCCTGTCAGCTCGACACAGATCAGAGCAGGCGGGAGTCTAGAGATGATCGATCCTCGCATCCGAGCAGAAGTCAAAGAACTTCTGCAACATAAAATAAGGAATAATATGACAATTGACGAAAGAATCGAAAGAATTATCATCATTTTGGATGACAAAAAAGCCGAAGAGATCGAGGTATTCAATCTTGAAGGCGCCAACTATATCGCCAAGCGGGTTGTCATCGCCAACTCATTGGGGGGCAAACACACCAGAGCTCTTTTTGACCATCTCAAGACGACGCTAAAACCGCTTGGTGAAGAGTTTCTCTGCGCAGACGAGAGTGATCAGTGGGTAGTGGCTGACCTGGGAGACATCCTGATCCATATCATGACACCCGAATATCGTCAAAAATATTCACTTGAAAGTTTTTTGAGCGAACTCAACACAACCAAGGCTTAGCCCGCAACTCCTCCGGAACCTACTGTTTTTTCCAGTATAAAAAACAGAGCTACGGTAACAAGAGGGGCAAACAGTGCCGGCCAATAAAACTTTCCTCGAATGGCCGCATAGATCAAAGCAGACCATGCGACCAAAATCAAGACAAGGTGTGCCATAAAAAGAGGCACAACGGTTCGCAAAGTCGGACTAAACCCGATAAAAACCAATATCACGGAAAATGCCGCGATAGACAGAAGCAGTTTTTTCCACTCGCGTTGCCGATAAAACGACACTCCTATCAAACCAAGCGTCCCGATAATTCCCAAAAAAACAATTGCTTTCATAATTTAATTCCGGATTATAATTTATCTACTGTTTCGATTCCCAAAATCGCCAATCCCTGCCTGATAACTTTGGCAGTCAGCGCCGACAAAGCAAGGCGGCTCTGTCTGATGTGAGGCTCGATCTCCTCTTTAAGGATCGGGTTTTGTTCGTAAAAACGCATGAAAAGCGTCGTAAGCTCATACAGATAGCCTGTGATCTGGTGGGGCGCCGTATCATGGGCGGCCTTGGTCAATACATCCTCGAAGCGCAGCAGCATGACCGCCATGCGACGCTCGATCTCATCACCGATCACAATCTTCTGATCGATCTTACCTTTGTAGCGCCTCAAGATACTCATGATGCGCGCGTATGCATATTGCTGATAAAGCGAAGTGTTTCCTTCAAGGCTGAGCATCTTGTCCCAATCAAAAATATAGTTTGATTCCCTGTTGATCGAGAGGTCCGCATACTTCACCGCCCCAACCCCGACAGCATGGGCAAGCGCTTCAATCTCTTCTGCGGTGTACTCTTCTTTGTCCTTGATCGCTTCTTTGGCACGCACAACCGCCTCATCCAAAAGATCT
>DYNJ01000086.1 GCA_020721085.1 Sulfurovum sp. | reverse complement strand
GAACTATCTTATGGCATACAAGCTATACCGTCAAGGGGTTTTTAGAGGTGCCCTACACTAAAAAAGAGACTTATTTTGTGCTTCATTAAGGCATATAGCGGCAGTTTAATGATATAGTATCATATACAAAGCAGGGTCTAAGTTTAATTGGGGGTGTTTTTGGACTTTAACTAGATCTGGATAAGGAAAAAGATGAAATCCAAATTTGAAAAAAATAGAATATTTCTGACTCGTATTGTCGGTGTTGCGGTTTTATTTCTTGTCTTTAGCACACAGAGTCACTGGGAAATTAAAAATATGATAATCGGGTATCTTCTGTTTTTCTTTGGTATTGTTTTTGCTGCTGTCGCTTCATTGGGGAGAATGTGGTGTTCGCTCTATATCGCCGGGTACAAAAATAACAAATTGATCACCGAAGGTCCATACTCTATCAGCAGAAATCCATTGTATTTTTTTAGTATGATTGGTGTGATCGGTATCGGTTTTGCCACCAAAACTTTTACTTTCCCCCTGCTTTTCATAATCCTTTTCGTGCCTTATTATATACTTATTATCAAAAGCGAAGAAAAGCGCCTAAAGGAATATTTTGGAGCTGAATTCGAAGAATATACAAGGAGAGTGCCTGCACTGTTCCCAAATTTTTCGACTTTTCATGAACCAGATGATTATAATGTGAAACCATCTGTCTATAGAACACATATTTTGAGCGCTGTATGGTTTGTCTGGGCGGTTGGAATACTTGAGCTGATCAACGGAATGAAAGAGATAGGGTTATTTACCCCTCTTTGGTCTTTTTATTGATGTAAAATTTATTTTTTGAAAGATCCGATAGCATGAAATCAAAAAAACCGATCAATGCAAAACTTGTCTGGAAGGTATAGCAACGACCTTTCTGGGTGCAGCGGACGCTCTCTTGCTAATGTATACACTGGAAAGACAGCCGTCTCAATCAAAGTAAAAGCAACTTTGATTAATTGTCTTTAGAGAGGTGATCTCTTTGGGCTACTTTTTGAACACATTTCCAAGCATCCCTTTGATGGCCGCCTGCATATCAGCTGGATAGATGACAAACTTTGAATTTTGGCTCTGGCTGATCTTCTCAAGCGATGTGATGTAGCGGTCGCCTAGCAGAAACATCGCAGGAAGTTCTTGGTCTTTGATATTCTCAGTGATCACACGGATTGCTTCTGCGGAGGCATTGGCCAGTGCGATTTGTGCCTGAGCCTCTCTTTTGGCAGCTTCGAGTTTTCCGTCCGCTTCGAGTATCGCTGCATTTTTATTACCCTCCGCCATCGTTTCGATCGCCCTTCGCTCCCGCTCGGCGGAAGCCTGCCGTTCCATCGCTTTTTGCATAGACTGACTTGGAGAGATATCCTGGATCTCGACAGATTTGACCGTGACTCCCCAGTCTGCGACATCATCGACGATCTGCTCTTTGAGCTTGGCTTTGATATGTTCCCGGTTGGAGAGCGCTTCATCTAATTTCATCTCGCCCAAGATCGAACGAAGTGTCGTCATGATCAGCTGGCTGATAGCCTCTCTGAAATCCTCGACTCCATAGATGGCATCTGCCGGACCGGTGACGCGTATGAAGGTGACTGCGTTGGTGAGAAGCACTGCATTGTCATTGGTGATCACCTCTTGCTGCGGAATCTCAAGGATGATGTCGCGCGTGGATATGCGGGCACGGATCTGCTCGATATATGGCAAGATGATATTTAACCCCGGCTTTAGTGTCCGGCTGAATTTCCCCAGTCTCTCAACAACCCACTCTTCTCCTTGCGGTACGATATTGATCCCTTGATAGAGTGTGGCGATGACCCCGGCGGCCAGAATGAGCAAGATCAAAAGTGACGGTTCCATACTATTTTCCTTTAAGACACCTTTAATAACCCTTTAAGGGATATAGAAGCCAAAATATTAGATGAATTATAAGGCAAATTTTTGAAAGACTAGCTGAAGCTAATTCGAAAAAAATTTAACGGCATAATTCGCCAACAGACGGCTTTTTATTGCAGTTTTATATTTTTGCGTTGCCTTGTCTTGATTTGCCTCCGGCAAACCTGCGACAATCCGCCTAAAACTATCTTGCTGCAGCAAAGAAAACCCCTCTAGGGGTTTTCAGAGGCGCCCTTTATTGATTGATTGGCGTAACTTTGATAAGCTGACCGTTGACTTCGATGATCTTGATGCGTGCGCCTATCTCCAGTTTGACATTGGAAGTGGCATGCCAGTCGGTATTGCCAAGCACCGGACTGTCAAATGTGACTTTGCCTCTTTTGTGCGGCTGGATCACGCTAGTGACAGTACCAAGCGTATCAAGGCGGTAGGTGGACTGTCCGCTTTGTGAAACAGTGGGTTCTCTCTTTAGCCGGCGAAACAGCAAAGTGACAAAAACGATAGAAAAAATGATCCAAAGTCCAAGCTGATAGACAAACTCCATCGGTATTATCCAGTCGATGAGACCTACTGCGAGTGCGGCTATACCCAGCCCCAAGCTGATAAAGGTTCCTGTACTCATCTCTGTAATGATCAGTACAAGCCCCAAGATGATCCAGTGCCACCAAACAATAGATTGATTTAGAAGTTCCATTATTCCTCTTTTACTATTACTCTTGCGATATAGTATAACGAGTTTATAATAATAGGTCAATAAGTAAGTTTAGGATATAATCGCGTAAATTTATTTTAAGGATGAGTGATGGCAGATTTAAATGTTTATTATGACAAAGATTGTGATTTGAATATTATCAAGTCAAAAACTGTAGCGATGATCGGCTTCGGAAGCCAAGGGCATGCACATGCAGAAAACCTCAGAGACAGTGGTGTCAATGTGGTAATCGGTCTCAAAAAAGGTGGAAGTAGCTGGGGCAAGGCCGAGGCCAAAGGCTTTGAAGTATTGGCAGTTGCAGAAGCGACTGCCAAAGCGGATGTGGTCATGATCCTCTTGCCGGATGAAAACCAGGCAGACATTTACAGAAACGAGATCGAACCAAACCTCAAAAAAGGTGCGACTATCGCATTCGGACACGGATTTAACATCCACTTTGGCAGAATCCAGCCTAGAAGCGACATCAATGTCACAATGATCGCCCCCAAAGCTCCGGGGCACACTGTGAGAAATGAGTTTGTAAACGGCGGAGGGATACCGGATCTCATCGCCGTCCATGCAGATCCAAGCGGTAACACAAAGCAGTTGGCTCTTTCGTATGCAAGTGCAATAGGGGGCGGACGGACAGCCATCATCGAAACGACTTTCAAAGATGAAACAGAAACAGACCTTTTCGGAGAGCAGGCGGTTCTTTGCGGCGGTGCTATGTCTTTGGTGCAAGCCGGATTTGAAACTTTGACAGAAGCCGGATATGCTCCTGAGCTTGCATATTTTGAGTGTCTTCATGAGCTGAAACTTATCGTTGACTTGATGTTCCAAGGCGGGATATCTGACATGAGATACTCTATCTCCAATACAGCTGAATACGGCGACTATGTATCAGGCAAAAGAGTGATCAATGAGACATCCAAGCAGGCGATGAGAGATATCCTCAAAGAGATCCAGGATGGAAGATTTGCAAAAGATTTTATCCTTGAAGGTCAAGCAGGATATCCCAGAATGAATGCAGAAAGAGCAAATGCCAAAGCCTCTTTGATAGAGCAAACAGGGGTTAAGCTCAGAGGCATGATGCCTTGGATCGCATCCAACAAGATAGTCAAACAAAACGAAAACTAAACATCTCGATAGAACTCTCTAAGCAATTTGGCAATTAGACCCTGAAATAAATTCAGGGTGACGGTTTATTGGTCATTCCGAACTGTTTTCGGAATCAAAAAGAGCTCTAAAAATATTTGATCAGAGGTCTTGATAGTCATTCGCCTGTGGGTTTGACTCTTTCAATAGTTGGTTGGCTCTTGGAGCATCTCTATAAAATTATAAGCAGTACAACAAATGGCTATACAATCCAAGAAGCAATCATCCCGCAAAAGCCAAAGCACATCTGCTTCTAAACCAAAAAAAGTCAAGCCCTCGGCATCTATCAAAAAAGCCAAAAATACCTACAAATCAAAAAGAATTTTTTGGATCATCTTATTGGCGACTACAGCGCTTGTCGCGATGGGAGGATTTGGGTATTATTTCGACAACAGCGGCTATACCGGAAGCAACACGGAAAGGCGGACTGCAAAGATATCATCTCATCCTTCAAACATCCAAAAACATTCCAATGAGTATTTGCCTTCCAAGCCAAAACAAACGACAAAAACAGAAAACAAAACCAAACCCGCCAATATTCAACCACCTATCAAGACAAATACAACTCAAACATATCCTCAAGGTGTGCTATCAAATCCACCCCCGGAAGCCAAAAAAGCAGAACTGATGCCAACTCAAATCCCTGCTGTCGTGCGTGGTAAAAAAGCAAGACTGGTGGTCATCATAGATGATGTGGCTACACCAAAACAGCTTCAAACGATTGCCTCTATACCGCTCAAAATTACCCCTTCGATCTTTCCTCCGTCAAGTGATGCCCCTCATACTGTAAAGATGTCACAAAGTCTCAAACACTTTATGATACACCTCCCGATGCAGGCAAAAGGCGGGGCCATGCCGGATACTTTAAAGATCGGCGATACTGACTCGACGATGCGACAGCGTGTCGCAAATTTGCGCCGATGGTTTCCTCACGCTATCTATACAAACAACCATACAGGAAGCCGGTTTACCTCAGATTATGATGCCATGTATAAACTCTACGGGATACTCAAGGAGGAGGGATTTGTGTTTGTGGATAGCCGTACATCCGCTCGGACGCAAGGCAGAAGTGTCGCTCATGCCTATGGGGATTTTTATCTTGCACGGGATGTTTTTATTGATAATACCCCAAACTTTTCGGCTATCCGCACGCAACTTAAAGAGGCGGTACGCAAAGCACAAAACAGAGGCTATGCGATCGCTATCGGTCATCCATATCCCGTTACTATGAGCACATTACGCAACTCTATGGATATTTTGAGTGGTGTAGATGTAGTCTATATCGATGAGCTGATGGTGAAGTAGGACAAAATGATATATTTTTTGCTGCTTTCATGCACTTGATGCTACAATCTAAAAAAGGGGATAGATGAGTCGGCTTCTTGAACTCCATGTTAAAGCGCTTGAAGATATGAAGACATACCCGCAAACACTCTATTGCAAGGGTGATCCGGCTTTACTGGATCACCCCAAGGTCTCTATCGTGGGGACGAGACGACCTTCGAGCTATACCATACAATCTACATATAGTTTGGCAAAAGCGCTTTCAAGCAGAGGGGTATGTATCGTCAGCGGTGCGGCCATGGGGGTGGATGCCTCGGCGCATCAGGGTGCAGGCGCGTCCAATACCATCGCAGTTATGGCAAACGGACTTGATATTCGTTATCCTGTAGTCAACAAAGGTTTGATCAAAGAGATAGAGCAGGCGGGATTGGTGATGAGTCAGTTTGATGACGGTTTCAAGGCAACGCAGTGGAGTTTTGTCATACGCAACGAGCTGGTGGTGGCGCTTGGAGAGTGTCTGATAGTCACGGAAGCAGATGCGCAAAGCGGATCGATGCGCAGTGTGGAGTATGCCTTGGAGATGGGCAGGAAGATTTTCGTGCTTCCTCATCATCTAGGTGAGAGCAACGGTACGAACAGTCTGCTTAGAGACGGGCTTGCGGAGCCTATCTACGATATCGAACTTTTTGCTTCGAGGTTTGGACAGGCGGTCGATATGGAGATAGAAAGAGATGATTTTTTCTACTTTTGCCAAACTTCCCCTACTCTTGATGAAGCATTGGCGCAGTTCGGCGAGCGTATCTATGAGGCGGAGCTGGAAGGCGGTATCGTCATCAAAAACGGTTTGATACGGCTGGTGTGAGACTTGTACTCTGTTTGGTTCCGGTTTAAAACATTTTGAGACCACCGCACAACGATGCTTTTGCCCAAATTCTTCGTTGAAATTCAGTAAAAATTCGTCATTTACTACAGTAAACTCCTCATTTTGACTAAATTTCGCCTTGAATTTGAATAAAATCCTCTATTGTGCGGTGGTCTCATTTTGTTCTTTTCGGACTTTGATTTGCTATTCATTTTAAGATTCCGACTTTTGCCACAATGACTAAGCGTGCAATCCTGCATTCAGTGTGACGGCGCACGGAGTGTTGATAGCCAAGCGGTCTGCTATTTAGAAAGCTTTGCTATCACCTCTTCAAGTGCATCTTGCGGCAGCATTCCCGGCTGGACTAGCTGAACCTCCCCCTTTTGATCCAGTACGACAAGAAACGGAATAGCGCCTTCCCACTGAGCTCTTTGGGAGATATAGGGCACCATATCGCCTGATTTTTCATAAGATATAGTGGGATAGTTGATCCCTTTGGTTTTGACAAAATCACGCAGGGCCGCTTCGTCCATCCCCTGTACCTCAACCGCGATGATGGCAAGTTTGTCTTTGTATTTTGTCTGGAGGTCTATGTAGTGGGGGATCGATTTGAGGCAAGGCGGACATTTGTGGCCGAAAAACTCCAAAAATATGATCTTTCCTTTGAAATCATCAAAGACCAAGCCCTCTTTGGTGCCTGTGATATTCATCGCCTTGCCCTCTATGGTAGTCATGGTCATCTTATAATCTTCCGCCTGAGCTATGCCTATCAGCAAGGCGAAAAGCGCTATAAAAACTATAATCCTCTTCATTTGGATCCTTATTTTTTGATATTTGGATATTATACACAAATTTCTGTGTAATAATCGTGAGCAAAAATAGCAGATACGGTTTTTGGATATGGATATAGGTATAATAGCGCAAATAATGCGCAAGGAACGGCTATGGCAAAAAGAGTGATCGGGGTGATGATGGTGTTGTGGCTCTTTCAAGCGTCGCAATTGACGGCATCAGACACGATGGAGAAGATGGCAGGAGGGATGCTGATGGTGGGATTTCACGGCACTTCGGCACCGAGTGACAGCCCGATTTGCAGGGATATCAAACAGTA
>DYNJ01000085.1 GCA_020721085.1 Sulfurovum sp. | reverse complement strand
CAAAAATTTGCCTTATAATTTATCCAAAATTTAGGCTTCTATATCCATTAAGGGGCTATTAAAGATGCCCATAAGTTACTAGAAACAGATTAAGGGCACAGAACAGATATGAAATATACACCACAAATTATCACCGCAGACTACCTCTATCTGGAGGGTCTGTTTGTCAGGGATTGGGGTATCGTATTTGACACCAAAATCATTGCAGTCAAGCCCTATGATACACTGATAGAAGAGTATCCAAATGCCCATCGTATCGCTAAAATCCCCCATTCCGTACTTTATCCGGGACTGATCAACACCCATGTTCATCTCGAATTCAGCGCCAATAAAACCACACTTCGATACGGATCATTTGTCCCTTGGCTTGACTCAGTGATCGCAGATCGCAACCGACTGACCGAAAACTGTACCGAAGAGATGATGCAGGAAGCCTGCACACAAATGCTTCAAAGCGGCATTACTGCCTTTGGTGCAGTCAGTAGTTTTGGACTCGATCTGCCAAGCTGTATCTGGACACCCCAGCGCGTTGTCTTCTTCAATGAACTCATCGGCAGCAATCCTGTAACGGCTGATCAGCTCTATGGAAATTTTTTGGAGCGCTTTGAAGCTTCATCGCTTCATACACAAAGTAGGGTCACACCTGCTATTGCAATTCACTCCCCCTACTCCGTCCATCCAAGCATACTCCAAAAAGCAGTTGCCCTTGCCAAAGCCAAACAGTGCGTACTGAGTGCGCATTTCCTCGAAAGTCAGGCAGAGCGCGCATGGCTGGAAGGTTCTGACGGAGATTTGAAAGCATTTTTTGCATCAGCATTCGGTCAGACTGAAGCGCTGAGCAATATCGATGGCTTTCTGTCGCATTTCGAGGAGTATCCCACTCATTTTATCCACTGTATTCAAGCCAACGATAAAGAGCTTCATAGATTCTCTCAGGCCGGACATACGGTCGCACACTGCCCCCGTTCCAATCGGCTACTTGGCTGCGGACGGCTCCGTATCGAAAAACTCAAAGAGCTGGGCATCCCGTTTGCGGTCGCTACGGACGGGTTAAGCTCCAACTATTCACTCAATATTTTTGATGAATTGCGTGCAGCCTTGATGATGCATCATGAGCTTAAGCTTCATGAACTTTCACTTTGGCTGCTCAGATCCGTCACCCAAGATGCCGCAAGGATTTTGGGGCTGAATTGTGGTAGGATTACACAAGGATATCAGGCCGATTTTGCCCTTGTGCAACTGCCAAATATACCACAAATAGAAGAAGATATAGCGCTTTGGACGATACTTTACACACAAAAAGTTGCACAACTTTATATAGAAGGAAAGCAATATGTTTAGTTTGATAGGAAGAATTTTGCAATGGATAGGAAGACATTTTTGGGGTATGCTTTTTCTTTTTATCGTTTTTATGGTATTGATACCCCAAGGCACGCCCGGTGAACCTGCCAACCTACAGGAGATCAAGCTCACCGGTCCCATCATCTACAGCGATGAGGTCGTCAAACAGATCGAAGAAGCGCAAAAAGATGATCAGATCAAAGGGGTTTTGCTTACAGTCAACTCGCCCGGCGGCGCAGTCCCCCCTTCTGTTGAGATCTCTTATGCCATCAAAGCACTCAGCAAAGACAAACCGGTCATAGCCTATGCCAGCGGAGTGATGGCAAGCGGAAGCTACTACGGCTCGATATATGCCAACCGTATCATCGCCAACCCGGGTGCGATCATCGGTTCGATCGGCGTGATCATGGAGAGCGCGGATATCGAAGAGCTGCTGAACAAGATAGGCATCAAACCTCAGATTGTAAAGATGGGAACCTACAAAGAGGCAGGCACACCGACTAGAGCCTGGACTACCGAGGAGAAAGGTGAACTTGAACGCCTCACGTATGATACCTACACACTCTTTGTCAGTGATGTGGCTGCTGCCAGAGGACTAGACATCAACAACTCCAAAACATATGCCGATGCCCATATCTTCTCTGCTGCGCGTGCCAAAGAAGTAGGTCTGATAGACGCTATCGGTATCAAATCCGAAGCCAAAAAAGAGCTCCAAATTTTATGTCATATCACTAAACCAGTTTGGAAAAAGAAAGATAAGATCGATTCGCTGATAGAAGAGTTAGCCATTGACGGCATGACTTGGATACAGAGCTATTTTTACGGTCTGAAGGCTTCAATTTGACGGAATGCTGATGGATTTAGTTCCTTTTGATGGCTGTAATCCAACACAGTCTCATAGTGATATAATCCTATCTATCAATATTAAGTGCAAGCGGTGACATAATCAATCTCTAATCTGAATCTGAAGGAATTTATAAAATGGATAGACAGCTCTTTGCCATCTTAGGCAACCCGGTATCACACTCCAAGTCCCCGCTGATGCACAATCTTGCTTTCAAGGGTCTTGGATTTGACGGCTGCTATACACGCTATCTACTCAAAGACGGTCAGGCACTCAAAGAGATGATGATGCGTCTTGGGCTTGCGGGAGCCAATATCACCGTACCCCACAAAGAGGTGGCCTTTAAGGCGTGTGACCATCTTGATTCTTTCGCAAAAAGAGCTGGTGCAATCAATACAATCATCATCAAAGAGGGTAAACTGCACGGATACAATACCGACGCTCCCGGATTTCTAAGAGCGATCAGAGAATTTAGTGAAGCCAAAACAGTGCTTTTTCTGGGAGCCGGAGGGACAGCCAGAGCGACAAGCCTGCTGCTGCGCGATCGGGGTTATGAAGTAACTATCCTTAACCGCGGGGCTCAGAGACTCCGAAGTTTTGCAGATGATGGTTTTGATACCGCGACCTACGAGAACTTTAAGCCTAAACCATACGATCTTGTGATCAATATGACATCAGCAGGACTCAAGGACGATCTGCTGCCTGCGCCAAAAGCTATTTTAGATACACTCATTCCGACTGCCAAAGCCTGTATAGATGTGGTTTACGGTCGAGAAACACCCTTTCTCAAACTTGCCAAGCGCTACGGCAAGCCCACTAAAGAGGGCAGCGATATGCTGCTCTATCAAGGCGTAATCGCTTTTGACTACTTCACTGATCACCACTACAGCCATGCAGAGATAGAGTTCTTTATGAAAAAGGCTTTTATAATCTGATGCTTTCCCCTGTCCACCTATGATATCATTTTTTCATGAGCCTAAATTTTATCCAAATAAGTTACCTTTTTATATCTTTCGATTTTTTCATCAGAAAAATCGGATTTAATCTTGCATTACCGCTCCTGATTTGAAAAATAACAATACTTCTAGGAACGATGGAAAGGGATTATACATGCAATCAAATATCCCTCCTCTTTTTGTGCGCACCTTCAAGAGATGTAACTATATTTTTGTAAGATTTCAAAAACTACTCTTCTGTATCTGTCCGGTTAAATCTTTTTCAAAAACTTATTTGAACTTCATTTGTATAATATCCTTCATTACCAAATTGGTTTTTGAATATTTTTATTCAAATGTTTGTTTTATTTCTTTACCGGCAAATCTAAACTTAAAAAAGTTATTGGGTTGAAATATGTGCTTTGTCTCTCCCGCCTATACTCCAGTACATAATCAAAAAACTTAGCTGCGCACCTTTTTCTTTCTTTTCATGATGTATCACTTATTTTTACCGTACCACTGAAAATGATCGACTTTCTACTGTTTATTAAGAGGACTTAATTGATTGACAAGGACTGTCAGCTACCGGGTGCTTAGAAACTCTATGTCCAAAGACGGTATGCTCTCAAAACGAGAGAAAATGTTGCAACGGTGATGTAATGAAAAAGGGCCCGAGCCCAAGAGTAAAGAGCAAGCAGCCGTAGAGAGAGTGTGCTATGAAAACAAGCAGTGTAGAGGAGGATCGTTCATACATAAGGGCAAACAGCACTCCTCCAATACTTGTTAGTGAGACTGCGATCCAATTATGAAAAATAATATGCATATAGCCGAACAGCAGTGCATTGCTAATAATAAACGGCCATCTGCCCGGAAAAAGCGGTCGGTAGCGATAAAAAAAATAGGCCCGATAGACCAGCTCCTGCGGATAGGCTGACAACAAGGGATACAAAAAGAGTATCAAAAGCCAGAGTAAAGGCTTTTGCATGACCAAAGAAAATAGAAGATCCGGAGCCCAAAAATAGACCAGCGCAAAGAGCAGTACCGAAATTACGGTAAATTGTTTCAGCATGGATTTACCTTTGACAATCAACTCCGCAGCACGCCAAAGATTGGTCCGATCGAATGTTTGATCTTTCAGGAGAATCCGTCCACACCATAAAGCAATCATCCAGAGGATAGGCAGGACAAAGAGAGGTGTCCAGAAATATAAAAGAGCGGGCACTACAACGAATAGACCAAACAGCTCCACCCATAAAAAAAACTGATTTTTGCTTTTTGTCTGAAAATGCCCAAGGTTTGAATCCTTTGGGCGATCAACGAACAAACCACTCAGCTGTCGTATAGGCATTCTTTATCCCTCAATCTCTAATGCAAAAGTATACCACAAGTTTGAAGAGATAGAATTCTGCATGAAACGGGCTTTTCTGATCTGATCATAATGTGCCCACCGCACAACCATTGTAAATTTTTTAACGCTGATGATCTCTATAGATAGAAAGTCTAGAGTGCGGTACTGCGCCCACTATGCGTTGAGTGTATCGCTGATCACAAATGCAAGCTCAAGCGCCTGATCTGCATTGAGTCTGGGATCGCATTGAGTATGGTAGCGATTTTCCAGATCTTCAGCAGTGATACCGCATGAACGGCTTCCCGTACACTCCGTGACATTTTCGCCTGTCATCTCCAGATGGATACCTCCGGCGACGGTTCCTTCGTTTTTGTGTATCTTGAAGAACAGCTTTACCTCTTTGAGGATATTATCGAAATCTCTTGTTTTGTATCCTGTAGAGCTCTTTTCGATATTGCCATGCATCGGGTCACAGCTCCACACGACATTTTTCCCCTCGGCTTTTACCCTGCGCAGAAGCGGAGGAAGGTGCTCTTCTACCTTGTCGGCGCCCATACGGACGATCAGATTGAGCCTCCCCTCTTCATTGTCAGGATTGAGGATATCGATAAGTCGGATCAACTCATCGGCTTTCATACTTGGGCCTACTTTACATCCGATCGGATTTTTGATCCCTCTGAAAAACTCGACATGCGCTCCGTTAAGCTCTCTGGTGCGGTCACCGATCCAAAGCATATGAGCCGAACAGTCATACCAGTCTCCGGTCATGCTGTCCACGCGTGTGAGCATCTCTTCATAGTTCAAAAGCAGCGCTTCATGGGAAGTGTATAGTGTCGTCTGGTTGAGCTGCGGGGTATTTTCCGGGTTGATACCGCATGCCGCGATGAACTTCATCGCTCGGTCAATCTTGTCGCTAAGCTCTTCGTATTTTTGTCCAAGTTCATGATCTGCGATAAAGTCCAGGTTCCATCCATGCACCTCATTGAGATCTGCCAAACCGCCTCTAGAAAAAGCTCTCAAGAGGTTCAAAGTCGCTGCGGATTGATTGTATGCCTTGATCAGTTTAGTGGGATCCGGCACCCTTGAGCGCTCATCAAAGCCGATCTCATTGACGATATCACCGCGATAGCTCGGAAGCTCTACCCCGTCTTGCGATTCAAAATCACTCGATCTTGGCTTTGCAAACTGCCCTGCCATTCGTCCGACTTTGATCACCGGTTTGCCGCTGGAAAAGGTCAATACGACTGCCATCTGAAGTATAAGTTTGAAAAGATTTTTGATATTTTTAGCGTTAAAAGCGTTAAAACTTTCGGCACAATCTCCGCCTTGAAGCAAAAAGGCTTCGCCTCTGCCTACTTTGGCCAGATCAGCTTTTAGATTTCTAGCCTCTCCTGCAAAGATGAGCGGCGGATAGCCACGCAACTCATCTTCAACCTTTTGCAACAACTCCTTGTCTTCATAAACAGGCTGCTGCTTGATGGGAAAATCCCTCCAACTGCTTGGACTCCAATTCATATACAATCCTCCGACGGGGTGATACCCAAAAAATAAATGGTGATATTGTACCCAATAATAGATAACAGACAAATTTTCGGCTTGACAAAGAGGAGAAAACCTCACCAACACATATGTCAGAAAATTGCTGGGGTTGTCACACTAATTTCCAAAACAACTCTTGGCTGCATTGATGTCTATCATGATCTGCGCTCTTAGCGCGTCCAATCCTTCAAATCTTCTGTTTTCACGGATGAAGGCGATCCACCGGATCTCTATCTCGCCGTCCGCCTCCGCAATCTGCCGATCCAAAATATGTGTTTCGATCGCGAACGAGCCGTCTGTCGTACTGCGATGACCCAAAAAACTGACACTTGCAAACCACTCTTTGGCTATACGGGTTCGAGTAGCATAGACGCCTTCTCGCGGGAGCTGATAGCTCGAAACTTCAAGATTGACAGTCGGGACAAGCTCTTTGGCTCCCAGCCCCTGCCCTTTTATCATACTGCCTTTGACAGTGTAATCGTGCCCCAAAAATAGATTTGCTCCGCCGATCTCGCCGATCTGAATTTTGGCGCGGATCTTGTGCGAATGGACCGAGTCACCATCCAGGCATACCTGCTCTACCACTTTGACTTCACCCTCAAACAGTTCGCGCAAATCGGCATGAGAATAGCGGCGGTTTTTACCAAAATGAAAATCATACCCCACGACTATTTTTTTCAGATCAGGAAACTGGTGCCGGAGCATTTCGATAAACTCAGCTCCTTCGAGATGGCGGATCTCTTCGAGCGCATGATATACTATAGGATAAGGCGTATGGCATTCGCGCTCCCTGCCTGGCGTGAGGTTGGCATATCCTGTCTCGATGACGACGATAGCGCCGTTAACTCCAAGCTCATCAAAAAGTTTTTGATGACCTATGTGCATCCCGTCAAATCCGCCGATCGCGATGGTATCTATATGATGCTTCTTCATTGCTTGTAGTTACCCAATGAGGTCAAGTGATAATGATAACTCAATCTTTACTCCTTCGTATCACTCCATTGACAGCAGGTTGCGATATACCCAGTATTTTAGCGATCATATGCTGGGAATATCCTTCTTTATGA
>DYNJ01000084.1 GCA_020721085.1 Sulfurovum sp. | reverse complement strand
CGCCTCTATAGTCGGCGAAACAGGCAATGCGGGACAGACCAACTATGCTGCGAGCAAGGGCGGTACAATCGCGATGACCAAATCTTTCGCAATCGAGGGCGCTCCTAGAAATATCCGCTACAATACGATCACTCCGGGATTTATAGCTACTGAAATGACAGATGTTCTCAAAGAAGAGATCAAAGAAGCTTTTGTCGCCAAGATCCCTTTGGGGCGGTTTGGCGACCCAAGAGAGATAGCAGAAGCAGCAGCTTTTTTGCTTTCAGACCATGCATCTTACATCACCGGCGAGACACTCAGGGTCAACGGCGGGATGTTGATGTAGTATGTCAAAAAAAGGTGTATGGCAATGTCCGCAAAAATACTTCTTTTAGAAGATGACAAGCTGTTCAATGAGACACTTCAGGATTTTTTAGAGGAGGAGGGTTATAAGCTGCAATATGCGTTAGACCCTTACACTGCGCTTGATCTGACTTACGGACAAAACTTCGACCTTTATCTTTTTGATGTCAATCTCCCATACGAAAATGGTTTTGAACTGCTCACAAAGCTTCGCCAGGGCGGAGATGATACTCCTGTAATTTTCATCACTTCCCGGAACGACAAGGAGTCTATGATGGAGGGATTTGCCGCCGGAGGGGATGATTATCTCAACAAGCCGGTTGATCTCGATGAACTGCTGATGCGGATCAAGGCGATCTTAAGACGGCAGATGCGCAGCGACCGTCTTAAAATAGGTGATTATATGCTTGACTGTTTGCAAAAAAAACTTTATAGGGATGATATTGAGATCGAAATTACCAAAAAAGTGATCGATCTGCTGATGCTTTTAGTTTCGGTACACGGTGCGGTTGTATCGATCGAAGAGATCAAGAACAGGCTTTGGGCTGCAAGTGAAGAGGCGAGTGACGGTTCGATCCGAGTCTATATCACTCAGCTTAAGAAGCTTTTCCCCCAAAGCATACAGAATGTTCGAGGCATCGGGTACTTCTTCATATTGCCTAAAGAGCAAGAGTAGATGCTGCGAGTGTGGCTTTGGAAAAAAAAAGAGGTTTTAACCGCCGCATTGATCTATTTTTTAACTATTTTGGTGCTTTTGAGCGCTTTGTATTGGTTTTTACAAAGTAACGGATTTGACAGGCACAATTTTCTTATCGCTGCTTCCGGTGTGCTCTTAGTGGCATTTGGATGGGGATATGTCTTGGCAAATGACCTTCTGGCGCCCAAAAGAGAGATGGACGAAAAGCTGATGCATCTCATCAGAGAAATTTTGCATGAATTAAATCTGCCATTGTCAACCATCCAAGCCAATACGGCAATGCTCAAAAAGGCACTCAATGATAGCAAATCGCTCAAACGGATTGATCGTATAGATGGCGCTTCAGCACGACTAAAAAGGCTCTATGAAGAGTTGGTTTATACAATCAAAAAAAAGATACTACCGATAGAAAAAGAGTATTTTGAGCTATCCAAACTTATCACAGAGCGTGTTGAGATACTGGGCGAGCTGCAGAGAAATCCATTTTTACTGTCGGTTTCTCAGATGACTCTTTATGCCGATAAGATCGGTTTTGAGCAAATGATCGACAATCTATTGAATAATGCCATGAAATATAGCGACAAAAATGCATTGATTGAAATTTGGGACACTGATGGGAGTTTATATATCCGCGACAGAGGAACTGGGATCGATGAATCAAAACTTGTGAGGATCTTTGAGCGCTATTATCAGGCAGATCAAAATTACAGTGGAGAAGGGATCGGCTTGGCGCTTGTCAAAGAGTATTGCGATGAGACGGGTCTCGAGATATCCATTCGATCAAAAAAAGGCGAAGGTACTACGATCGTAATTGGCATCGGAGTATTATTGGAGAAAAAATAATATTTAAATCCCCATTAATCGCTTTTTAACACCTAATTAACAATTCTTTAACATAATTTCAAATTAAATTATTTATTAGGAGGAAAAATTATGAAAAGATTTTTTTATCTCTCGGCCGTGTGTGCTTCGGCGCTTTTTGCCGCAGAGGCAGAACTTCAGACGATAGATGTAGAGGCAAAAGCCTATACGGAAATCGTGAAAGATGTGCATGCAGAGGAGATCAAATCGGCCGATGTGGCAGAGGCGCTTCACAAACAATCGTCAAGTATTTTACTTAAACGCAGAAGCGGAATCTCTAACGATATTGCCATAAGAGGACAGGTTAAAGACAACATAGCAGTTACAATTGACGGCGCCAAAGTGTGCGGAGCCTGCCCCAACAGGATGGATCCGCCGATCTCTCATATTCTTGCCAACAATATTGATTATATCGAGATCCTTCAAGGACCGTATGATGTCGAAAATTTCGGTGTACTGAGCGCCGGTGTCTATATACATACGATTATGCCGGAAAAAGAGGCACACGGCGATCTCAATCTCAATATCGGAAGCTGGGGATATCACAAAGGCTCTTTCTCTGTCAGCGGAGGCATCACGGACAATGTACGGTTTTTGCTTAGCGGGTCGACCGAAAAAGGCGGACAGTATGAAGACGGCAACGGTAATGATTTTGTCGGGCAGATCGACAAAAATATCAAAGCCGGCACAGCAATGAAAGGCAATCAATACAAGACCAAATATCAAGACCTTGATGCCTTTTCCAAAGATACTATTATGGCGAAACTTTTTTGGGAGATTGCCGACAACCAAGAGCTGAGACTAAGCTATACGGGCAACCGAAGCGATGATATACTATATCCGTCATCTCCTATGGATGCGCTCTATGATGATTCAGATATTTATGATGCAGAGTACATCGCCAAAGATTTAGGCAAATACTCCAAAGAGCTTACTGCACAGATATATCGATCTGAGGTAGAGCATCCTATGTCGACTGTTTATCGAAATTCTTCCACTACAGAAGGCAAGCCTACCGAGATGACACACGAGCTCAATACTAAGATGCAAGGAGCCAAGATCAAAAACAGTTTTGATATGGACAACCATACCATCACCGAAGGCGTAGATTATAGTTTGCGCAATTGGGACGGCGGATATTATCAAAACGGCACTCCATTGCCGCCTGCTATGTTTGCAAGTATAAATGATGTCGATACCGAAAACAGAGCGCTCTTTGCCAAAGACAAGATTGCGATGGACAAATTGACCCTGGATCTAGGCGCAAGATATGATGATACCGTCATCACATCGTCAGACCCTCGCCAGCAGGAGAATGACTACAATGAATTTGGCGCTTATTTGCTAGGCTCTTACCAGATGGATAGTGATACCAAATGTTTCGCAGGAGTCGGGAGATCATCGAGGGTTCCTGACGCCAAAGAGCTTTATTTCAGAAATAAAGCAGGCATAGAGGTCGGAACGCCGGATCTTGAGGCGGTGATCAACAATGAGATTGATATCGGCGCTGAGAAGCAATTCGGCTCTTCATCTGTCAAAGCCAAAATGTTTTATAGTATGTATGAAGACTTCATCGCCTACAACACCAGCAATGTCAATGCAAAAGGGGCGGCGTATCATGCATATGAAAATGTTGATGCGACAGTATATGGCTTCGAGTTGAGCGGGAGCTATTTTGTGACCGATGCACTCTCTATAGACGGAGGTATCTCTTATCAGCGCGGGGAAAAAGATCATCCATTGACAAACCAAACCGGTACAGATTTGCCGGATATCCCGCCTTTGATGTTCACCGGCGCCGTCAACTATGACTATGATGATACGCTCAATCTGAGAGCCGAACTGATCGGAGCTGATGAGTGGAGCCATTTCGATTGGGAAAACGGAGAGCAGGAGCTTGATAGCTATATGACATTAAATCTCAAAGCGACAAAAACACTCTACAGCAATTTTGAAGTCACATTAGGCGTGGACAATCTGTTGGATGAAGCGTATGCAGTCTCCAATACATACAGTGAACTTACTTTGCTTGCAGGAGGAGACGGCGATGTGATGCTGCTCAATGAGCCGGGACGATATTTCTATACCAATCTGAGATATAAATTCTAATACATAGTGGACATCAAGACCGGTTGATGTCTGCATATCCTCATGCCGGCACCAAAATCGGTAAAAAAATCATTTTTTTGCAGATTACTTCTCCAAGCTACATTTCTTTTGTGATTTTTATCATTTTTTCGCTATACTTTACTGTTAATTTAATACAATAAAGGAGAATGCAATGGCATTATTTGATGAGGTTAAAGAGGTAGTTGTTGAGCAACTGAATGTAAGCCCGGATGAGGTAAAAGAGGAATCAAAATTCGTCGAAGATCTTGGTGCTGACAGCCTTGATGTGGTTGAGTTGGTTATGGCCCTTGAAGAGAAATTTGACATTGAAATTCCGGATGATCAAGCTGAGAAGATCACTACAGTAGCTGATGCTATCAAGTTTATCACAGAAAACAAGTAGTGTCTATCCTCTCATTTTGGGAGGAGTTTCGCAACAAAGGGCAATCTCCAAAAACTCTGAATTGTCGGAGATTTTTGAGGTTTTCCACAATTCAATGACAGGAGCAGATATGAGAAGGGTTGTAGTAACAGGCTTGGGGATGATCAACAGCCTTGGGATGGACAAAGAGAGTTCGTTTAAAGCTATTGTTGAAGGTCAATGCGGCATTAAGTTGATTGAACTGTTTAATGCCGATGAGCACTCAGTAAAGATCGCCGGAGAGATCATTGATTTTGATCCTGAGACGGTTATGGATGCCAAAGAGGTCAAAAAAGCAGACCGTTTTATCCAGCTTGGCATCAAAGCAGCCCTAGAGGCGATGGATGATGCACAATTGCCCGAAGGTATCGATAAAGAGCGATTTGGTATCTCATCGGCTTCAGGTATCGGCGGACTGCCCAATATTGAGAAAAACTCTATCATTTGTGAGACTAAGGGTCCAAAACGGATTTCACCATTTTTCATCCCCTCCGCATTGGTCAATATGCTAGGCGGATTTGTCTCGATTTATCATGGTCTAAAGGGACCGAATCTCTCGAGCGTGACGGCGTGTGCTGCGGGAACTCATGCGATCATCGAAGCCGGCAAGACGATCATGATCGGAGGTGCGGACAGGATGCTTGTAGTAGGAGCAGAATCTGCGATTTGCGGAGCAGGTGTCGGTGGATTTGCAGCGATGAAAGCGTTGAGTACCAACAATGACAACCCCAAAGGCGCCTCGCGCCCGTTTGACGCTGATCGTAACGGATTTGTGATGGGGGAGGGCGCCGGAGCATTGGTGCTTGAAGAGTACGAATCAGCGCTTGCCAGAGGAGCGCACATCTATGGTGAATTGATAGGATTTGGTGAGAGCGGGGATGCCAACCATATCACTTCGCCTGTTATGGAGGGGCCATTGCGTGCCATGAAGGCCGCTTTGAATATGGCGGGCAATCCGAAAGTTGACTATGTCAATGCCCACGGTACCAGTACGCCAGCCAATGACAAAAACGAAACAGCAGCGCTCAAAGTGGCTTTTGACGGCAAAGATAATTGCCCTCCGGTGAGTTCTATCAAGGGTCAGATCGGTCATTGCTTAGGCGCCGCAGGAGCGATAGAGGCGGTTGTGACGCTAATGTCGATGAGAGACGGCATATTGCCTCCGACGATCAACTATACTACACCGGACGGGGAGTGTGATCTTGACTATATTCCGAACAAAGCCAGAATAGCAGAAGTCAATGTCGGTATGAGCAACTCTTTTGGTTTTGGCGGCACCAACGGTGTCGTGATTTTCAAGAAACTGTAAAGGGATTTTGTGGCAACTTATCTTGATTTTGAGAATCGCATCGCGACAATCCAGCAAGATGCTGAATCAGCAAAAGCAAAAGGTGATAGTCATGCTGTCGAGATTCTCCAAAAAGAGTTAGAAAAAGAGGTACAAAAGACATTCGGTTCTCTTAATGACTACCAAAAACTCCAGTTGGCGCGCCATCCCGACCGTCCCTATGCGCTTGACTATATCAGACTCATCCTCGAAGAAAGCTATGAGATACACGGAGATCGTACCTTTCGTGATGACCCTGCGATCATCTGCTACCTTGGGAAGATCGACGGCAAAAAGGCGATAGTGATAGGCGAACAAAAAGGGCGTGGAACCAAAAACAAGCTCAAAAGAAATTTTGGCATGCCCAATCCTGAAGGGTATCGCAAAGCATTGCGCGCTGTGAAGCTGGCAGAGAAGTTTGATATACCTGTGTTGATGCTGATAGATACTCCGGGAGCATACCCGGGGCTTGGCGCCGAGGAGCGCGGTCAGAGCGAAGCGATCGCACGCAATCTTTTCGAGCTTTCAAGTATAAAAGTCCCTTTGGTCTCTGTAGTGATTGGTGAAGGCGGAAGCGGCGGCGCTTTGGCGATAGGCGTAGCAGATAGGCTGGCAATGATGCGATATTCTGTCTTTTCTGTGATCTCTCCTGAGGGGTGTTCGGCGATTTTGTGGAATGACCCGACCAAAGTGGAGCAGGCGACCAAAGCGCTCAAGATCACACCTAATGATCTTTTGGAGCACAAACTGGTAGATGATGTGCTTGATGAACCGCTGATCGGCGCGCACCGTGACAAGGCAGCAGCAGCCCAAATAGTAAAGAGCTATTTTCTCAAAAGCGTAAAAGAGATCAGAGAACTCTCCTTGGATCAGATGCTTCAACAGCGTTACGAGAAACTTGTAGGTGTCGGAGCCTTTTCGGAATAGCCATTTTGTCAACAGGGCTCTTGTCAATTGCGGTTGACAGTGTTGTCAACTAATATTGGCTATTTGATTTTTTTGCTTTTAAGTTTGGCCAATTCTTCGTCTATTATGGCAAAAAGTTTTTTTGATGCTTCATTTTCATCTAGCTCAGGAATATCCCATGCAGATATTTTCATATTTAAGCCATAAAGCATCTCCAGTCCGAAACGAATCTCGCCTCTTCTGCTCTCTATCTCTTTGTCTATCACATTCATAATATTCCCTTTGTATTGTATTGAATGGGATGATTATAAATCAATCAAATGAATATGTCAAGACGGACTCATTAGATAAATGATATTTGATACAATGTGGCAAATGATTTTCAAATATGTTTATTGAACTTAAAGAGACAGGTGATAGTGATAGTATATAATTATTTGATGGTATAATTTTTTGATGAAAATGTCTGACCAATTTTTGTAGATGATTACAAAAAAAGGAGC
>DYNJ01000127.1 GCA_020721085.1 Sulfurovum sp. | reverse complement strand
GATGTAGATTGATTTCATAGTTGAAGCCATAATAAAATATGAGCATGTGTGGGAGTTAAAAAAACCCAAACCCAAACTTATCACAACAGAAAGTTGAAAAAAATGTTGTAAATTTTAGAGATATACAAACGAGGAGAATTTTGGTTTTTAGAGGTGCCTATAATAACCTTTAATAAAAATAGATTAAATACTATGCTAAAATATCTTAGCATATGTTCTAGAAAATTTTAGCAAAGGACTGGTAATGAAACTAGTTATTTTTCTCATGCTGCTCTGCTCTGCTGCCATAAATGCCGAAAATAAGATACAGTCACCGGTTTCAACCAAAGGAACAGAAGGCAAAAATCTCTATATTCCGCCCAATCCTCCAGTCAACCTGAATGAAGAGATTCGCATCCAAAAAGAGGATCAAAACAGCACTCAGCACGGCGGTGCGAAATGAAAAAACAGATTTTTCTCTCCTTTGTGGGTATTCTTCTCCTTGGAGGATGTTCTACAGTATCGCAAAATAATGCTTTTGGGGAGATCGTGAGCGAAACTCGCACTCGCGGGATCGAGAATCTTCACTGGATCAAAACACCTCAAGAAGCCGCAAGTATCAATAAAAGTGTTCATGGACTGCTATCCTCCCCTTTGACGCAAAAAAATGCCGTGCGCATAGCGCTGATCAATAACCGCTCGCTACAGAAGAGTTACGAGAAGATCGGTATCACTCAGAGTGAACTGGTCCAAGCAGGGCTTATGAGCAATCCCCTCCTTGGATATAAAATCGGACATAGTGGCAGCGCGACAGAGGCTACCATCGGTATCGAAATGGCATTTCTTGACCTAGTCTGGATACCGATGCGACAAAAACTTGCCGGACTTGAATTGGCAAAGACCCAATGGGAAGTTGGTGACGAGATACTCAAAACGGTACGCGATACCAAGCAAAGCTATATCGAAGTACGCATTTTGCAAGAGAAAGTAGATATGTATGTTCCGATTTTGAAGTCGCATGAAGCATCCGTGCAGCTTGCCATTCGTCAAAATACGGCCGGAAACCTCTCTAAGCGCGATTTTTTAAAGATTCAAGATGCATACGAGCATGCTAGAATGGAGGCGATGGAGATGAAACGCGAAAATGCCAAAGCACGAGAGGCTCTCAATAGGTTATTGGGGCTCTATGGTTCACAAACAAAATATACTTTAAGCCGTAAACCTTTGCCATTACCAAGAAAAAAACTGAAGATAGAGGGGCTGGAAAACAAAGCAATCGCCGATCGCCTCGATATGCGCGCCGCTATCGTAGCGACAGATTATGCGGCAGCGCAAGCCGGATACGCACAAAAAACCCATCTTCTAAGCGAGATTGCAGTGGGCGCCGAACGCGAAACAGTGACTCAAGCGAGTGCTCTAAACTCTTTTGGTATCGCTATCCCCATACCTCTTTTTGATTTGGGACAAGGACGCATAAGCAAAACACAAGCACTCTACAACCAAAGCATCCATCATCTCTACGAGACAGCGGTCAATATCCGTTCAGAGGTTCGCCAAAAGTATGCGCAATGGCGCTATTCCTACGATAAGGCCAATGAGTATGATAGAGTTATCGTGAAGATCAATCAACAGATTTTGGAAGAGACACAGCTCTACTACAATGGAATGCTTGATGGTATCTACGAACTGCTCGAAGATCAACGACGGGTTGTGGAGACCAAAATAGAGGCGCTTGAGGCATTAGGGGAGCTTCATAAAGCACAAGCTGATTTGGAATACACGATAGGCGGTAAATTGAGATGACACACGATAGACGCGATTTTCTCGAACTTGGGGCAACGCTATTGGCATCGGCTGGATTGGTATCTTCACTAAATGCACAAGAGCATGATCATAGCGGCCATGGAACCTCGCCAAAGCGCAAACTTACCCTCGTCAAAGATCCCAAACGGGTTC
>DYNJ01000011.1 GCA_020721085.1 Sulfurovum sp. | reverse complement strand
GCGACCTCTTCCACCCCAAGGAAGTGCGCTAGCCAAACTGCGCTACACCCCGACACTTTTGAAGAAGATAATTATAGTGCAAAGTGGCTTAAAAGTGCGTAATTCTATTTTTCTACAGGCAACCCGGCCTTTTTCCATCCGTTGACAAATCCCTTTTGGATATTGGTCAAATCTTCGTATCCCTCATCCAGCAAGGCTTTGGATGCATCTACTGAGCGGACGCCGGTTTGACAAATGATGACGAGATGCTTGCTGTAGTCTTCGCCGGTGAGTTTGTTGACCTCTGCGATGAAGTTTTGGTTGGGTATGCGTTCCCCGTCTTTTTCTATAAGATAAGGGATGTTTGTCGCCCCTTTGGGGTGATTGAATGTAAACTCTTGAGTAGTTCTGACATCGATGATCACGGCATCGGCAGGGATTGTTTTGGTCTCCAGAAGGCAGCTGTCTTTATAGTCTTTGGCTTCTGCGGCAGACACAAGAGCCATACCGACCATAATAGTAAAAATAATCTCTTTCATTTAAAAACCTTATCAATAAATTGCGTTGCCATTATAGTGAAATATCAATGAACTTCCAATGATTTATCTGATCTTTTGTGTAAACTTTTAGTGAGATCAAGACCATGCAATATCCTTGAGGTTGTGCTATAATAGAAAAGGCAAATCCACCAAGGAAAGGATGAGATGAAAGAAGTGGCTTATATCAGTGATCCTATCTATCTAAGACATGATACAGGGTCTCGTCATCCGGAATCCTCGGCGCGTCTCATGGCGATTGAGTCTGCCATAAAGCCTTTGAGGTCATCCTTGGTGTTTCTCTCGCCGATCGCTGTTTCAGAAAATTTGCTCATGACAGTCCACACTAAAGCGCATATAGATCTTGTACGCCAAAGTGCAGAGGCTCAAGAGTCAATCGATCAAGATACCATATGCAGCCAAGAGTCTTACAGGGCAGCTGTGATGGCGGTCGGCGCAGGTATCGTGGCAGCAGATGCGATCAAAGCAGGCAGTATCGACCGGGCCTTTTGTGCCGTAAGGCCTCCGGGACATCATGCGACACCGACAATGGCTATGGGATTTTGTCTTTTCAATAATATCGCGATCACTGCCAAATACGCGCAATCTTTGGGATATAATCGCGTGATGATCATCGATTTTGATGTGCATCACGGCAATGGCACGCAGGATACTTTCTGGGACGATGAGAGTGTGTTTTATTTCAGCTCCCATCAAGCTTTTGCTTATCCAGGTACCGGAGCGCCCCACGATATCGGCGCCGGAATCGGAGCCGGATTTACATCCAACCATCCGCTGATGCCAAATAGCGGTGATGAAGAGCTGCTTGAACTATACAGGACTGAACTTCCCAAGATTTTTGACTTTTTCAAACCGGATATTCTGCTGGTCTCTGCCGGATATGATCTGCATGAAAGCGATCCGCTGGCGATGCTTGATGTCACCACAGAAGGGATTAGGGCTGTAGTCAGGATGATCTTGGATCAAGCCGATATCCCTGCTATTTTTATGTTGGAGGGCGGGTATGATCCGCAAGCTTTGGGGCGTAATGTCAAGGCAACCTTGGAAGAGATGCTGAGGTAAAAATCTTTTGATATAATTCAACACTCAGATTAAATATTGTAAATTTTTCAGAGGATTCAATTTGTAATGCGACATTTTCGAAAAGGAGTTTGTAGATGAGTATCAATGTTGTTTGTCCTCACTGTATGAAGGTCAATCGCATACCCCAAAAAGATAGTTACGCTAAAGCCAATTGCGGTGTGTGCAGGCAATCTTTGCTGGATAGCAAACCAGTAGCTGTCGATGCCAACAATTTCGGACAATTTATACAAAATAGCGATCTTCCGGTTGTGGTCGATTTTTGGGCGCCTTGGTGCGGACCTTGCCGTATGATGGCGCCCTCGTTTGAGGAGGCTGCGCGCTCAATGTCGCTAAAGGCGCAGTTTCTCAAGGTCAATACCGAAGAGCATGGCGGGCTTGGCAGTCAATATGGCATCCGCAGTATCCCTACTATGGTTGTGTTCAAAAATGGCAAAGAGACTGGCAGAATCAGCGGAGCTTTGAGCGCGCAAAAGATCATCGAATGGGTCGGTCAATACCGATAAAAGCAGAGGTTGCAGATGCCAAAATCAAAGATTTTACTCCTTGAAGATGATGCCAATCTCAATGAAACTGTGAGCGAATTTCTCGAAGATGAGGGGTATGAGGTCGTAAGTGTCTATGATGGTATAGAGGCTGAGGAGAAAATCTATGAGAATACATTTGATCTGTTGCTGTTGGATGTCAATACTCCTGGCATCAATGGCTTTGAAGTGCTGAGGGGAGCGCGCAAAAACGGCGTAGAGGCTCCTGCAGTCTTTATCACATCACTCAACAGTGTCGATGACTTGGAGATGGGATTTGAGAGCGGATGCGATGATTATATCCGCAAACCTTTCGCACTAAAAGAGCTCTTGATCAGAATAGAAACACTTTTGAAGCGAAGTTTTTTCCATGAACATAAAGAGTATATAGTGATTGATGATCATATCAAATATGATATGCATTCCAATACTTTGATGATAGACGGAAAGGCTGTCACGCTAGGAAACAAAGAATCTAGACTGCTGAAGCTCTTCATGAAATCATCTGACGAGATAATCACTCATGAGCGCATCTATACGAAAATATGGGATTATGATGAGGAGTCAAGCGATACGGCGCTGCGTACTTATATCAAAAATTTGCGCAAAATCTTAGGCAAGGATACTATTGTTAGCATTAAAAAACAGGGCTACAAATTCGTTACTCAAAAGTGAAAAAAAGTCACTTTTACGATTTTTGAGTCTCTATCTTTTTCTTGTTGTTGCGGTATTGATCCTTTTGGGGCTCTTTTATTATGAAAACCAAAAGAAATTCATGCTCTCCAACCAACGAGGCGTGCTTTCAGCATATGCGTATGAGCAGACTAGGCGGCTCAAGATACTTCACCATTACTTTGATGATATGCATACATTTACATACCCCAGAGACAGCCGTTTCAAAAGCGCTATTTATGACCTCGAGGAAGTAAAGATATTTTCGATCCTGACTCATGAGGATGTGCGGTTCAATGAAGAGATATATCAATCCAAAGGCAAGATATATTATGTCTATATTTTGGATATCCACTATTTGGGAGCCAAATACCTGATTATTGAGGTAGATGAGGATCGCAGCTGGTATAGAGAAACACTCAATAAGATTATTTTGTATGGCTGGAGCGCATTTGTGATCCTGGCACTCTTTGGACTTATGCTTGCCAGGCTCTTTGTCAAGCCTATGCGCGATTCGATCATGCTGCTTGACCGCTTCATCAAAGATACCACTCATGAACTCAATACGCCGCTGAGCGCAATCCTTGCCAATATCGAGATGATGGATACGGCAGAGTTGGGCGAGAAAAACAAAAAAAGGCTTGACCGTATGACTATCGCCGCCAAAACAGTATCGACACTTTATGAGGATTTGACCTATCTGACGCTTGAGCATGAGAGAGGCAACCATAACGAGTCTTTGGATCTTAGAAAAATCATTCAAGAGCGGGTAGAATATTTCGATACATCGGCAAAATCCAAACAGATCACTTTTGATTTAAATCTCGACGATGAGCATTATGTCATGGACAGTAGGAAATTTATCCGTGTCATCGACAATCTTATCTCCAATGCGATCAAATATAATAGACGGGGAGGAACTGTTGCCATCTCTCTGGAAAAGGGTAAGATGACGATCGAAGATAGCGGGATCGGCATCAAAGAGGATAAAATCCCCTTTATATTTGATCGTTATATGCGGTTCAACAGCAGCGAAGGCGGATTTGGAGTAGGCTTAAGTATCGTCAAAAAAATTCTTGATGAGTATAAGATCAAAATTACAGTAGATTCTCAAGAAGGAAAAGGTACAAGGCTGGTATTGAAATGGTAAAAAAATTCATAATATTTATCGGAATCTCGATGATGCTCTTTGGAGAGGATGCCTATGAACGCAATTGTGTCAAATGTCATGAGATCTTTCCTATGACACTGCAGAGGATGTTTATGAATTATCTTCAGGTTTATAGCGGAGAGAACAATACCAAGGCGGCGCTCAAACACTTCATGCGCTACCCAAGAAAAGACACCTCTGTGATGTCGGATATGTTCTTGCAAAACTTCAAGATCAAAGAGCCTCTCAATATCAGTGAAAATGAATTGGACAAAGCTATAAATATTTATTGGGAAAAGTATAAAACTATAGGCAAACTCAAGTAGATTGTATTATAATATATCATAAGTGTTGATTTTTGACACATGAATGAAGATGTAGGAGAGTTGTATGAGAAAAAGGATCGTATTGGTTGCTATGATGACAGCTTTTGGGATGGTGGGTACTACAATATCTGCAAATGCTGATGCTGAAATGGGGCAAAAGATTTACAAAAAGAAACTGAGAAAGGCATGTAAAGTTTCAGGTATACGCTTTGCGCAAAATCATACACAGGATGAGTGGCAAGAGATCAACAGTGCCGGCAAGCTTCCTGAGGAGGTCAAAAAGATATGTCCATCTCTTGATCTTGAGCAGATCAAGGGAGAGTGGTGGCCGAGTCTTTATGATTTTTTCTATGAATACGGGGAAGGCAGTTCGCATGTGCCAAAATGCTAGCGGCACTTTTGAGTAATATTGTACGAAATAAAATAAAAGTTTTGTTTTTTCACGATTGCTTCACAATTTTTATATTATAATAACACTGTCATCAAATAAATAACGAAAAGGATTACCATGACAAAATTTACAAAACTAGCCGTAGTTGCGCTTTTTGCTGTAGCAGCACTAGGAACAACTGCTACTGCTGACTCTGCAAAAGGGATGAAGCTCTATTCAAAAAAATTGAAAGAGGCATGTGGATTTACAGGTGCTAAATTTGCCGCTACACATACTCAAGATCAATGGGAAGAGATCAAAGGCGCTGGAAAATTTGGAGATGAAGTCAAGAAGATTTGTCCAAAAGCAGCAGCCGGATACCAAGACAAGTGGACTGATGATCTGTATGATTTCGCTTATGAGTTCGCTTCAGATTCAGGAAATGTTCCTAGCTGCTAATTTCCAGGGCTATCGAGAGCCTTTAGTTATTCTAAAGGTATAGGCAGAGTGGTAAATGGTGCGTATTATCGCTTTAAATAGTTAATCATAAAGGAGAATATATGAAAAAAATCGTAGTTACAATGCTTTTCGCAGGTGCGACATTATTGATGGCGGATGGTGCCGCTGCATTTGCCAAGTGCGCTGGCTGTCACGGCACAAACGGTGAAAAACCGGCGCTCGGCAAATCTGCGGTGATCACAGGCAAAGATGCTGCCGCAACTCTGACACAGCTTCAAGGCTATAAAGCCGGCACACTGAACCTATATGGTATGGGCGGTGTAATGAAGGGTCAAGTCGCTTCTATGGATGATGCGGCTCTCAAAGAAGTAGCAGACTATATCGCTACATTGAAGTAGTTCTTTTTCCAAGACTGTTTACAAGTCTTGGAAGTATTAATCCGTCTCTTATTAACATATTTTATATTTGATAATCATCATCTCCATCAGTCTATATATAGAACTCATTATCAACTGATATATTCAAAAAAAGCATTTTTCTATCTACAAACCTATCAAAATTTCCCGAACATCACTATATGTTTTGCTGCGGCAAAAGATCTCTATGTGCTTTTGGGGTATAGTATCTACAACCAGCAGAGCACTCAAGGTATATGATCCATATTCGATTTGGCTTCGCACTTTGATCTCATGGGTAAAAGATGGTGGTGAAAAGATCAGCTGGGAGACGCTTTTGTAGGTTGTATCGGCGAGTTTATTGTACTGTTCGAGTCTCACGAAGCGTACTTCATCTCGGTTCATATAGTGCAGATCACCGATGGTGTATTCGACTTTTCCTCTGCTGTATTCGCCTTTGAGTGTCGAGTAGGGGAGGAAGTGAGCAGGCAAAATCTCATTTTTGACGCGCAGCCAGCCCATCAGCAACCGCCAATTGAGAAATCTCTGTTTGATGATCCTGTAGGCTGTCCCTTGTTCCTCAAGCTCCCATCTACGCTCATAAAGTGCGATGCGCTCTTCAATGGATTCCGGCTGGATTTGCTGGGAGACGGGTACAAAAAGCTCATCAGTCAACCTCTCTTGCTGGTCTCTTTGTATTGTAAGCCCAAAAATACATCCGCAATAGTCTTGGCGGTATAATTGATCTGTCTTGGCTAGTCTGTTTTGCTCTTCGGTACCTGAGTCTTTGCGGTAGTCAGGAGCCAAAAACTTTATACCAAACTTGTCTGCAAGGGTGTCTCCTGCGTATTGAAGCTGTTTAAGTGATTTTTTTGGACTTGTTAAAAGGGTGGATGTAAAACTTTTCTGCCCCAATTCATATGCTTTTTTGGCAGTGACCTCAAATCGTCTGTCAAAGCAGACCGAGCACCGTGCCCCCTTTTCAGGCTCATGTTCCAGTCCGCTGACCGCATCCAGCCAATTTTGCGTATCATACTCCCCTTCTATCAGTGAGATGCCTAGCATCTTGCAGCTGCGCTTGACATCAAGAAGACGTAAAGTGTATTCGCTATAGGGATGAATATTGGGGTCATAAAAAAACCCTATAAGCTCTTCGTCGGGGAAGTCTTGTCGGAGTTTTTGGAGGAAATAGTGGCTATCAACCGAGCAGCATATATGGACTAGCAAATCTCAGCCTTCCATGATGATCTGTGCGACATTGCTGCTACTGCCGTACCTTAGGTAGGCTTTGATCTCTTTGGCTTTTTGGGCAAATTTTTGGCGGTCTGTATGGCGATACTCTTCCAAAAGATTTTCTGCAGTCACCTCTTCTTGCAAAAGTTCACGGTGCAGCGTAGTGCCGTTGTAACGCTTCAGTAAGATATTGGCAAGTCCAACTTGTTTGATCCCCAAGATTTTGGTACCGATAAAAAAATCAACTTTTTTGGCGATATAGCTTAACACAAAAGGTGTTCCGATCAATGCCGCTTCAAGTGTCGCTGTGCCGCTGCAGATAAAAGCAAAATTAGAGCGATACAGCGCCGTCTGTGTATCTCTGGCCACTTCAAAATCACTGATATCTCCATAAAGCGCAGCGATCGTCTCATCCGAAAATGAGGGTGGTATGATAAGCAGCGCTTCGTGAACCTTGAGCTCTTTGCGAAGCTGGCGGTAGATCGGCATCAGACGGACGATCTCTGACCTGCGGCTTCCCGGGAGATAGGCAATCTTTTCTCTGAATGCCTTTTTGGGTGTCGCATAATCTTTGCAAAGTGTGATCTCATCGAGAAGCGGATGACCGGCATAGCTCGCTTTTTGGCTGTAATAGTCTATCTCAAAAGGCAAGATTCCCAACAGTTTATCGCAATTGGCTTCAAGTGCTTTGGTGCGTCCGCTTCGGCTAGCCCAGACTTGAGGAAGGATATAGTAGATGATCTCCTTATGGGGATGAGCTTTTTTGATCTTTTTGGCTAGAGGCAGGTTGAAGCCTGAGCCGTCCATCAAGAGTACCTTGTCTGCTTCGCCTGCCAGCTTTACCATCTCGTCGGCAACTTTATGGTACCAGCGAAATTTTCTGAGCGCATCGACGATACCCATAATCGCCATTTGACTGATATCGTAGAGCGGTTTTCCCAAAGAGCTGTCAAATATCCCGATGAGTTCGATATCATCTGTATGCCTTAGGACCTCTTTGAGGTGCAGATTAGAGGAGGGTTCCAGCGCAGATACCAAAAGCTTCATGGTTTGCTATTTCGCCCTGCAGGTTGCATTGATATTGTCGATGACGGTCAGTCTGTATTTTTGACAACTGCCGCTCTTGAGGACTTCGAGAGTCGAGAGATAGGTCCCTGGCTTGATGCCTTCTTGCGCAGGTACGGAGATACCGTCTGCATAATGGCTCTTTTTGCCGGATGCCTCCTCAATGTCAAAAGAGAGATAAGCGGTACCGTTTTCGATCTTTTCGATCTTAGCAAGACCAAATAGCTCATCATAATCGCAAAATGTATCTAGCTTGGCGATGGTGCCGCATCCGCCAAATACAGATATAATTATTCCGGATATCGTCAAAGACAGAAAATAAATAAATTTTGTTTTCATCTCTTTGCCTATCCTTTGATATTAATTAGATTTTTTTTGTGACTGTTGATGTTTGTTTTTAGGCCCTTGTCTGCTGCGATCATTCCTATCGTTTCGACCGCCCCTGTCATGACGATTGCCGCCGCCGCGATCATTTCTGCCGCCACGGTCGTTTCGTTGTCTGCCTCTGTTGCGGCTGTCGCCTCTTTGATTTGCCATGCGCTCAAGCAGCATCTCGATCTCTTCAAGCCTTAGACCGATATTCTCTTTGCCTTTGATATTGCTGCTCTCCTGTACCATAGAGGCCAGCAGATGTGCAATAGTTACAATATCCAGATCATGCTGCAGTGTCTTGACCAAAGTGATCGCTTGCGGAGTTACTTGTGTATTTGCTACTTGCAAAAGCAGTTCATTGTCTTTGCTGTCTCTGACCTCTTGGCGTGTCGGGATCACCTGCGTGACCAGCTTTGCACCTACATCTTTTTCTATGCGCTTGATCGCTCTGAGCTCCACAGGGGTTACCAGAGTGATAGCCTCACCGGTCTTGCCGGCTCGTCCTGTACGGCCTATACGGTGTACATAGCTCTCGCTGTCAAAAGGGATATGGTAGTTGAATACATGCGTCACATCATTGACATCAAGCCCGCGTGCAGCCACATCTGTTGCCACGAAGATATCTATGCCTCCTTGTTTGAAGGCTCTTATCGTAACTTCACGCTGCTTTTGCTCCATATCGCCATGCAGTCCGCTGACTTTGAAGCCTTGTGAAGTCAGATGTGACACAAGTCTGTCCACCTCTTTTTTCATACGGCAAAAGATGATACATTTGGTTGGATTTTTGAAATCTATCAAACGCACTAACGCATCATCCCGCTCGCTCTCTTCTACTACATAGTAGTGCTGTGTGATATCTGAGTTTGTGCGTTCCTGCTTGGTGACGGTAACTGTTTTAGGGTGATTGAGTATCTCTTCTGCAAGTTTGCGGATCATTGGGGGCATCGTAGCTGAAAACATCAGTGTTTGTCTGTTTTTTGGCAAAAAGGTAAATATATTTTTAATCTCATCCAAAAATCCCATATCAAGCATCTCATCTGCTTCATCGAGTACGACAAATTGCGGGTTGAGTTTGATCTTGCCGCTCATCATGAGATCTTGCAGTCTGCCTGGAGTGGCAACCACTACCGATGCTTGACGGATGCGTTCGATCTGCTGCGAGTATGATGCTCCGCCATAAACAGTCGCTGTCTTGAGGCCGGATGCTTTGCCGAAACGATAAAGCTCATCGCTCACCTGCATCGCAAGCTCTCTTGTGGGCACAATCACCAGCCCCTCGACTGTGCCATCGGCTTTCATCATGCTAAGTATCGGAAGCCCAAACGCGGCTGTTTTGCCTGTTCCTGTCTGTGCTTGTGCGATGATGTCATGACCTTCTAATATCAGAGGGATCGCCTCTTTTTGCACGGGGCTCGGCTCGTTGAAGCCTGCCTCTGCTATTGCTTGTTGTATGGTAGGTTTAAGATTAAAATCGGTAAATTTCATAATAATAGTATCTTTCGTTTGGTTAATTAAAAATTTTGTGGAAATGATATTTTGCAGAAAATGGATTATTTTGGAGCAAGACAATCAAAGATAGCATATATGTATCTTCTCTATATCAATAGTGGGTATCTCTAAAAACCCTAGTTTAAAAAGGAGAAGAATCGGGCAGGCAAAAGCCTGCCAATTACACTATTAAAGCGGTGTAACATTCTCCGCTTGAGCACCTTTTTGACCTTGACCGATCTCAAATGTTACTCTTTGACCTTCTGCTAAAGAGACACGCCCCGGTCTTGTGTTGTTTACTTGGCGAAAATGCACAAATACATCAGCCCCACCATTTTCTTGTTGGATAAATCCATAACCTTTTTCGTCGTTAAACCACTTTACGGTTCCATTAAGCAATTCTGCCATGTTGTTGTACCTTTAATAGGAAAAATATACACTTCCTCATGAAGCGGAATCAAAATCGGAGAGTCGTTCGGTTTAGCAAAAATAGTTCTTTCTACGCCTCAGATGAACTCGAACCTCATCTATCTTCAATGGTAGTATAGCAGTTTTTTTTTAGTTTAAAGCATAAATTGAAAAATATATTGAAAATAAATTTTATTTTTCAAAAAAATGCTTAAGTTCATTTGATTTCAAGATCCGGATCTGGTTGGTTGAGCCCGGTATTCCCTTGGACGGTTCAGAGCTGGTCACGATATAGCTTCGGGTAAAATCAAATACATGATTTTCCATATATTTGAGCACTATATCTTTCAACATCTGCTCTGTTGTTCCTCTGTTGATGATGATCGGACGAGAAACTCCCCATACCAGTGTGAGTTTTCTTGCCACTTTTTCGTTGGCGAGTACAGCCAAAATAGGACTGGAAGGTCGATAGCGTGCCAATTTTTTGACAGAAAGGCCAGAACCGCTTATCGCAACGATAGCATCACATTTGAGATTGTGTGCCAGCATTACACTCGATTCATGGATGACATCGGTATCATCTTCGTATTCATAATGTTGAAAAAGGTTGTAGTTGTAAATTTGCTCAGTCTCTGAGATCGTACGGCTCATCGTCTCTATAACATTTACCGGATCAATCCCTATTGCAGTCTCTTCGGATAGCATGACGGCATCACTGCCGTCAAGTACCGCATTGGCAACATCACTGATCTCAGCTCTTGTTGCGGTGGTGTTGTTGGTCATCGAAAGCATCATTTGTGTGGCTGTGATGACCGGCTTTGCCTTGGTGTTGGCTTTGTGAATCAATGCTTTTTGTATCGAAGGTATCTTGTAATACGGCATCTCGATACCCAAATCTCCCCGTGCGACCATGATGCCGTCACTTGCCTCCAAGATCGCGTCAATATTCTCAACAGCATCGAATTTCTCGATCTTGGCAATGAGATCTGCATCACCTCCCATATCATCAAGAACTTTTCGGGCATTTATCATGTCATCGGCACACTGCACAAAAGAGATCGCCATGAAATCAACACCGTTTTGGACACCCCATCCCATATCTTCGATATCTTTGGCCGTCAATATATCGATGCCTATGGGAGTATTGGGGAAGTTTACACCTTTCTTGGAACTCAGCATGCCGCCATGATCAATACGCAAATGCACCTCATTTTCAGCAATTGCATCGACATGTGTCTGGATCATGCCGTCTGAGAGATAAACATGACCCCCAATATTCAGTTTATCTAAAATCCAATGATGATTGATATTGCAGCGATATTTTCCTGTGTCTTCGCGGATACCCGTCATCTCATCTTTTTGAAGTATGAGCGTATCTCCATTTTTTAATTCAAACGGCTCTTGAAGCACACCGACACGGATTTTGGGTCCTGAGATATCTTGCAATACACCAATAGTTATACCTGTCTCTTTTGCGGCTTGGCGTATATTGCTCAAGCTCTCAGAATGGTACGCATGGTCGCCATGGCTAAAGTTGAGTCTGAAGAGATTGGTACCTGCCTTGATCATACGGCTAAGCGTATCGACATCGCGGCTGGCTGGCCCGATCGTAGCTAATATCTTAGTGCGGTTTTTCATCTTTCTGCCTTTAGATAATAATATGAATGATAACACATTTTAGATACAAAAATGATACCAATCCGTTCTATGCCCTCTCTATCTCGGTCAGCCATACCTCCATATCAGCATCGCTTGGCATCCTCCAGTCAGCACGGGGACTCAGGCTGATGGTACCCACTTTTGGACCGTCAGGCATACAGCTTCTTTTGAACTGTTGGGTGAAAAAGCGTTTGATAAACACAGTAAGCCATTTTTTGATACTCTCTTGATCATACAGTCCGTCAAATGCGTTTTCGCACAAATAAAGAACTTTGCTGGGCTTTGCTCCATATTTGATGATGTGATAAAGAAAAAAGTCATGCAGTTCATAAGGACCTATCAGGCTTTCGGTCTCTTGCGTGATCACTCCTTTGTCGTGCGGGAGGAGTTCCGGAGAGATCGGAGTGTCCAATATGTCGTGTAAAATATCCGTGATATGTTCGTTGTTTGCAAAATTTTCGACAAGGTATCGGATAAGCGTCTTGGGGACACCGCTGTTGAGTGCATACATACTCATATGATCGCCGTTGTATGTGTTCCATCCCAAGGCGATCTCACTTAGATCTCCGGTACCGATGACCAATGCGCCGTGTTTGTTTGCCATATTCATCAGCACAGAAGTCCTGGCTCTTGCCTGCACATTTTCATAAGTGACATCATGGCTGGCATTGTCGTGTCCGATCGCTTCAAACTCATTGAGGCAAATAGGCTTGATATCGACATCTTTGAGAGTGACACCCAAAGCTTCGCAAAGTTTCATGGCATTGTTTTTGGTACGCTCAGTGGTACCGAAACCGGGCATGGTCACTGCTATGATCTCTTGGGTGTCCCATCCCATAATCGCAAAAGCTTTGTGCGCTACCAGCAGGGCAAGGGTGGAGTCAAGTCCGCCGGAGATGCCTATGACCGCTTTTTGAATACGGGTGTGTGTCATGCGCTTGATGAGCCCATGTGCCTGGATCATAGTGATCTCTTCGCTGCGGTATGACTGCTCGGCTCTGTTTTCCGGCACGAAAGGGTAGGGAGCAAATCGCCGATTTATAGAGTAGAGTTTGGGCAATGGAGCAATTTTGACTATGCGGACATTTTTGCGGCGTGCGTCAGTGAAGCTCGACTCAGCCAAGCGCATCCAGACGAGTTTTTGGAGATCGACATCGGCTATGATGAGCTGTGCATTTAGAGCAAATCGTGCAGATCGCGCCAAAAGAGCGCCATACTCACAGATCATTGCGTCTCCGCCAAATACCGTATCGGTCGTGGATTCGCCAACGCCGCTAGAGGTATAGGCGTATGCGCACATCGCCCTTGCACTCTGGCTGCGTACCAGACTCTCGCGATACTCAGCCTTGCCGACCAGCTCATTGCTCGCAGAGAGGTTGAAGATGAGATTGGCGCCGTTGCTCGCCATATGATTGCTCGGCGGTGTCACAGCCCAGAGGTCTTCGCACAGTTCGATCCCAAAAAGAAGATCAGTGCCGTCGCCAAAGAGCAGATCGACCCCGAAAGGCACATCTGCGCCCAAAAAATCAGTTGTCAAACGGACGATATCTTTGCCGCTGTCAAACTGTCTTTTCTCGTAGAACTCTTTGTTGTTTGGCAGATAGCTTTTTGGTACGATGCCGAGTATTTTGCCTTTTTGGATTACGGCGGCACAATTGTAGAGGCGATTGGCATCGAGCAGCATTATGCCAATGATGGCGATCGTATCTATGGTTTTGGTTGCCTCGATGATGGCAGATAACGCTTGGTTTTGACTCTCGTAGAGTGCTTGCTGGAACAGAAGATCGCCGGCAGTGTATCCGGTGAGTGTAAGCTCCGGAAAGACGACGATACCTACATCGCGCCTGGATGCCTCTCGGATGAGAGCAACCACCTCGTCACTGTTGGATTGGGGGTTGGCTACGGCAGTACGATGGACAGCGCAGGCGATACGATAAAATCCGTGCATTTTTAAACTCCCTCTGTTTGCTATATGAGACCTCTGATTAAATGGATTGCCATGCTTCGCTCGCAATGGCCAATAAACCGTCACCCTGAATTTAACTCGGATTATGCAATAGAATTCACCCAATCAACGCCAATCATTGCAGCATTGGACTTTCGCTAAATTTCTTGAATTACCTTTTGGTAGTCCTTCGAAATTTATCAAAATCCCACTACTTCAAGCATCGGCACTGCTTAGGCAAGCCCTACTGCATAATCCGAGTTTGTTTCAGGGTCTAATCGCCGAATTGTCCAAAGAGTTCTATTCACTCTTCGCTCCGTTTTCCTTAAGCTTGTCGAAGTGCCACTTTTTCTATTCTCTTGTCTGAAAGACCTTGATCTCTTCAATCATGTCATTTTGGGCGATAGAGTCAAGTCCCATGAAGCTATCCACATCTTCATCTTCGATACCGCCAAATACTGTATGTACGCCATTGAGATGCGGCGTCGGTACAAAAGTGATGAAAAACTGGCTTCCGCCTGTGTTTTTACCGGCGTGCGCCATAGACAAAGAGCCTCTTTTGTGCTTGATACCGTTGCCGGTTTCACAAGCGATCGCCCAACCCGGTCCTCCTGTGCCTGCCATCGAAGCAGATCCTTTGGGTCCGGAATGCGGACATCCGCCCTGTGCCATAAAGCCGGGGATGACTCTGTGAAATTTAAGATTGTCATAAAAGCCCGCGTTTGCAAGCTCGGCGAAGTTTGCTACTGTAACAGGTGCAGCTTCCGGATAGAGTTTGACCCAAATCGTTGCTTTATTTGTTTTAATTCTTGCATATTGGAGTTTGTCCAGCTCCTCTTTGGTAGGATTGTACTCTTTCATTTTTTTACCAAACATATATTTAGTCCTTATTGTTAAATTTTAGGTTATTATACCAATTATAGTTTAAGGGGTTTTGTATGAAATTGTGTGTTGCGCTTGATTTGCCGTCGATAGAGGCAAATATCGACTTGGCTAAGGCTCTAAACAGTTATGATATTTGGCTCAAGATCGGGTTTAGGAGTTTTATCCGCGATGGTAAATCGTTCATCAAATTACTCAAAGCGATCAATCCAAATTTTAAAATCTTTCTTGATCTCAAGCTATATGACATCCCGAACACTATGGCAGATGCCGCCGAAGAGATCGCCCGGCTTGGTGTCGATATGTTCAATATCCACGCCAGTGCGGGTGAGATAGCGATGTGTACTGTGATGGAGAGGCTGCAAAAGTACGAAACACGCCCTTTGGTGCTTGCAGTGACGGCGCTGACCTCTTTTGATGAGACCGGATTTCAAAAAATTTATGGAGAGAGTATCGACGAGAGAGCGTTGCAGTTTGCGAAGATGAGTTTTGAGAACGGACTTGACGGGGTGGTATGTTCGGCATTTGAGAGCAGGGCGATCAAGAAAGCCACACAGGATAGTTTCCTTACTCTCTGTCCGGGTATCCGCCCTTTTGGAGAAGATGCCGGAGATCAGCAGCGAGTCGCGGCTCTTGATCTGGCATTTAAAGAGGGGGTGGATTTTCCGGTGATCGGCAGACCGATCTACAAAGATAGCGATCCTCGGCAAAAGTTGCAACAGATTATGCAACAGATTCAGTTTATAGAAACCGGCAGATTGTAGCAAAAGAGGTTAGTGTCGGTTTTGAGTTGTAAAATAAACTCTCTGTAAAATTATTCATTAGAGCATGAAATAAATTTAGGGTGACGGTTTGCCAGTCATTGTGAACGAAGAGCGGCAAACCACTTAATCAGAAATCTCGAATATAGTAATCTATGTGTTCTTGCTCAAGAAAGTAGTGATTTGACGATTTGATTGATTCTTCCGCCATCGCTTCGGCTGCCAATAGCATCTTTGGCGGCGCCCATCACCTTGCCCATATCTTTGACGGAAGTTGCGCCCGTAGAGACGATCACCTCTTTGAGTATCGCTTCAAGCTCGCTGTCACTGAGCTGTTTTGGCAAATAAGCAGATATGACCTTAAGTTCCGCCTCTTCTTTGTTGACTAAATCCATGCGGTTGCCTGCGGCAAATTGAGTTTTTGCCTCTTCGCGCTGTTTGGCGTATTTCATCAATATCTTTTCTACGGTGGCATCATCGAGCTCTATACGCTCATCTACCTCTATCTGTTTGATGGCGGTTTGGATATTGCGAAGTGTGTCTCTTTTGGCAGTATCTTTGCTTCTCATAGCCTCTTTGATATCTTCTTTAATCTTTTCTTTCAGGCTCATTGGCTCTCCTTTGAATATTTGACGAATTATACTATAATCACTTTATGACAATTGCAATACAAAATATGACAGTTGATACGGCTGATATCATACAGCTTTATCCAGCTGCGATCGTAAAGACCGGAGTGGGCGATGAGACGACACAGGTGAGCCTTGAGTGGCTGGAGATCGAGTCCAGAGGGAGAGTGGAGTTGGAAGGTTTTGGTATTTTTGTTCATCTCAAAGATGGCGAAAAACATTCATTTTTATTTAAGTCCAAAGAAGAGATGGATGATGCGATAGCACGCATCGCTTCACAATTCAAATGTTAGGAAACAGTGTTTCCTGTTCACCATATGCCTATAGAAGGGTTGAAATGTTTGAATTTTGGAGTAAGGCAAATTATGACAAATTTCTAATTTTAAGCAAGATTAATCTATGATACCATTATCAAATATGGAGCAGATATGACATTTTTTCAACTTATTCTTTTTATAAGTGCGATGGTTATTTTTTATCTTTTTTTCAAAAAGCTTTTTAGCGAAGATTATCCTAAGCGGGGGGTTGATTTTGAAGCAAGGCATAGTGATGAGCCCATCGGCGGAGTGAGTCGTCCCGATAAGATATTTTCGCGCCCTGCGGTGAAGTCTAGTCGTTTGGAGCAGTTGTTTGTCATAGCAGATGAATCTGTACAAAAAGGTAATTTTGCTGAAGCGAAAAAGGCTCTGCAAAGCGCTTTGATTGTAGATAGAGAAAACCAGGATGTACTCAGTCGATATGGGTATGTCCTCAATGCCATGGGTGATTACGCCGGAGCCAAAGAGAGCTACCTTAAAGTTTTACAGAGCAATTCAAATGATGATATGACGCATGGCGCACTTGCCAATGTATTGCACAAACTAGAAGATGACGAAGGGGCACTTGTGCACCATCGTCGTTCAATCGAACTGGATCCCGGATATGCTCCTCATTATTTCAATTTTGCCAATACTCTTTATGACCTTGACAGAAAATCTGAAGCGTTGGAATCGTATAAAAAAGCTTATGAGATCGATTCTGAGATAACTGAAGCCAAAGAGATGATCGACAAACTAGATGGAGTTAGTATTCATGACTGAACAGTGCTTCGTAGATCAGATAGCCGATAAAAATATTTTGTTGCATGTCACTAATGTATGCGGGGAGTGCTATAGCGACTTAGCTGAGGGAGAGCATATCTACTATGATATGCAAAATTATCGTTATCTATGCTGGCAGTGCAAAGACCGCTTGGCATCAAAGATGAATGATCAGTGCGAAGTGACGGAAGAGATCAAGCTTTTTTAATAGATTCCGAAACAGGTTTACAATGGCCAAATATCCGTCACCCTAAATTTATTCCAGGGTCAAATTGTTGCATTGTTCAGGAGTTTTTATGATCTATAATATACCTGATCGCATTGATATAGCTTTGGCTGCTCAGTTGCGCTCCTTTGTAGGCGATGTCAAATGCGGTACCGTGATCTACCGAGGTGCGCAGTATAGACAGATTGAGGGATATGTTGATACTTTCGTCAAAATAAAGAGCCTTCAGAGGCGCGAGCCCTTGATCGTGGTACATTGCGACATAATGAGTATATCCGGCTCTGATTCGTGGTGTGAAAGCGATATCGGGTACCAACGGACAGGTGAAGACCTCAGCTCCTATGGCAGTATGCGCTCCTATGATAGCTTGTCTGATGATAAACTCTTCATCGCCTAGTACTCCGTCATCTCCGGCATGGGGATTGAGACCGAGTACGGCTACTTTGCCTGATGGCTTTGCGGTAAGATAGAAATCGATCAAAAATCGTGTCAAATCTTTTTGGTTTATGCTTTTTGCTACATCTTTTAGAGGGATATGCTCGGTAAAGAGCGCTACGAACATCTGAGGGCATCCCAGCATCATGATCGCCTTGGCATCGAAAATATCCCGAAGTGCATCGGTATGTCCTTTATAGCTGATACCGGCCAGTTCCCACGCTTTTTTATGGATCGGCAGGGTGACGATGGCATCGACCTCTTCCTCTCGAGCCATCTCTACTGCTTTGACAAAAGAAGCATAACTATAGTGTCCGCTCTTGGCATCGATACTGCCCGGTCGGATCGTGAAGGGTTCGGCTATCTTCTCTATAGTTTTGAAGTTATCCGGAATAGGAATATCAAGTTGTTTCGCCGCCTGATTCAACATCGCAGAGTCGATACAATAAACAGGAATAACCTCTTGGATAAGGTGATGATGGTTTCTAAGCGCCAATTCTATACCGATACCGTTGAGGTCACCCACAGAGATCGCGATGCGTTTCATAAAGAGTCGTTACCTATCTGAGCATCAAAGCACGCATATCAAGGATCGCTTGTTCGAGTCCTGTATAGATGGAGCGAGCGATGATGCATTGTCCGATATTGAGCTCTTCGATCGTTTCGATCTCTACGATCTCTTTGACGTTGTGGTAGTTGAGACCATGACCTGCTGCAACCCTCAATCCCATCTTAGCAGCATCGACACTCAGGCAGCGAAGCATTTTGAGCTCATCGTGTAGCATCTTTTTGAGTGTGGCTCTAGGAAGGTCGAGCTGGGGGATATTGTAGGGGGTATCGCGCAGGTTGCTGTAGAGCATCGCATAGATATTTGCATATTTTCCCGTATGAAATTCGATCCACTCGGCACCTAGTTCCGCTGCTGCTTCAATACTCTGCAGACTAGGATCAATAAAGAGCGAGACTTCGATCTGGGCATTATGGAGTTGTTCGATGGCTTTTTTTAGGGCTGTTTGTGTTCCGGTGACTGCGAGTCCCCCCTCGGTTGTCACCTCTTCGCGTTTCTCGGGGACGATCGTGGCGCGGTGTGGTTTGAGACGGCTTACGATATCGATGATCTCTTTTGCCGTAGAGCATTCGAGATTGACAGGGAGTGCAGAGAGCCTGACGATATTTTCAGCGTCATTGTCGTGGATATGGCGGCGATCCTCTCTAAGGTGTATGGTGATCTGGTCTGCGCCGGAACGCTTGACGATACTGAGTGCATCCAGCGGATCAGGATCAGCAATCCGGCGAGCCTCTCTCAGTACGGCTATATGGTCGATATTGACACCTAATTTCATGGCGTTCCTTATATTTTTTGAATCAATTATAGCAAAAAATCTATAAGGAGGTGCTCTTAACTTATCTTATGGTAAAATCGCACTAAATATTTATCTAAAGGTTCTACTCATGGCAAAAAGAGAGATAAAAAAAGCAGTTCTTGCATATAGCGGTGGGCTTGATACCAGTATCATTCTTAAATGGCTTCAAGATGAGTATGGCTGTGAAGTGGTGACATTTACAGCAGACATCGGACAGGGCGAAGAGGTCGGACCGGCACGCCAGAAGGCTCTTGATCTTGGCATCAAAGAGGAGAATATCTTTATCTTGAATCTCAAAGAAGAGTTTGTGAGTGAGTATGTATTTCCGATGTTTCGTGCCAATGCTATATATGAGGGGGAGTATCTCTTGGGTACTTCGATTGCGCGGCCTCTAATCGCCAAAAAACAGATACAGATAGCTGAACAGACAGGCGCAGATGCCGTGAGCCACGGAGCGACAGGCAAAGGAAACGATCAGGTGCGTTTTGAGCTGGGATACCTGAGTCTCAATCCTGATATAGCAGTGATAGCCCCATGGAGAGAGTGGGATCTTAACAGCCGTGAAAAGCTTTTGGCGTATGCAGATGAACATGGCATACAGATCGACAAAAAAGGCAAAAAATCGCCTTATTCTATGGATGCAAACCTTTTGCATATCTCATACGAGGGGCAGATCCTCGAAGACCCAAGCGCCGAGCCTGAAGAGGATATGTGGCTTTGGACTGTTTCTCCGGAAAATGCGCCTGATAAAGCAGAATATATCACGATCAGCTACCGCAAAGGCGACCCGGTCGCGATCAACGGCGAAGAGATGAGTCCGGCAACATTGTTGAAAACGCTCAATGACTATGGCAACAAGCATGGTATCGGGCGTGTCGATATCGTAGAAAATCGCTATGTCGGGATGAAGGCGAGAGGGTGCTATGAGACTCCGGGCGGGACTATCATGCTCAAAGCGCATAGAGCGATCGAGTCTATCACGCTCGACAGAGAAGAGGCGCATCTCAAAGATGAGATGATGCCCAGATATGCCAAGCTTATCTATACTGGCTATTGGTGGTCTCCTGAACGCAAGATGATCCAAGCCGCGATCGATGCGACGCAAGAGAATGTCGAAGGCGATGTGCGTCTCAAGCTCTACAAAGGAAATGTGATGGTCGTGGGCAGATCATCAAAATTGTCTCTTTACAGTGAGGCGCACTCTACATTTGAAGAAGATGAGGTATATAATCAAGCTGATGCCGAAGGATTTATCCGTCTTAATGCACTGAGATTTATCATCGAAGGAAAAAAACAGCCCAACAGAATCGCCGGCTTGATCGGTAAGAAGTAGGAAATATCACAATCCTTTCATGCTGAGCTTGTCGAGGCATCAGCATGCCATGCTTTGTTGCTTGCGGAAAAATTTGATTTCTATGATTTTTTGTCGAGAATATTTTTCATCTTCTCAAAAATCTCCACAGGCGAAAAGCGGCTGATAGGTTCTTTGTAGAGCAGGTTTGGCAGAAACTCTATCAAAATGTATAGTACGATAATCATTGGATAAAATGTATAGTATTCAAGTCTGAAGCTCTTGAAGTCATATCGTTCCTTAAACCACCCCATAGCACTTTCGACTCCATTATCCAGAAGCAGCAGCTCGATCCCAAAACCCAATCCCCACACAAGATATGTCAATATAATAACAAGCAAAGTCGCTTCTATGCCCAACAATGCCATCGTGACCGCCAAAAACAGAGCCAGATAAAGCGCAAAAGAGCGAAAACCGATCGTTGCCAGGATCACAAGAAGGCTAAAGACGAACAATAGGCCCCCCATGAGTACAAATAATTCTAAAAAGCTTTTTTGCTCGGAAAATGTGGGGCTGAATACCGCTCCTGCGAGGGTAATCGCAAAAATAACAATGATCGTAACTATCAAGTATAGATTTTCTTTGAGTAGATGCATTTTGTTCTCCTTAGCTTGAAATTTCATAAAGTCTGATCAGGCTGCCAGGATCTGGTTTGCGACCCAGCCACTCCTGATAGAGTTCGCCCATCTCTTTTGAACCGCCTTTGCCTAAAATATATGTTTTGTATCCTTTTGCCTTGGCTTTGTCGATGCCCGTCTCTTCATCCAGGCAGGCGAAAAAAGCATCGGCACTGAGAAGTTCCGCCCATTTGTAGCTATAGTACCCGGCAGCATAGCCGCCGCCAAAGATATGAGAAAAACCATGCTGAAATTTATTGTATGACGGAGGTGTCAGCAGTGATGTAGTTTTTCGTATAAGGTCAAGAAGATTTTGTATTTCATCTCCTTGATAGAGTTTTTGGTGAAGTTTGAAGTCAAAAAGGGCAAATTCAAGCTGTCGCAGCATGCCAAGAGCAGCTTGATAGTTTTTGGTCTCTTTGATCTTGGTCAGCAAAATGTCAGGTATAGGCTCACCGCTTGCATAGTGAAATCCAAAGCGCTTCAAAATCACCCCCTCAAAAGCGAAATTTTCCAAAAATTGGGAAGGAAATTCGACTGCATCCCATGCGACACCGTTGATGCCGGAGAGTGATCGTTCGCGGCATTTGCCAAAGAGATGGTGGATCGCATGTCCCATCTCATGAAAAAGCGTAACGACATCATCGTGGCGCAGTAGGCTTGGTATGGACTCAGATGAGGGGGAGAAATTGCAGACGATAAAAGCTGATGCCAAATGCTTCTTGCCCGCACTGTCTATGAAATGCGTCTCCCAGTCATTCATCCATGCGCCCCCCCTTTTCTCTTCTCTGGTTTCCAGATCGAAGTAGATACGCCCGCTAAGCTCCTCTTGAGTGCCACCCTCGCTCTGGAGATCATAGATATCAAAAACTTGAACTTTGTCATTCCATACAGCCGACCTGACAGGAGCAAATCGGACTCCGAAAAGCTCGGAGACGATCTCAAGCATCCCTTGTAGCACTCTGTGCTGTTCAAAATAGGGCTTAGTCATCGTATCGTCATAGCTAAACAGCTCTTTTTTGAGCTTTTCACTGTAGTAGCTCACATCATAGCTTTGAAGCTCATCGATACCATCGGTATTTTTCGCAAACTTTTTAAGTGTTTCAAGCTCTTCTCTGCCTTGTTTGAGCGAAAGAGCGATAAGTTTTTCCAGAAATGCGATCACCTCTGCCTCGCTTTGCGCATCCCGTGTCTGCAGCGCATAGATTGCATAGTTGTCAAATCCGAGAAGTTTCGCCTTCTCCTCTTTGAGTCTAAGTATCTCATCGATCACTTCACCGTTTTGGGGTGCGCGGGTCGTGTATGCCTTGTAGAGTGCTTCGCGATAAGTGCGATCAGTGCCGTAGGTCATATATGCCAAATAGCTCGGCATCTGCAGTGTAAATCTCCATGCCTCTTGCTCTTCATGTTGTATCAAGGCTATCGCCAAGTCACTCTCAGGGATGCCTTTGACATTTTTTGCCTCTTTGATGATAAGCTCATAGCTGTTGGTGGCATCCAGAAGGTTTTGTGAAAAGCGGTTGCCCAGTTCGCTCAGTCTCAAAGAGATCTCCTCAAGCCGTTTTTTGTCAATTTCTGGCAGTTCGGCGCCGGAGAGGATAAAATCACGGATCTCATCTTTTACAACAACATTGGGCTCCTCATCGTCTGTAGCGATCTGCCGGATTTTGTCAAAGAGGGCTTTATTGTGCGACATTTCACTGCTAAACTTAGAAAGCAGCGGCAAAGAGTTTTCGTAAGCCTTTTGTGTAGCAGGTGAGTTTTGTACAGCATTGAGGTGGGCAAGCGGTGTGAAAAACAGAGAAAGCTTTTCGTCAAAATCTTGGAGCGGCTTCAGGATTTGTGCATAATCTGCAGCATCGCTTCGGACGATCTTGTCGATCTCTTCTCTTTGACGGTCAAGCATTTGCTCAAGAGTATTTGGAAACTCTTCTAATTGTATAGGACTGAATTCTTGAAACATGATCTTCTCGTTTAAATTTTTTGGTGATTGTAGCACAGTTTCAGAGCCACTCATCAAACCTCTATGAAAAACTGGGTAAAATAATATTAAATTTTAGTGCAAGGATAGCGCGAATGAAAGTATTATTGATCAAAGATCTTAAAAGTCTAGGCAAAGTAGGTGAGATCAAAGAGGTTAAAGAGGGATATGGTCAGAATTTTCTCATACCCAAAGGATTTGCGAGGCTGGCAACTCCGGATGTGATCGAAAACTGGAAGGCGGATCAGGTCAGAGCAGCTCAAGAGCTCAAAGATGAGCTTGCCCGCCTTGAGAGTGAAAAAGCCGCGTTGGAAGCAAGCCCCATTGTGATACAAAAGCATATAGCACCGGTAGGGATCAAAGGTTCTGTGACCAATACAGACATTGCCAATGCGATCCAAGAGCAATGCAAGATCGAGTTGGATAAAAAACATATCGTATTGAAAAAACCGATCAAATCCACTGGTATTCATGAAGTTGATGCCAAATTGGGTCACGGTATCCATGCAACGCTCAGCGTAAGGGTGGACGGGGTAGAATAATGTTTCACGCGACTACGATACTTGCATATAGAGGTGCAGACAAAGCGGTGATCGGAGGTGATGGCCAGGTGACATTCGGCAACACGGTGCTCAAAAGCAATGCCACTAAGATCCGTACGCTCCATCACGGCAAGGTATTGGGAGGGTTTGCCGGAAGTACGGCTGATGCGTTTAATCTTTTTGATATGTTTGAAAATATCCTCAATGAAAAAAAGGGTGATCTGTTCCGCTCAGTGATAGAGTTTTCCAAAATGTGGAGAAAAGACAGGCACCTGCGTCAGCTTGAAGCCATGATGATCGTCTTGGATAGAGAGCATATCTTTATACTCAGCGGTACAGGGGATGTGGTAGAGCCGCAAGACGGCAAGATCGCCGCGATCGGAAGCGGAGGCAGCTATGCGATCTCGGCAGCCCGTGCACTGGACAAGTACAGTACGCTTGGAGCGGCTGACATAGTCAAAGAGTCTCTGAAAATAGCCGGTGAACTTTGTATTTATACCAATACCGCTATTCAAACGCTTGAGCTTGTGTGACAGGAGGTCAAATGGAGCATTTAACACCCAAAGAGATTGTACAGTTTCTCGATCAGTATGTGATCGGTCAGAATGATGCCAAAAAGACGATCGCCATCGCTTTGCGCAACCGCTACAGAAGGATGCAGCTATCCGAGGATATACAAAATGATGTAATCCCCAAAAATATTCTTATGATCGGAAGCACAGGGGTTGGCAAGACAGAGATCGCCAGACGCCTGGCAAAGATGATGGAGCTTCCTTTTATAAAAGTAGAAGCCAGCAAATATACAGAAGTTGGTTTTGTGGGCAGAGATGTGGAGTCAATGATCCGCGATCTGGCTTCTGTGGCATTGAAGCTCACCAGAGACAGCGAAAACGAAAACAACAGAGAAAAGATCGAAGCTTATATAGAAAACAAAATCATCGAAAAACTTCTTCCTCCTCTGCCGCCTACCGCAAACGAACAAAAACATATTGAATACAATGCCACATTTGAGAGAATGCAACAAAAATTTTCCAGAGGGGAGCTCGATCATCTCATCATCAAAGTAGAGATGCCATCAGGTGGAACGGATGTGTTTGACAGCGGTTTTGGGCCTCAGGTGATCAATGTGCAAGAGTCAATCAGCAAAGTGCTGGGCGGCTTGAACAAAAAAGGCAAAGAGAAAGAGGTGACCGTCAAAGAGGCGAAAAAGATCCTTGAGATCAAGGCGAGCGAAGAACTTTTCGATGAGGATAAGCTCAAAGAGATCGCTATTGCCAAAGTGGAAAAAGGAGGAGTTGTATTCATCGACGAGATCGACAAGATCGCAGTATCCTCCGGCAGCCAAAGCAGACAAGATCCCAGCAAAGAGGGTGTCCAGAGGGATCTTTTGCCTATCGTGGAGGGAAGTGCTGTGCATACAAAGCTAGGTATGATCAACACTGATCATATCCTGTTTATAGCAGCGGGCGCATTTCATCTGACCAAACCAAGCGATCTCATCCCTGAACTTCAAGGACGATTTCCGTTGCGAGTGGAGCTTGACAGTTTAACCCAAGAGATACTTTATCGTATCCTCACGGAGCCCAAAAACTCTTTGATCAGGCAGTATCAAGCACTCTTGAATGTCGAGGGCGTTGATCTGGTATTTGAGGAAGCCGCACTGAGAGCAATAGCGCACTATTCATTTGTCGCCAATGAGAAAACTGAGGATATCGGTGCACGCAGGCTTCATACGGTCATGGAGAAGATCCTTGAAGAGATCAGTTTTGGTGCAGATGAGCACAGTGGCGAAGCGATCACTATCACAGAAAGATTAGTCAAGGATAAGCTAGGCAGAGTAGTAGAAGACGAGGATATGACGCGGTATATATTATAAGGATAACTCAATGAGAGAAGAGGACGAAAGCAGAGCTGGATTTGTAGCGGTAGTGGGGCGTCCAAATGCAGGTAAAAGTACCTTACTCAATCACCTGGTCGGCGAGAAGCTGGCGATGGTATCACAAAAGGCACAAGCGACCAGAAAGAGGATGAATATCATCGTGATGCACAAAAATGTACAGATTATTTTGGTCGATACCCCCGGCATCCATGAAAAAGAACGATTGCTCAACCGGTTCATGCTTGATGAAGCTCTAAAAGCGATGGGCGATTGCGATCTTATCCTATTTTTGGCGCCGGCAAGCGACAAACTTACAGAATATGAGAAATTTCTTGCCCTTCCTCAGTCAAAAACAGCAAAACATATCATCATCTTGACTAAGATAGATCAGGTCAGACAGCAAGATCTCCTCAAAAAGCTGGGCGAATATCAAAAATATCAAGATAAATTTGAGGCGATCATCCCATTTTCGGTCTCCAAAAGCGTAGGCAAGACGCAGCTTTTGGATATTGTGATCAAATATCTTCCGCAATCACCGTTTCTTTATGATCCCGAGATCCTAACAACAGACAATATCCGTGATATCTACAAAGAGCTGATCCGCGAGGCCGTCTTTGAAAATCTTAGCGATGAAATCCCGTACGAAAGCGATGTGATCATCGACAGGATTGAAGAGAGTGAAACAATAGATAAGATATATGCGACGATCGTTGTCGAAAAAGAGACGCAAAAGGGAATCATCGTCGGCAACAAAGGTGAAACGATCAAACGAGTAGGGAAAACGGCGCGAAAGCAAATCGAGCTTTTTAGCGGCAAAAAGATATATCTTAGTCTATTTGTCTCTGTCAAAAAAGGGTGGAGTAAAGACAAAGAGACGCTAGGAGAGTTCGGTTATATCCTGTAATATTTGTAAAATGGCCACTAAACTCAAAAAAAATTGTAAATATTTTAAAACTTCTGCTTATATAAGAAAACTTTAATATTATAACATATATAATGTGGGCTATACACAAGGAAGCGAAGAGATGAGCGAAAAGAAATCGAAAATTAAAAGTATCATGACCGCAAATGTTTACATGAAACAGTTTTATACTTTGCGTGAATTAAAACTTAAGCGGCTGGGAAAACTCTCTTATAGCAGTTCAAATTTGATTATCTCTTATCTTGCTGCCAAAGATATGATCATGACCACCATAGAAGTGAGTCAAAATATCCCGCACGAAGACCTAAGAGATGTTATCGAAATAAAAGCATATGAAGAGTTGGGGCTTGATCAGGCAAAAGAGTATTTGATCCGATATGATGAAGGGAACAGATCGGGAGATCTGCGTGTCTTTAATGTATTTATTGCCGAACTATCGATACTGGCGGAGCGATTTAAAGAGATTGCAACAGAGATTAAATATATCGATTTTATTGTCCCGGCACCGTTGCTTTATAGACAACTTTACCGAAAAGATATACTAAATAGTAATGGTGTTCATTGTTTTGTCTATTTTGGTCTAAATGACGCCTCTATTACCTTTTATAAAAATGGCAAACTTATCTACTCAAAAGCGATCGAGTATTCTTTGGAGCAGATTTATGAAAAATATTCTGAACAGTATGAAGTCAAAATCAGTCAGGATGAATTTTTTAAGATTCTAGAGACCGAGGGGCTCAAGACCATTCATGCGGATTATCAACAAAATCTAATGAAGTTTTTTGGAGAAATTTTTATCTCCATCAGTGATATAATCATCTATGTCAAAAGAGCCTTTGAACTTTTAATTATTGATCAGATGTTTATAGGAAGCGCTATTGGACCCATTGTAGGACTAGACGAATACAGTGAAAATTATCTAGGATTACACTCTTCAGAGCTCAATTTTAACTACCCT
>DYNJ01000083.1 GCA_020721085.1 Sulfurovum sp. | reverse complement strand
CCATCCTTCTAGGAAATTTCGTGTTTTGTTGAGATCGATACTGACTTTTTCTTGTGTTGCTTCGATCCCTATCGAGTTTGTGATAGTGAGATTGCCCTCTTTGAGCTCTTTATCTAACTCTTTGGATTTACTGTCTAGATTTTGATGCCATTTGCCGAAAAACTCTTTGGCTTTATTGGTGTCTATCACGATCTTGCCGTCATCTGTAGATACACCGATTTTTGACAGCGTGGGTATCTCTTGGGCGGCTTGTCGCTGGGCTTCTTCTTTTTTGAGCTGCTCTGATTTGATCAGCTCTGCTTGTCTCGCCCGCTCTTGCTCCTCTTTGGATTCGCATCCGCTCATCAAGACGGCGAAGACAATACAAGCAAATAAAATCTCTTTCACGGAATACTCTCCTTTGATACATTGTCAAATTTTGTATTTTGATCTGTTATTATACAAGGATTTTGGTAAAGCTTGAAAGATTAAAGGGCACCTCTAAAAACCCCTTGACGGTATAGCTTGTATGCCATAAGATAGCTCTAGACGCCTTGATGCAGGTTTGCTTATTGCAAATCAAATCAAGGCAACGAAGAAATATAAAATGGCATACAAGCCCAAAGGGAAGCCGCCTTTTTGCAAATTATTGCGTTAAATTTTTTCGAATTAGCTTCAGCTAGTCCTTCAAAAATTTGCCTTATAATTTATCCAAAATTTAGGCTTCTATATCCATTAAGGGGTTTTTAGAGGTGCCCTAAAGAAAGACCTCCATATAAGGAGGTCTTATGGCAGAGACAAAATCATCCACACTTTCCGGTGCCGCATTTACCTTTGCTTTTATTGTCGTCTTCATTGAACTGTTCTATGGAGTTTTTTTCGCCCATCAGGTTTGTACCTGCAGTGATCGTAGTGGCCCAAACTCCTAATGCTACGATAGAGATTGCTATGATTGTTTTTCTCATGGTATATCCTTTTTTATTGATCATCTCCAAAAAGAAGATGATCAAGACTAAACTTTCCGGCACCAAATGATGCAAATAGACCCAGAAACAACATATAATAAAGAGGTATCTCAAATCCTTTGTCGCCTGCGCTAAATCCGTTGGGCAGATGCACTGTCACGATCGCCACGATCATCACTATGATAAGCGGCACAGAGATCAGGCGCGTAAAAAGCCCCAATGCGAGTAAGACCACACCGGTGATCTCTGTAGTCGCCGCCAAATAAGCATTGAGTGTAGGCAAAGGTATCCCGATCGTACCAAACCATGCTGCAACAGCATTTATATCTGACCATTTATGCATAGCAGGTTCATAAAAACCGTATGCTATCGTTACCCTTGCCGCAAGCAAGACGATATCCCGCCCTTTTTCAAGCACGCCTTTAATGTATTTGATCAGTGACTGCATGAGCTACCCCTTTGATTAAAATGTGGTACAGCAGGAAGTATAATTGATTTTTGTGTAGCAAGTGTGCAGTTTTGGCTATTTTGAGGTATGATTTGTCATTCTATTTTAAAACTGGTGGCCGGGAGAGGGGGATTCGAACCCCCGGAGGTGTTACCCTCGCCGGTTTTCAAGACCGGTGTATTCAACCGCTCTACCATCTCCCGATGATGATAAATAGAAATGAATTTTATCTAAAAAAAGATAAAAAACAATTTAATTTGAACTTAATCAGTGGAGGAGCCACCCGGATTTGAACCGGGGATAGCAGCTTTGCAGGCTGCGGCCTTACCGCTTGGCGATGGCTCCGTCAAATATAAAAGTGGTGCCCGGAGCCGGACTCGAACCGGCACAGCTGCAATAGCCGGGGGATTTTAAGTCCCCTGTGTCTACCATTTCACCATCCGGGCATGTGGCACTTATTGTCTATTTTATACTTTTAAAGATCATGATCAAACTGGAGCGGAAGACGGGGGTCGAACCCGCGACCCCGACCTTGGCAAGGTCGTGCTCTACCACTGAGCTACTTCCGCGTACTGCAAGCGTAAAATGGAGTGTAATTATACCCATTTTTATTTAAAAAGTAAAGAGTATGTATAAATAAATAACCACAAAAGAGACCAGAAGCCGGAATGTGATATAATGAATACAAATAAAATACAGGATATTGAAGATGAGAAGTGATGAAATAAAGCAGGGTTTCAGCAGGGTTCCGCACAGAAGTTTGCTGAGAGCTACCGGACTCAAAGATGAGGATTTTGACAAACCGTTCATTGGGGTAGCCAACTCGTTTATTGAGATCATTCCGGGACATTTTTTTCTCAATAAAGTTTCAGAGTTGATCAAAGAGGAGATCCGTGCCAATGGGTGTATCCCTTTTGAATTTAACACGATAGGGGTGGATGACGGCATTGCCATGGGGCATGACGGTATGCTCTACTCGCTTCCAAGCCGCGAAATCATCGCAAACTCTATCGAAACTGTGATGAATGCGCACAAACTGGATGCCATGATCGCGATCCCTAATTGTGACAAAATCGTTCCGGGTATGATCATGGGTGCTTTGAGAGTCAATGTGCCTACTGTATTTGTCTCTGGTGGACCGATGGCGGCTGGACATCTTAAGGACGGTACACCGATAGATCTTGCGACCGCATTTGAAGCGGTAGGACAATTTAGTGCGGGAGAAATTGACGAAGCTAAGCTGACAGAGATAGAGTGCAACGCCTGTCCAAGCGGGGGGAGTTGTTCGGGTATGTTCACTGCAAACTCTATGAATACACTTATGGAGGCTATGGGGATAGCGCTGCCTGGCAACGGTACGATTCTTGCCCTGACTCCTGAGAGAGGTGAGCTTTACCGCAAGGCAGCCAGACGCATTTGTGAAATAGCCAAAGACAATATCAAAAGTGAAAAGTTTAAGCTGCGCAATATCCTCAATCAAAATGCTGTCTATAATGCTTTTGCTGTAGATATGGCGATGGGCGGAAGCTCAAATACGGTACTTCATATGCTAGCGATCGCCAAAGAGGCAGGCGTGGATTTCAACCTGTCGGATATCAACAGTGTCAGTAAAAAAGTTTCGCATATTGCCAAGATCTCTCCATCACTTGCTACAGTACATATGGAGGATATTAACAGAGCCGGCGGTGTCAGTGCAGTCATGCATGAGATGAAAAAACGTGGTGATGGTATCTTGTTTGACAACCTAACGATCACAGGAGAGATGCTATATGAGCGCATCAAAGATGCCAAGATCATCGATACTTCGATCATCCATACGATTGACAATCCATATTCTCAAGTTGGCGGACTCGCTATACTTTATGGTAATCTGGCAGATCAGGGTGCGGTTATCAAGACGGCTGGCATCATCGGTGATCGTGTGTTTACCGGTACTGCAGTCTGTTTTAATTCTCAAGATGAAGCGATCAAGGGTATTATCCATGGCAAAGTCAAGGCAGGCAATGTCGTAGTGATCCGCTACGAAGGACCCAAGGGGGGACCAGGGATGCAGGAGATGCTCTCGCCGACTAGCCTCATCATGGGGATGGGGCTGGGCGATAAAGTAGCATTGATCACTGATGGACGATTCTCAGGTGCCACTAGAGGAGCAAGTATCGGGCATGTCAGTCCGGAAGCGGCAGAGGGTGGATTGATCGGTTTGTTGCAGGATGGAGATGAGATCCATATAGATGTTGATCGTTATATTCTTGAGGTAAAGCTTACTGATGAGGAAATTGCTAGGCGAAAAGCGCTCTTTAAACCTTTGATCAAGCCATTGGAAAGTTCATGGCTTAGACAATACAGAGCATTGGTGACTAACGCGAGCAATGGCGCAATTTTAGTAGCTGAATAAATCAGAGACCCCTCAAAGATGAGGAGGTGTTGAAATTAGGTTATTTTAGAGAGAAGCGGTACTCTTAGCTGGCGATTCGTCGTCCGCCCTTAAATCTTGAATCATAAAAAGAGCCATCTAATGTCGTAATGATAACCTTTCTTTTTGAACTGCTTGCATGTATGAATTTATTATTTCCCATATAGATCCCGACATGATTGACATATCCTCTTCTGCTTTTTGATGTGTCAAAAAATATAAGATCACCTGCTTTCAGATTACTACGTGCGACTTTTTGACCCACTCTTGACTGGTCGATAGATGTCCTGGGAAGGGATACGCCGTTGTTCTTACAGACATAGCTGGTAAAGCCGGAACAGTCAAAATTGTAAGGACCGGTTGCACCCAAAATGTATCGTTTGCCCAAATGTTTTTGGGCGGCTTGCGGGATCGCTTTTTGTTTGGCTGAAGTGCGACCTATTGAGAGAATGCCATCCTCTCCAGAAAGAGCAAAGAAACTTTTTTTGGTGGGCTTAGGCTCTATAACTACTCTATTAGAAGATGCTTTTCTGATCTCTAATTTATCATTTTTTTGGGTCAGTTTGATGGTTTTTGGATGGCTCTCTTTGCCAGAAGCAGAGAGAAGAAGTATTTGACCGACTTTGAGACTCTTGTTTGATGTGAAGTGATTGGCTTTTTTGAGCTCTGCTACAGTTGTGCCGTTGCGCTTGGCTATAGAATAAAGTGAGTCGCTTTTCTTTACTTTGTAGGACTTTGTTGCGGTTGCGATATGTTTTACTGTTGTATTGTTCTTTTTATCTGAGTGCTTGGAGACCGCTTTTGTTTGCTCTTTACTTTTTTTATCTTCTAGAACCAACTTGGTCGGCTCGTTCTTTGCCTTTGCTTTAACAGTAGTGCCGGATGGTATCTTGATCGATCTTCCGATCTTGAGCTCTTCGCCCTTTGCGATACCGTTGGCTTCACGCAACGCATCAATGCTGGTATTGTTTTTTCTGGCGATTGCAAAAAGAGTATCACCGCTTTGAAGGGTATACTTTGTTGTCTTTTGCGCACCCTTTTTGGTGCTTCTGTTGGTTTTTGCTTCGTATTTGTTTTCTATTTTGGAATGTTTTGCCACACCAAAAGTAGAGATGAGCGATACGCTGAACAATAATGTAATAAATCTTTTCATTGAATCTCCATGTGTTTATGCTGTTGTGTCAAACAAACTCCTCTTTGTATTCAAGTTATTCCACCATTAATTCCACAGCAGAGACTCATTCCTATCATCAGAGTGTATATCCAACAATTGATTCTAACATACCAGGATTAACCAAAAGTGAACTCAAAATTAAATATAACTGAAATTTAGCATAAAATATGCGATTAAAATCATACAAAAAATCTCCTATTTATCACTCTTGCCAACTAATCAAAAAATACCTTTTTTGAGCTGATCGGTCATATATTCTGCGATGCGAAAAGCATTTGCAAATATCGTCCAAGTATAAGGAGTGCTGCCTCCTGTGGGCATAAAGCTGGCATCGGCAATAAAAAGATTGGGCAGGTCGTGGGACTGGCAATATTTATTAAGCACCGAGTTTTTTGGATTATTTCCGAAGCGGCACCCCCCTGCAATGAGATTTTGAGGCGGGATTGTCGATATATTGCTTTTGATCTCCCGTGCGCCCATCTGCCCAAGAAGCATTTCGCAATTTTTGGCGATACGGGAAGCAATTTCTAGATCGTGCGGGTGACTATAGATGCGCAATTTACCGACAGGCATGCCAAATTTGTCTTTTCTGTCGGGATCTATGGTGACATAGCAGTTATCTGTAGGCAACCAGTCATTAAAAACTTCAAAATGAATCGTTCTAGTTTTGGTGAATTGTTCCGATAGTGCGTCTCCCAGATCCTTGCCCCATCTCAGTTTTTTATCGCTGTTTTTCAATTTGAGTGACCGCAATATGATGTTTTGATGTTCGAGCATGAACTCTGCCAATCCGCCCTTCTCTTTTCTTTGCCCACGATCGATTATATACCAGTCTAGAAGCGAGCGATTCATGAACAGTCCGTGCTCCATCAATGCATCGAAAGTGATTCCTTCAAGATTTTGTTTGTGCAAGACACCTTCTCCAGAGCCCCCTGCAGAGAAGATGAGGTTTTTGCCTAATTCGCCACTGCTGTTGCCAAGTCCGTTGGGATAAAATATATTGGCAGAATTGAAAAGCAGCCGTACGCTTTCGTGCGCCTGTACTGCAACGACAAAAATCTTCGCTGAGAGCTTTTTTGTCTTACCCGTGATCGTATCGACAACTTCTACTGAGGTGACGCGCTCCTTGCCGCCTATAAGTTTTGTGACATGGCTGTTGCTCATCAGTGTCAGATTTCCTGTCGTCAGGGCCGGTTTGATAAGCGCCTCCATCGAACTCCCCTTTGCGCCGGAACTACATCCATAGCTGCCGCAGAAATTGGAATAATAGCATCCGTTTCGATCTCCTCTGTCTTGAGAGAGAATGGCTCGCGGGGTGATAAGAGGAGTGAAGCCCAATACTTGACAGTGCTTGTCGAAAAGTTCGACAACTCTGTTTTCAAGCGTGGGAGGCTGTGGAAAATCAGGCGTACTCCGCGGTGAAGCGAATAGGTGAGGCTTGACCGCTCCTGAGATACCAACAAGTGTTTCGACTAGTGTATAGTATGGCTCCATCTCTTCATAGCTGATAGGCCAATCGACGATATTGGCATTTTCGATCTCTCCGTAAGCGCTGAGCAGTCTGAAATCATCCGGATGCATACGGTGCACCATCCCGCTCATAAAATTTGAAGAGCCACCTACAATATTCCCATTCCAAAAACTCCAGCCGGATTGATAGGTTGGAGTCTCTGTCCAGTCTCTGTCTATCATCTCTTCGATCATATGGTACTCATCAAAAAGATTGGGTGTTACGATATTTCTGCGACAGTACGCCAGTTCGTCTTTGGAAAATTCATCTCTTTTGATCAGTCTGCCTTTTTCCAGGAGCGCTACTTTGAAGCCGGCATGAGCAAGCGTATAAGCCACTGCGCCCCCGCTCGCTCCTGAGCCTACTATGACAGCATCGTAATGTTGAGTCATGAGTTGATATACCTTGTTTTGGGTCTGGGCTCGCCGCCTTTGGTTTGGAGCGCATTCCACCCTGATTGATCTACATTTCCTCCGTAGATAGGATCGCTCAAAAGTCCCTCAAGAGAGAGAATCATGATCTGATCAAGCCATTTTCTACCCAAAGAAGTCTTTTCGAACGAACGCAAAACCTCCTCTTTTTTGTTTTGGGAATAATTCAAAAAATTATCCTCTTGTGTTTGCAGCTGTTTGGCGCCTGACAGGACAAGTTGTCTGAGATCTTTGTCGTATGTGGGGTGCAAAATAGTCTCTTCCAAAAACTTTGCCGCATGGAACTTTTCGGCGCTTGGGATGAGGTTGCCGGCAGGGAACATTTGAAGCTGAACCGCCTCTATGATATCATAAAGACCTTGATCAAGTTTTTCAGGAGCCGCAGAAGCGTCCGAAAAGAACCATGCCGCAAAACCACCCGCTATACTACTAGATAGAAATACTCTTCTTAGCATCATTTGTGCCTTTGATTTTTTGATACTATACCATTTTTCTATCAACCTCAATATACACTTTTGAATTTCCATATATAATAATGTAAGCCCGCCCACCCAAATAGAGCATCCATCTTCGTCCAAATATCC
>DYNJ01000126.1 GCA_020721085.1 Sulfurovum sp. | reverse complement strand
TCTATGATATTATCGAAGAGCGGGCAACTGATCAGATCTATAAAATGGCCGGGGTTGACGAAGGGACGGAAGAGGACAAAGATATCGGCTCTATCACCAAAAAAAGGGCTACTTGGCTGGGCATCAATCTCTTGACTGCTATTTTTGCCTCATTGGTGATCGGTATCTTTGATGAGACGATCCAAAAATATGTCGCATTGGCGATCTTGATGCCGATCGTCGCCTCTATGGGCGGCAATGCCGGCACACAGTCACTGACGATCATGGTGCGCCAAATCGCACTGGGTGAGATGAATTGGTCTGAAGCCAAAGAGTCGATTCGTCAGGAGATTATCATCGCAATGCTCAACGGTTTGATCTTTGCATTTGCGATGGGGCTGATCGCTTTTCTTTGGTTTCACGATATGCGCTTGGGAGTCGTGATCGCCTTGGCTATGGTGATCAATCTTTTTGCAGCCGGTTTCTTCGGTGCCTCTATCCCTTTTGCGCTCAAAAAGATAGGCACTGATCCGGCGGTGTCCAGCTCTGTACTGCTGACAACAGTCACCGATGTAGTAGGCTTTTTTGCCTTCTTGGGACTGGCACAGATGATACTTGTATAGGTACACAAAATACCAAGGAGAGTGATGAAACATACAATTGAAGATTTCCAACTGCACCCCCTGGATGATCCTCATTATGTGCATACCGCACTGGTGACATACAGACAAAACGGACGCGAAAAGGACTGGGAGGTCATCAGAGCGCATGACAGTGTAGCGGTTTTGATCTATCACCGCGAACGCAAAAGCCTGATCTTTGTCAAGCAGTTTCGTCCCGCTGTTTACCTCCATAACCAAGACGGAATGACGATAGAGCTGTGTGCCGGACTTGTGGACAAAAATATCAGCTTGCAACAAATCGCCCAAGAGGAGATCGAAGAGGAGTGCGGTTACAAAGTCCCGCTCGAAACTGTAGAGAAGATCACTTCATTTTATACATCTGTCGGGTTTGCGGGGAGTGGTCAAACGCTTTACTATGCAGAGGTGGATGAGTCGATGCGATGTTCTGACGGAGGCGGGATAGATGATGAGGTGATTGAAGTGGTCGAACTGTCCATAGAGGATTCCAAAGCATTGATCTTCAACGAGACGATCGCCAAAACACCGGGTCTGCTCTTTGCTCTGATGTGGTTTTTTGATCGAAAGTAAAACCACCTTAAGGGTGAGTTTTGTAGTTTGATTTTCCCCAGAAAGTTCTCTTCTCTCTAGAGATTGGCGTAGTATTTGCTTCCGTCAGGAAATGTATTGACGGTGAGTCTTGAGAACTTCTCGAGATAGTCCCAAAAGCCGTCTATGAGCTTCTGATCCACATCTGTCTCCCGCAGTACCTTCTCCATACATCCAAGCCACTCATATCGGGATTTGTCAGTGATAGAGAACTCATCATGGATACGCAGCATATACTCATTGAGCTCCATCCCGCTATCTGCGCTCTCCTGATAGACCTTCGGTCCGCCGCAAAGCTCGATGAAAAAGCGGGTATTTTTCTCTTTGACCTTGTCAAATTCTTTATGATCTTGAGGAAAGAAGTTGGCGATACTGCTCTCATATATCTCATCATAAAAACGATACATCAAATCCTGCATCCCCTCAAATCCAAGTGCCTCATAAAATTCACGGGGCGGCAATTTCCAATCAACCGGCTTGCCCTTCTCGACAGACTCTACTTCATACATATTTCACTCCAAGTTTTGATATTGAATAATTGTAGCAAAGTAATGATTAATATAAGCACCATCAATCACAGTCATCGCAGTAGCGCTTCAAAAGCGGTGCATAGGATTCGATGCGGCGGTCTCGCAAAAATGGCCAGATGTCCCGTACCTCTTTGGTGCGTTCATGGGCTATATCGGCATAAAGAATCGTTTCACTTTGGCTGTCCGCCTGCGTGAGGATCTCCCCCTGCGCACCGCAGACAAAGCTGTTGCCCCAAAATCGGATACCCGGCATGATACCGGCACTGT